>CAJTOE010000051.1 GCA_910577805.1 uncultured Oscillospiraceae bacterium | reverse complement strand
GCGGCGGTGCGCATCGCCAAAAAAACGCTGGCGATCGTGAAACAGAACATCGTCTTTGCCATCGGAGTAAAGGTCCTGGTGCTGGCGCTGTCGGCGGCAGGCCGGGCCAGCATGTGGGCGGCGGTGTTTGCCGACGTAGGCGTATCTGTACTGGCGATCTTAAATGCCAGCCGGATGCTGCGGGCCAAATAAACAAAAAAGCGCCGCCTGACGTGCATGAACTGCGTCAGGCGGCGTTTTTTTGCTTCAGGGGCAGGCTTCTACAAATCCCTCACCAGCCGCACGGCGACGCCCACGATGCAGGCATTGCCCAGCTCAAAGTCCTGGGCGGACAGGAAGCGCGGCTCATAGTCCGGATTTTCCGGCTGGAGCATAATCATATCTCCCTGCTGGCGGAAGCGTTTCAGGGTGGCGGCCTCGCCATCCACCAGGCAGGCCACGATCTGGCCGCTCTCCGCCGCCTCCTGACGGCGCATCAGCACCAGGTCGCCGGGGCGGATGCCCGCGCCAATCATGCTGTCTCCGTCCACCCGAAGATAAAAGTACTCCTCCGGCATGGGCACATCCGCCGGGGCGTAGCCCTGGATGTCCTGCTGGGCCAGGGCCGGGATTCCCGCCCGGATAGAACCCAGGATCGGGACCAAAGCCTCCGGCTTGGGGGGGATGGCCGGGACCTGGGGCGGCAGGCCGGTGTATTTCGGCGCATCGTAGCCCTGGAGCCACAGGGGGTTTACGCCAAGCGCACCGGCAATGGCGGCGGCGGAGGTCACCTTGGGACTGCGCTGTCCCAAAACATACCGGTTCAGGGTCTGGGGGTTCATTTTGAGCCGCTGGGCCAGGGAGAGATAGGTCTCCCCCTGCTCCTCCATCAGGGCGCGAAGCCGGGCGCCAAAGGTCGATACCTGCTCCATAGAAACACCTCATTTTTCTTTTATCACCAAAAATAATATAAAAGGGCTTGACTTTTTGCGAAAGATGGAGTATTCTAGGGAAGTGATAGAACTTAGGTTCTATAAATTCCCATTTTCGTATTGCTTTTGGTGATGGCCGGAGTGAGAAAATGTCCGGGAAGGAAAACTTCTCGGACATTTGGTGGAGGAGGGTGGATTCGAACCACCGAAGCTAACGCAACAGATTTACAGTCTGCCCCCTTTGGCCACTCGGGAACTCCTCCGGATGAAATTGTGGAGCTGGTGGACGGATTCGAACCCCCGACCTGCTGATTACAAATCAGCTGCTCTACCAGCTGAGCTACACCAGCATCGCTTGAACAGGCTGTCCAACAGCAAGGGATATTCTAGCAGAGGATTTCAAATTTGTCAAGCGGAATTTGAAAAATTTTTCGACATTTTTAAAAAAAGATTGGAGGCGGGGATTTTATGACATTATCAGAGCTGTCTGTCGAGTACCGCGCGCACGCCGGGATGCTCAACCAGCGCATAGGCCAGCTCCAGGACGAGCTGGGCCGGGCGGAGACCAGCCGGGACCGCGTTTTGTTGGACGAGCGTATCCGGATGCTGTCCACGATGCTGCGGGAGGCCCGTGAGCTGGCTGTGCTGACGGAGCGCTATTATGAGAGGGGGTATCGCCGGAATGCCAAGTACACGCTATAGGAGAGGCAGGGGCTACGCGGCGGATATGGCCGTGTACACCCGTGAGATGGCCCAGGACAACACCAAGGAGTTAAGCCGGCTCAAGCGCAACCTGGTCCGGGCCATGCAGGAGGACATTACTGAGAAGCAGAGGGCCGTGCTGGCGCTGTACTACGGGGAGGGCATGACCATGCGGCAGATTGGGGACCGGCTGGGGATCGACCGTTCTACCGTTTCCCGGACCATCAAGCGCGGGGAGGAGCGGCTTCAGCGGTGTCTGCGGTACGGCGCGGAGGCTTACCTGCGGAATATTGAGTGAACGGGGGGTCACCCGCAGGCGGTGACGGATGAGGGGGAAGAGGGCAAATCAGCACCCCCCAAAAAATTTCTCTTGACAATCTGCACATTCCATATTATTATATTTTTGTTAGTAATTTTTTCGCAGTAATTTCAGGAGGTGCAAAGAGAATGAAACAGACCCCATGGAAACGCTTTGCTTTTTGGATACGCTGGTGGTATCCCAAGCAGGAGGCCGAGGAAATTTTATCGGACTACACCGAGCTGCCGGACCCGGACCTGTCCCATCCGCTGCAAATCGTCAAGGACCTGGGCGTATCGAAAGGCATCTGGCGGTGGCTGACCGTGTTCGGAGTGTTGACGTTCTGCCTCTTATGCCCCATTTTTTGGGGTTCCCTGCACAATGTCTACGCATTATTCCTCCCATTTTTTCTGATATTGGGGTCCGTTCTCTCCTTCGTCTGGTTTCAGCAGGAGGAAAAAGGACCTCTCTCAAAAAATCTGGTGCTGTTCTTATGCGCAGAACTGCTTCTGTTCTGCGTTGCCGCCGTAGCGCTGGTGCTTGTGGCCTTCTACACACAGACTTTCGTTACGTTCCTGAACTATTTGGACAGCATATGGGCCGGCCTGAACGTGATTTTCAACTTTGACCGCATCATTCTCCTTCTTGGCCTGGCCGGAGGTGTTCTCGGCTTCATCGGTCTGAACCGCGCCCATACCTCCCACCGCCGCTGGCGTGCCGTTTACGTGCTGGGACTGACCATTTTATGCCTGTGCGTGTGTATTTTGTCCATTATATGGAGCATGGATTTTCTCCTGGATGCCGCCATTCAGAGAGCCATTCGCATCAGCGTCCTGGGCCTGCTATTCACGGGGGTCTCTCTATGCTGAAAAAAGATTTAATGGAGCTATGTTTGGTCCACCTGCTTGCCCAGGGGGACAAATACGGCTACGAAATGCTTTCCCGGCTCCACGCGGCGTTTCCGGATAGCCGTGAGAGCGCCGCTTACGCTCTGCTGCGGGAGCTGTCCAAAAACGGGCTGGCCCAGCGCTACCAGGGCGAGGTCTCCGAAGGCTCCGCCCGAAAATACTATCACCTGACTGAAGCCGGCCACCAGCACCACGAAACCCTGCTGGTACAGTGGCGCGCTCTGCGCCGCGCCCTGGAGGAGCTTGGAATCGAATAGAGCTTGTCAAACGTGTCCCCTTCCAGAAAGGGGACACGTTTTTCATGCCCGAACCGAACCGAAACCCCACGCCCCCTCTGGACATTTTTGCAAAATCATACTATAATACACTCAAACCACTCAGGAGGCGGCCGCTATGTACGAAACACTCTTTCTTTTCTTCATCTACGCCTTTCTGGGCTGGTGCCTGGAGGTGGCCTACCACGCACTCGTCACCGGCCAGTTCATCAACCGCGGCTTTCTCAACGGTCCCTGGTGCCCTGTGTACGGCTTTGGCGCGTTGGCGGTGCTGGCCTGCCTGCTCCCCCTGCGGGAGAACCAATTTCTGCTTTTCCTCGGCTCGGTGGCGGTCACCTCCGCCATCGAATGGCTCACCGGCTTTGCGCTGGAAAAGCTCTTTCACCAGCACTGGTGGGACTACTCCGACCAGCCCTTTAACCTGAACGGTTATATTTGCCTGCGTTTTTCGCTGGCCTGGGGCGTAGCCTGCCTGGTGGTGGTGGACGCGATCCATCCGCTGGTGCTCTGGTGCGTCGCCCATTTCCCCCATACCCTGGGCCTGATTTTTCTGGCTCTGCTTCTGGCGGCGATGCTGCTGGACCTGACCTCCACGCTGCGCACCATCGCCAAGCTGAACCGGCGGTTAGTTCAGCTCGACGAGGCCGCCGCCCAGCTCCACGCCCTGTCCGATGAGATTGGCGAAAATATCGCCGACCGGGTGCTGGAGGCGGCGGAACGGGGCCAGAATCTCCGGGACGTGATGCAGGCGGATTTGATCGAGTGGAAGGGCGAGCTGGCCGACCGCCGGGAGGGATTTTTGGAGCGGACCGAGGCTTTACGCCAGAAGCTGGAGCAATCGCTTGCGGAAAAGGACGCAGGCGAGGGCCGCTTGATGGCCGCGTTCCCCCGGATGCGCTCTGTGCAGTACGGACCTGCCCTGGAGCGGCTGCGCCGCCGGTATCAAAACCGCAAACGAGACAGTTAACATGGATACTACGAACCACACTCTTGAGAGGAGGCCTCACGCTTGGAGGAGCTGAACGAACTCAAACGCCGTCTGGAGCAGGAGCGGCCCGCCGCCTGGAACGAGCTGCCGGACATTGCTCTGTATATGGACCAGATCATTGCCTATATGTCCCGGCAGCTCATCCGGTTTGACCAGGACGAAAAGCTGACCCCGGCCATGGTGAATAACTATATCAAGGACGGCCTGGTCCCGCGGGCCGAGGGCAAGCGCTACGGTCCGGTTCACCTGGGCTATCTCACCGCCATGTGCGCCCTGAAGCGGGTGCTCTCGGTACGGGAGATCGGGGTGCTGCTGTCCGCCGCCCAGGCCAGGGGCAATCCCCCGGAAACCCTGTACGGCTACTTCACCAACGCTCTGGACGCGGCTCTGACCGAAACGGCCCGCTCCCTGGAGGAGTTAGACGACCCGAAGGACCTGGCCCGGACCGCCCTGGACCTGGCCCTGCGCAGCTACGCCAATCAGCTCGCCTGCGCACGGCTGCTGGACATCATGCAGGAATCCGGCCAAGCCGGTCCTTCCCCCAAGAAAACCACGAAATAGGAGGCTTTTTGCGTATGCCCTTTGTACTGCTCACCGACTCCTCCGCCGACCTGAGCGCGGAACTGGCCCGGGACCTGGACATCCAGGTCCTGCCCCTGTCCTTCACCATCCACAACAAAAATTACTATAATTACCCGGACAACCGGGATATGAACCCCCACGAATTTTATATCCGCCTGCGCCACGGGGAGGTGGCCACCACCTCCGCCATGAACGTCGCCCAGTATACCGAGGTAATGGAGCCTTTTCTTCAGCAGGGCCTGGACGTGCTGATTTTAGCCTTCTCCTCCGGCCTGTCCTCCACCTACCAGTCCTCCCGGCTGGCGGCGGAGGAGCTTATGGAAAAATACCCCCAGCGGAAAATTTTTACGGTAGATACCCTGTGCGCCTCCATGGGCCAGGGCCTGCTGGTCTATCTGGCGGCCAGAAAGCGCCAGGGCGGCGCCTCCATCGAGGAGGTCCGGGACTGGACTGAGACCCGCAAGCTGTCCATCTGCCACCAGTTCACCGTGGACGACCTGCACTTTCTCAAGCGCGGGGGCCGTATCTCCGGCGCTACCGCGCTGATGGGCACCATGCTGAACATCAAGCCGGTGCTGCATGTGGACGACACGGGCCGGTTGGTCAATATCGGCAAGGCGCGGGGCCGTCAGGCGGCGCTGAAGGCCCTGATGGACAAGATGGAGCAGACCGCCATCGACCCCCACAGTCAAACGGTGTTCATCAGCCACGGGGACTGCCCGGAGGACGCACAGACCCTGGCACAGATGGTCCGGGAGCGGTTCGGCGTGCGGGAGATCGTCATCAACTACATCGGCCCGGTCATCGGGGCGCATTCCGGCCCCGGCACCCTGGCCCTGTTTTATATTGGAACGGAGCGCTGAGAGATGGAAGAGCTGAAGTGGCTGGAGGTATCGGTCAACACCGCCCCGGAGGAGCTGGAGGACGTGAGCGCAAAGCTCATCGCCGCCGGCGTCACCGGACTGGTGGTGGAGGACGAGCAGGAATTCCAGCAATTTTTAGAGCAAAACCGGCAATACTGGGACTATGTGGACGAGGAGCTTCTGGAGCGGATGCGGGGCGTGTGCCGGGTGAAATTCTACGTTACCGACGACCCGGACGGCCAGGCGCTTCTGGCCCGGTACGCCCAGAGCCTTGGCCGGGAGTACACCACCGTGCCCCTGACGGAAAACGACTGGGCCTACAGCTGGCAGAAGTACTACCAGCCCATGGAGATCGGCGCCCGGCTCTACGTGGTCCCGGAGTGGATGCGGGCGGAGCCTGTCCCCCCAGGGCGGACCCCTCTCTATCTGAACCCCGGCCTGACCTTCGGCACCGGGGCACACGCCTCCACCCAGCTCTGCCTGGAGGGGGTGGAGGCCCACACCCAGGCGGGCTTCCGGGTGCTGGACCTGGGCTGCGGCAGCGGGATTTTGTCCATTGCGGCCCTGTGCCTGGGGGCGGAGCGCGCCGAAGCGGTGGACATCGACCCCAAGGCGGTGGACGTGGCCTATGAGAATGCCGCCCTGAACCGCGTGGACCGGACGCGGTATCACGTCCAGGCGGGCAACGTCCTGGAGGACCAGGACCTGTCCCGGACCCTGGCCCGGCAGCGGTACGACCTGGTGCTGGCCAACATCGTGGCCGACGTGATCATTCCTCTGGCGGTCCAGGTCCCGGCCCTGCTGGCCCCGGAGGGGGTGTTCCTGTGCTCCGGCATCATCGACGCCCGCGGGGACGAGGTAGCCGCCGCCCTGGAGCGCCAGGGCCTGCACGTCACCCGCCGCCGGGAGAAAAACGGTTGGATCGCCCTGGAGGCGGCGCTGTGAAGCCCCTCATAAAGCCCTTCCGCCCGGAGCCGGGCCGCCGGATCGCCGTCATCAGCGACATCCACGGAAACCTGCCCTTTTTGGAGGGCCTTTTGGGGAAAATCGGCTTTTGTACCAACGATATCCTGATTTTGCTGGGGGATTTATTGGAAAAGGGCGCCCAAAGCCTGGAGCTGGCCCGGTATGTGATGGACCTGCAAAAAAAATACACGGTCCACTGTGTCTGCGGCAACTGCGACGGGTATGTGCTGCGCTTTCTGGAGAGCGGTGCGTGGGACCAGCGGTTTTTCTCCTGGTTCCTGCCCCAGCACCCGGAATCCATCCTGCGCCAGATGGCCCGCGAGGGCGGCTTTGAGCAGTGGGAGGATTTTTCCCGTCTCCGGGCGGACCTGCGCCGGACCTATCCGGAGGTCTGGGCATGGCTGCGGGAGATGCCCACCATTCTGGAGGGGGAGCATTTCGTCTTTGTCCACGGCGGAGTGCCCTCCCTGACCCATATGGAGGATTTGGACGGCTGGAAGTGCATGAAAAATGACGACTTCCTGGGCCAGGGCCTCCGCTTTGACAAATGGGTGGTGGTGGGGCACTGGCCGACCACCCTCTACCGGGAAAAAATCCCCAGCTCCGCCCCCATCATCCTGCCGGACCGGAAGATCATCTCCATCGACGGGGCCTGCGTGCTGAAGCTGGACGGCCAGCTCAACGCGCTGCTCATTCCGGAGGACGGCTCCCAGGACTTTTCCTGGACCTGCTGGGACGGCCTGCCCCAGTACACGGCCCTGGACAGCCAGCCGGCCAGCCCGGACTCCATCAACATCCGCTGGGGCCGCAGCCGGGTGGAGATCCTGGAGCGGGGCGGGGAATTTACCCGCTGCCGCCATCTGGAGAGCGGCCGGGAGCTGGATATTCTCACCCGCTTCCTGCGCCAGGGGAAGGACGGCCCCTGGTGTGAGGACTGCACGGATTACTGTCTGCCTGTATCCGCCGGGGAGGTCCTGTCCATCTCCGAGGTGACCTCCCGCGGGGTATTGGCGAAGAAAAACGGTGTGACCGGCTGGTATTCCGGCCGGCTCGGCCCCGAAATCACACAAAGATAAGGATTGAAACTATGCTGGAATTTCAGCCCCTGACGTTAGGGGAACTGCCCCGCCTGCGGGATTTTTTCAAATACAGCGGCGGGCGCATCTGCGACACCACCCCCGGCACCGTGTTTATGTGGCGGGATATGTACCGGACGGAATACGCCGTCTGTGACGGCTCGCTCTACTTCAAGGTAGACTATCCCGGCCTTGGCCCCACCTTCCCCCTCCCCCTGGGGGGCGGAAGGCCGGAGCACTTCCGCCGCATCGCGGAGTACTGCTGCCGGCAGCAGCTGCCCATCTCCTTCTGCCCCGTTCCGCGGGAGGAGCTGGACCGGCTCCAGGACTTTTTCCCCAACAGCGCCGCCACGGCCAACCGGGACAGCTTCGACTATCTCTACCGGGCGGAGGACTTGCAGTTTTTCCGGGGGAAAAAGCTCAGCGGCCCCCGGAACCATGTCAATAAATTCCTGAAAACCTATGGGAACTGGACCTTTGGGGACCTGACGGAGGACCAGGTCCCGGAGGTGCTGGCCTTTCTGGACCGCTACGCCGCCGGCTGGGACAAGGCCGCCCCCTCCTTCCACGAGGAGGTCTCCAAGAACCGGGAGGTGCTGGAGCATCTGTCCGCCTACGATATGAAGGGCGGCGTGCTGCGGGTGGACGGCGGCGTGGTGGGCTTTTCCCTGGGCGAGATCGTGGGGGACACCCTGTTTACCCACATCGAAAAGGCGGACCGGGATTACGAGGGCTGTTACCAGATGCTGGTGGCGCAGTTTGCCCAGCGCTTCGCCGGCGGGACGGCGGCCTTCATCAACCGGGAGGACGACGCGGGCGACCTGGGCCTGCGGGCCTCCAAGCTGCGTTACCAGCCAGTAGCACTTCTGGAAAAATTTATTGTGACCATCGAGGAGCCTTGCGGGGCCCACGGCTGAAAAATGGCGCTTCCGGGCGCGGGCGGAGGCCTGCGCCCGGTTTTTTCGTCATTTTTCCCAGAAGAAATTTGTACTAAATGTGAATAAATCTTGACATGGGCTTCCATTGCCTTTACAATATACCCAGGACAAAAATGAAAAACCTTGGGGATGTTTTTCAGTTGCCGCAGAAACACGCGGGCCGTCCGCGGAAGCTGCGGCTGATTTTATGCCAATTGAAAAATTTTGGAGGTGTAAAACCAATGCTGCCCTATATCATTGGGGGCTTGATAGGTATCCTGATCGGCGCCGTTCTTGGCTGCGTGATCGGATGGAACCGTCGAAAAAGCACCGCGGAGCGAGAGATCGGCTCCGCAGAGGATGAAGCGACCCGTATCGTCAACGAGGCGTATAAGAGCGCCGAGAGCAAAAAACGCGAAGCACTGGTAGAAGCAAAGGAAGAGATTTTAAAAGCCAAAAATGAGCATGACAAGGAAGTGAAGGAGCGCCGGGCTGATTTACAGCGCCAGGAGCACCGCCTTCAGCAAAAGGAAGAGAATTTAGACCGCAAGACCGAAAACATCGAGCGCAAGGACGAGCAGCTCTCCCAGAAGATCGCCCACCTGGAGCAGACCCAGCAGCAGGCGGACCAGTACAAGAACCAGCAGCTGGAGGAGCTGGAGCGCATCTCCGGCTTCACCGCCGAGGAGGCGAAGAATTACCTGCTCAGTCAGCTGGAGGCCGCCGTCACCCACGAGTCCGCCATGAAGATCAAGGAGATCGAGGCCCGCTGCCGGGACGAGGCGGACGCCAAAGCCAGAGAGATCATCTCCCTGGCGATTCAGCGCTGTGCCGCCGACCACGTGGCGGAGGCCACCGTCTCGGTGGTCCCCCTGCCCAACGACGAGATGAAGGGCCGTATCATCGGCCGGGAGGGCCGCAACATCCGCACGTTGGAGACCTTGACCGGCGTGGACCTCATCATCGACGACACGCCGGAGGCCATCACCGTCTCCTGCTTTGACCCGGTCCGCCGGGAGATTGCCCGTCTGGCCCTGGAGAAGCTTATTTTGGACGGCCGTATCCACCCCGCCCGCATTGAGGAGATGGTGGAGAAAGCCAAGCGGGAGGTGGACGCGACCATCAAGGCCGAGGGCGAGCGCGCCATCTTCGAGACCAACGTACACGGCCTGCACCCGGAGCTGGTCAAGCTCCTGGGCCGGATGCGCTACCGCACCAGCTACGGCCAGAACGTACTCAACCACTCCATCGAGGTATCCCACGTGGCTGGCCTGCTGGCCGCTGAGATTGGAGCCAACGTAATGGAGGCCAAGCGGGCCGGCCTGCTCCACGACCTGGGCAAGGCCATCGACCACGAGGTGGAGGGCTCCCATGTCGCCATCGGCGTGGAGCTGGCCAAAAAGTACCGGGAGAGCGAGGGCGTCATCCACGCCATCCAGGCCCACCACAACGACGTAGAGCCCCAGACCATCGTCGCCTGCCTGGTCCAGGCCGCTGACGCCATCTCCGCCGCCCGCCCCGGCGCCCGGCGCGAGAATCTGGAAAATTATATCAAGCGCCTGGAGATGCTGGAGGAGATCACCTCCTCCTTTGACGGGGTGGAGAAATCCTTCGCCATCCAGGCCGGGCGCGAGGTGCGTATCATGGTCAAGCCTGAGGTGGTCAGTGAGGACCAGATGGTCCTGCTGGCCAGGGACATTGCCAAAAAAATCGAGGACGAGCTGGAATATCCCGGTCAGATCAAGGTAAACCTGCTCCGGGAGACCCGCGCCATCGAGTACGCAAAATAAAAAAGCAGACCCAGGGCGTCCCCCCAACGCCCTGGGTCTTTGCGCAAAACCGCAAAAATGCAGGAAAAGTGTCACAGAAAGTTTACATCCCCATTCCTTGTTTTTGGGGCGGGAATATGGTATGATGTGCTTTGCTGTTACGAAAAAAAGAATTTAGGAGGGATACTCCTTTGAAACCGGATCAAAACGGAAACAACAACAAAAAACGCAATCTGTTCGGCCTGGCGCAGCTGATCCTGTGGGCCCTGGTGGCCACCATTCTGGTGCGCGGCTGCACCTCGTCCTACGAGAATGCCAGCGTGGTCGAGGTCCCCTATACCGATTTCCGCCAGCTCGTGACCCAAGGCGCGGTGGACACGGTGGACTTTGAAAGCGGCAAGTACACCTTCACCCTGAAGGAGGGCTTCACCTACGAGCTGCCGGAGGAACAGCAGCAGACGCAGAACCTGATGAACGCCCTTCTCCCCGCCCCCAGCGCCCCCCAGGAGGTCAAGTACGTCACCATCCCCCTGGCCGGCGTGGAGGATTTTGAGTTGATGCAGCTCTTGATCGACCACAACGTCACCGGCTCCACCAAGCCGGCGGACCCCTCCGCCTATATGATTACCCTGCTGCTGAGCTACGTGCTGCCCATGCTCCTGATTCTGGGCGTGACCATTTTCCTCTTCCGGGGCATCGGCGGCAAGGGAGGCATGGGCGGTATCGGCGGCATCGGCGGAGTCGGCAAGGCCAACGCCAAGGTCTATGTGGAGAAAAAGACCGGCGTGACCTTCCAGGACGTGGCCGGGCAGGACGAGGCCAAGGAATCGCTGCAAGAGATTATCGACATCCTGCACAACCCCCAAAAGTACACGGAGATTGGCGCGAAGCTGCCCAAGGGCGCGCTGCTGGTAGGCCCTCCGGGCACCGGCAAGACCCTGCTGGCCAAGGCCGTGGCCGGAGAAGCGGGAGTCCCCTTCTTCTCCATCTCCGGCTCCGATTTCGTGGAGATGTTCGTGGGCGTGGGTGCGTCCCGTGTCCGTGACCTGTTCAAGGAGGCCAGCAAAATGGCCCCCTGCATCATCTTCATCGACGAGATCGACACCATCGGCAAATCCCGCGACAACCGCATGGGCGGCAACGACGAGCGGGAACAGACCCTCAACCAGCTCCTGGCGGAGCTGGACGGCTTCGACCCCGGCAAGGGCGTGATCGTCCTGGGGGCCACCAACCGGCCCGAGGTGCTGGATAAGGCCCTGCTGCGTCCCGGCCGCTTTGACCGGCGCATCACCATCGACCGGCCCAATCTGGCGGGCCGTCTGTCCACCCTTCAGGTCCACACCCGGAAAATCAAGCTGGCGGAGGACGTGGACCTGAAGAAGATCGCCCTGGCTACCGCCGGTACGGTGGGCGCGGACCTGGCCAACCTGGTCAATGAGGCCGCCCTCCGGGCGGTCCGCCACGGACGGCAGCTTGTGACCCAGGAGGATTTATTGGCCTCCTTCGAGTTCGTCATTGCCGGCAGCGAGAAGAAAAACTCCGTGCTGACGGAGTTCGAGAAAAAGCTGGTGGCGTACCACGAGGTGGGCCACGCCATGGTGGCCTGGAAGCAGAAAAACGCCGAGCCTGTCCAGAAAATCACCATCGTCCCCCACACGGAGGGTTCCCTGGGCTACACCCTGCTGATGCCGGAGGAGGACAAAACCAACCTGCGCACCAAGGATGAGCTGATGGCAAAAATCATGGTGTCCATGGGCGGACGCGCGGCGGAGCAGGTCGTGATGAACACCATGACCAACGGCGCGTCCCAGGACATCCAGGAGGCCACGGGCATCGCCCGGAACATGGTAGCCATGTTCGGCATGAGCGACCAGGTGGGCATGATGGCCCTCGGCTCCCCCCGGAACCAATACCTGGACGGCGGCTACGGTCTGGACTGCGCCCAGGACACGGCGGCGCTGATGGACAAGGAGGTCAAGAGCATCCTGGACGCCTGCTACCGGCAGGCGGTGGAGGTCATTGAGGAGAACCGGGAGGACATGGACAAAGTAGTCGCCTATCTGCTGGAGAAGGAGACCATTACCGGCGGCGAGATGGTCGCCATCATCGAGGGCCGGGACCCGGCCCTGGTGGAAAACGCCTACGCCTCTACCAACGCCAAGCCCCGTCTGGAGGGTGACATTGAGCCTCCGGCCAAGTTCATCCACATCACCAGCGAGGAGATCCTACCCCCCATGCCCACGGCGGAGGAGCCGGCAGACTCCGAACCCGCGGACCCGGAACCCAAAGACCCGGACAAACCGGAGGAGCCGAAGGACTCTGAATAAAATGCAAGGCGTCATACGGCACAGCCCGTATGGCGCCTTCCTGCTTCACGAGGAGGAATATGTGTGGGATACTTTCCCTTTTTCGCAGAAATTTCCGGAAAACGCGTTCTGATCGTAGGCAACGGCCCGGTGGCGAACCGCAAGCGGAATGCCCTGCTCCCCTTCGGGGCGGAGGTCACCGTCCTGGACCGGCCCTACGCCCCCGGCGACCTGGAGGGCGCGGATTTAGTCATTGCCGCCACCGACGACCGGCCGCTGAACCGTGCGATCTGCCGCCAGTGCCGGGAGAGGGGGATACCTGTCAACTCCGCCACCAGCCGGACGGACTCCACGTTTTTATTCCCGGCCCTGGTCCGCCGGGGAACGGCCTGCGTGGGCATCTCCACCGGCGGGGAAAATCCCGCCGCCGCCGCGTATCTGCGGGGTTTTCTGGAGGGCTGTCTGCCCCAAAGCCTGGACCCCGCCCAGGATATCCGTCCCAGCACGGAGCGGTTGGCCCAGGATCTGCACACCGGCCGGGTCTTTCTCATCGGCGCGGGCTGCGGGGCGGCGGATTTGCTCACCCTCCGGGGCCTGAGCCGCCTGCAAATCTGCCAGGCCGTGGTATACGACGACCTGATCGACCCCGTTCTGCTGGAGCTGGCTCCCCCGGAGGCGCAGAGAATCTCCATGGGCAAGCGGGCGGGACGGCCCTCCCCCTCTCAGGAGGAAATCTGCCAGACCCTCATTGACCTGGCCCGCCAAGGTATCCGCGTGGCCCGGCTCAAGGGCGGGGACCCCTTCGTGTTTGGCCGCGGGGGGGAAGAAGCTTTGGCCTTGCAGCGGGCCGGAATCCCCTTTGAGGTGGTCCCCGGCATCTCGTCCGCCATTGCGGTCCCCGCCGCCGCGGGTATCCCCGTGACCCACCGGGAGGTCAGCCGGAGTTTCCACGTTGTCACCGGCCACACGGTCCAGGGCCTGCCGGAGCAGCTGGACCGGCTGGCGGGCCTGGAGGGGACTTTGGTGATTTTAATGGGCCTGAAGCACCTGCCCCAAATCGCCCAGCGTCTTTTGAAGGCCGGGAAGCCTCCCGAAACCCCCGCCGCGGTGCTTTCCGGGGACGGTACGCAGGTCCGGGGGGCGCTGGAACATATTTCTGCCCTGGCCCGTGACGTGCAGCCTCCGGCGGTCATCGTCATTGGGGAGACGGCGGCGTTTTCCCTTCGCAGTAATACTGCCAGCCGTTAGGGGTCTGGAAGCGGCGGACGTTCACCTCAAAGACCCGGTCCAGGATGCCGGAGGTAAAGACCCGCTCCGGGCTGTCCGCCATTTGCAGCCTGCCGCTGTCCAGCACCGCAAGCTGGTCCGCCCACCGCAGAGCCAGACACAGGTCGTGCAGCACCAGCACCACCGCCCGGCCCTGGTCCGCCAGCCGCCGGGCGCAGTCCAGCAGCCGGAACTGGTGGGCCACATCCAGGTAGGTGGTCGGCTCGTCCAGCAGCACGTTCCGGGTGTCCTGAGCCAGGAGCATGGCCAGATAGACCCGCTGGCGCTGTCCGCCGGACAGCCGGGACATCAGCTGCCGTTCCAGCTCCTCCGCCCCCGCCTCCCGGAGCGCCGCCTTTGCCATTGCCCAGTCCTCCGGCCGGTAGCGCCGGGGGTAGCCCAGGTAGGGGAACCGGCCGTGTAATACCATCCGCCCCGCCGTGATGTTGGGGACGGGCCGGGACTGGGGCAGATAGGAGACCCGGAGGGCCAGTTCACGGGCGGTCAGGTCTGTCTGGGCGGTCCCGTCCAGGAAAATTTCGCCCTCCAGGCGGGGCTCCAGCCCCAAAATCGTCCGCAGGAGGGTGGTTTTCCCGCTGGCGTTGGGACCGGCCAGCACCGTGATCTG
>CAJTOE010000050.1 GCA_910577805.1 uncultured Oscillospiraceae bacterium | reverse complement strand
GGTCCGGTATTTGGCCGGAATGGGCAGACAGACCGGCCACTTGGCGGTGGCGGCGGTGAAGAAGTCCAGCACGCTCACCGGGTCGCCCCGGTCGAAGCTGGGGGCCTGGGGCACGTAGCCGATCAGGGGGGCGGACAGAGGGATGGCAGGTCCCCGCGCGGGAGAAAACGTGATTTTCCCCTGATAGGCCATCTGGCCCAGGATGCACCGGAACAGGGAGGATTTGCCCGCGCCGTTGGGGCCGATGAGGGCGGCGATCTCCCCGCAGTGGAGGTGGAACGAGACGTCCTGCAAAATGCGCTCCCCCTGGAGCTGCACCGACAGACCGTCCAGCTTCAGGCAGCAGGAGTCCGCGCACCCGGCGGCAAGTTTTCCGTGTTTGATCTTTCTCATTCGTGTTGTATGACCTCTTCTTCGGTAAATTCGTTGACATGCTTCGAGATACTATAGTATATCGCATTCGGCGGGGTTTGTAAATCGAGATTTTGCACGAATACTGGGGGCGGCGGGGGAGTCCTTTGGGGTAGTGTTCGCGCCTTCTGTATCGCCGCCGCAAGAAAAACGGCCACGACAAAGTCGTGACCGTCCTGCGCTGCCAACCCGCGTCCAGACAGACGGGGTTTAGTTTTCGCCTTCGTGTCGTATGAGTTCTTCCCCGGCGAAGCCGTTGACTACCGCAATCACGTTATCGGTGACTGCGTTCAAATAATGCTCCAGGCTGCCGTCAGGGCCGTCCATGACCATGGACAGCTGAACGACCCGGCACCCGGTCTCCCGCGCGATGGCCTGGGCCGTAGCGTCGGAGCCGTTGGTCTCGGTGAAAATCACCGGAAGCTCGTATTTTTGCACCAGCTCTGTGATTTCCACAATCTCTTTGGCGCTGGCCTCGCTGCCGGCTTCCTCCTCGATGGAGGCCAGCAGAGGCAGACCGTAGGCTGTAGCAAAATACTGGAACCCATCATGGAAGGTAATCAGGCCGGAGATGGGGTGGTAAAGCTGTATGAGTTCTTCCGCCAGGCTCTGGCGGGAGGCCAGCAGAGCAGCAATACTAGCACTGTTTTCCATATACTGCTGGGCATGGTCCGGGTCCAGCTGGGCCAGGCCCGCCTGGAGATTCTGCACCATCTGTGCCGCCCGCTCCGGGTCCATCCAGTAGTGGGGGTCCCAGTGGCCGTGGTCGTGGCCGTCGTGGCCGTCGTGGTCGTGGGACAGGCTCTCCAGCAGCGCGATTCCCTGGGAACAGTCCACGATCTGCGCGTCGGAGGTTTCCAGGGCGTGTTCCAGAAATTCCTCCAGCCCCGCGCCGTTGACCGCAATCAAATCGGCGCTTTCGATTTTCTGCATATCCCGCATGGACAGGGTGTAGTCATGCAGACAACTGACGCTGCCCGTGTCCAGCCGCTCCACGGTGATGTTGTCCACATCCTCGGTGAGGGCGCAGGTAAACAGATAGATGGGATAGGTTGCTGCTACGACGGTCAGTTTATGTTCCTGCGCCGGAGCAGCGGCTATTCCGCCGGTCAGGACCCGCAGAAGTATTGCGGCTGCAAAGGTAAGGGTCAGCAGCGACACAAAAACAGCACCGATTTTTCGACTCATATGGTTCTCCTTACATGGTAGGATACTTGGTAGTATATCGCATTCGGTGGGCTTTGTAAAGCGGCGCGGGCCTTTGGGGGTTTTCACCCTCATCCGTCACGCTTCGCGTGCCACCTTCCCCCGTGAGGGGGAAGCCAAAGCAAACTCGAACTCCCCGTCCATTCCGCTTGCATTCCCGCCCTGTTTGGGGTATGATAATGGGGAACACACAAGCCAATCCCAAGGGAGGTTTTTCATATGCGGGATGGATTTATCAAAGCCGCCGCCGGTACGCCCCAGGTCCGGGTAGCCGACTGCCGTTACAACGCCGAGCAGATTTTCGGCCTGATGCGGGAGGCGGACAAACAGGGCGTGCGGGTGCTGTGCCTGCCGGAGCTGTGCCTGACCGGCTACACCTGCGGCGACCTGTTTTTGCAGGACACTCTGCTTCGCGGAGCCGAGGAGGGGCTGTCCACGATCTTGCAGGCCACCAAGAGCCTGGACCTGCTCACAGCGGTGGGCCTGCCTGTCCAATTTAAAAACAAGCTGTATAATTGCGCCGCTGTGATACACAAAGGCGAGATCCTGGGGGTCGTCCCCAAGACCTACCTGCCCAACTACGGCGAGTTCTACGAACAGCGCTGGTTCGCCGGGGGCCGCCCCGCAGACCGGATGCTGGAGCTGTGCGGCCAGGAGGTCTGCTTCGGCCCTGACCTGCGGTTCACCTGCACGTCCATGCCGAACCTGTCCGTAGGCGTGGAAATCTGCGCGGACCTGTGGGGCCCCAAGCAGCCCAGCCAGGACCTGGCCCTGGCCGGAGCCACCGTGATTTTGAACCTGTCCGCCAGCAACGAGCTGGTGGGCAAGGCCGATTACCGCCGTCAGCTTGTGGCCAGTCAGTCCGCCCGGCTGGTCTGCGGCTATCTCTACGCCTGCTGCGGCGAGGGGGAATCCACCACCGACGCGGTGTTCTGCGGCCACGACATCATTGCGGAAAACGGCGCGCTGCTGGCCCAGCGGCGGTTCGGCAGCGGTCTTGCCGTCAGCGAAATCGACGTGGACCGGCTAGCCTACGAGCGCCGCCGCATGAGCACCTTCCAGACCACTCTGGAGGACAAATTCATCAGCATCCCCTTCGACCTGAAGCCCGCCACCACCACCCTGACCCGGCATATCGAAGCCATGCCCTTCGTGCCGGAGAACGCGGCGGACCGGAAGGACCGGTGTGAAGAAATTTTGCTCATTGCCGCCCTGGGCCTGAAAAAACGACTGGAGCACACCCACGCCAAAACCGCCGTGGTAGGCCTGTCCGGCGGGCTGGACTCCACCCTGGCGATACTGATCACAGCCCTGGCGATGGGGATGCTGGAGCGCCCCGCCAGCGACATGATCGCGGTCACCATGCCCTGCTTCGGCACCACCGACCGCACGCGGGACAACGCCGTGGAGCTGGCGGGCCGTCTGGGGGCCACGCTCAAGCGCATCGACATCGGTGAGGCGGTGAAGGTCCACTTCCAGGACATCGGCCAGCCTATGGACAAGCATGATGTGACCTTTGAAAACGGTCAGGCCCGTGAGCGCACCCAAGTGCTGATGGACATTGCCAACCAGACCGGCGGTCTGGTGGTGGGCACCGGCGACCTGAGCGAGCTGGCCCTGGGCTGGGCCACCTACAACGGGGACCATATGTCGATGTACGGCGTGAACGCGGGCATTCCCAAAACCCTGGTCCGGCATCTGGTTTCTTTTGTGGCCGGGGACAAGGCGGAGGAGGACCAGCGGCTGTCCACCGTGCTGGAGGATATTTTGGACACCCCCGTCTCCCCGGAGCTGCTCCCCGCTGTGGACGGGCGTATCAGCCAGAAAACCGAGGACTTGGTGGGCCCCTACGAGCTGCACGACTTTTTCCTCTACTATATCATCCGCTGGGGTTTTCCGCCCCGGAAGGTTTTCCGTCTGGCCCAGCAGGCCCTGGGGGACCGCTATGACCGGTCTACCATCCTGAAATGGCTGAAAAGCTTCTACCGCCGGTTCTTCGCCCAGCAGTTCAAGCGCTCCTGCCTGCCGGACGGCCCTAAGGTCGGCTCTGTCACCCTGTCCCCCAGAGGCGACTGGCGGATGCCCTCCGACGCGGCGGCGGCACTGTGGCTGGCGGAAGTGGAGGAGCTGGAATGAACATCTATCTGGACTTGTTTTTGACCTTCGCCAAGGTGGGCGTCTGCACCTTTGGCGGCGGCTATGCCATGCTCCCCATTTTACAGCGGGAAGTAGTGGAGAAAAAAGGCTGGGCGGCGGATGAAGAGCTGACCGACTATTTCGCCATCGGCCAGTGTACCCCCGGCATCATTGCGGTCAACACTGCCACGTTTATCGGCCACAAATACAAGGGCCTGGCCGGAGGCATCCTGGCGACCCTGGGCGTGGTATTTCCCTCTCTGGTCATCATCACGGCCATCGCGGCCTTTTTGTCCAACTTCGCGGAATTTCCCGTGGTCCAGCACGCCCTGGCCGGAGTCAACGCCGCAGTTGTGGCGCTGATTGCCTCCAGCGTACTGAAGCTGAGCAAATCCACGCTGAAGGACGCGGTCTGCATTGGGATTTTCCTGGTTGCCGTTGTGCTGGCCTTCTTTGTGGGACTGTCGCCGGTACTGCTCATTGTGGCGGCGGGACTGGTGGGCTATGTAGTGCGTATGCTGTGGAAGCTTGAGCTGGGAGGGAGTGCAAAATGATTCTGCTGCAGCTCTTCTTTGAATTTTTCAAGACCGGCCTGTTCGCGGTAGGCGGCGGGCTGGCTACCATCCCCTTTTTGCAGGACATCGGCGCCCGCACAGGCTGGTTCACCAACGGGGACCTGACCACCATGATTGCCGTGTCCGAGTCCACCCCCGGCCCCATGGGAGTGAACATGGCGACCTATGTGGGCTTTGAGTCGGCGGGCCTCCCCGGAGCGGCCGTCGCCACCCTGGGACTCATTGCCCCTTCGGTGATCGTCATTGTCATCATTGCCGGGTTCCTGCAAAAATTCCGCCAGTCCAAGGCGGTGGACGCGGTGTTCTACGGCCTGCGCCCCGCCTCCACGGCTCTGATTGCAGTGGCGGGGCTGAACGTGGCTCTGTCCGTCTTTCAAAGCACGGGCAGTTCAACCGGCGGCGCAGTCCAGCTGAATATCCCGGCGATTCTGATTGCGGCGGCTATTTTTGTGGGCCTGCACCTAAAGCCGCTGAAAAAGCTGCATCCCATCGCCTTTATCGGGGTGGCGGCGGTGATTGGCGTGGTGTTTCAGCTCTGAAACAGCGCGCGCCACTCCTCCAGAAGCTCGATGGCCTTGAATTTCAGCACGTAGCCCTCGTCCTCCCCGGTGATGAGCATCGCCTCCTCCGTGTCCAGCAGGCCGGTCAATGCCGCCTGCTCCACGGTCTGAGTGGCCGCGCCCAGGCAGAGAGGCGGGTAGGCGACGCACCACCAGTTCCGGCCCGCCCCCTCGCCGATGGTCACCCGCAGGGCGGTGTACTCCCCGGCGGGGAGGGCGAAATCGTCATATTCCTTGGTGGGGAACCAGCAGCGGGTCAGCTCCGCCCGGACCGGGTAGCCGGCCCCCTCCTGCTCCACCACCGCCTGCCCGGCGGCGGCCAGCACAGCCAGGTTGCGCTCCAGCGCCTGTGCGGCCTGCTCCAGGCTGGCTCCCTCCGGGTAGAGCTGCTCCGCCTGGGCCAGCACCCCGTCCCGCACCTTCAGTTTCAGGGCTTGGTCCCCGTCGCTGTCGGAGTTGGCAATGACGTGGAGGCGAATGACCTGGTTTGCCAGCTGGGTCTGCTCCCGGTCCAGCCACATGCCGCCCATGATGGCGCACAGAACGCCGAACAACAGCGCCATTTCCCAGATTTTCAGCTTTCGATCCATAAAAAACACCGTCCAAACTGTTATGTAGATTCTACCAACAGTATGGACGGTATTTTTTGTCTTTAAACCGGTTTCAGGGACCGGGGAAAACTTTTTCCAATTCCAGGAAGCACCCCTCCAGGACATTGACCTTGGCGATGTCTCCTTTTTTGTAAAGCTCGTGGGGCAGCAGTAGTCCGTTCGTGAACAGCAGCACTTGCACGGTCTGCTCCTCCGGGCTGACAAGCCAGTACTCCCGCACACCGGCGCGCTGGTACAGCTCCAGCTTAATCAACCGGTCACGGCGCTGGGTGGAGGGCGACAAAATCTCAACAATCAGGTCCGGCGCACCCTTACAGCCGTGGCGGTCCAGCTTGTCCCGGTCGCAGATGACGGAAATATCCGGTTCTACCATAGTGTCCACATTCTCCGGGCTGTCGCCGTCCTTTTCAAAGAGCCGGACTCCAAAGGGAGCGGAAAAAACCTCACATTTCTTGCCCTCCAGAAAATTTGCCAGCTGGCGGAAGAGCTCTCCGCTGATTTTCTGGTGGACCGTGGACGGCGGAGACATCATAACAGCTTCCCCGTCGATCAGCTCAATGCGCTCGTTTTCCGGCCAGGTGAGGCAGTCTGCAAACGTGTATGACTCTTTTTTCAGCGGCAGTGCCATGGGAAATCACCTTTCTGCACATGTAGGGCTAACCTGCAAAGACTTTCTCTGACTTCCGCACCAAGCCTTCCCCCTCACGGAGGAAGGTGGCACGGCGAAGCCGTGACGGATGAGGGTGAAGCCGAAGGGCTGCGCCCCCTCAAACAGTATGAGCCAAAAACGTATCCCGGTATTCTCCCGAAAGGGTTTTCCAGGCCTGCCGGGCTGACTCCTCCTGGTCGAACAGACCGAAAGCGGTAGGGCCGGTGCCGCTCATGGTGGCCCCCAATGCCCCGCACTGAATCAGCATATTTTTGATGGACGCCACTGTGCTGTACCGCCGCTCCGGCAGTACGTCCTCGAACACGTTGTACATCCGCCGGGCCGCGCCCGCCAAATCCCCTTGGGCCAGCGCCTCCAGCATCCCCGTTGTGTCCGGGCGGCGGCGCAGCTTCACCCGGTCGATCTGCGCAAACAGCTCCGGGGTGGACACGGAAAACTCCGGCTTGCACACCACTACCCAGCACGCGGGCAGACTGTGCAGCGCGGTCAGCCGTTCTCCCCGGCCCTCCGCCAGGGCGGTCCCGCCCAGCACGCAGTAGGGCACGTCCGAGCCGACCTGTTCTCCGGTCCGGGCCAGCTCCGGCGGGGACAGCGGCTCTCCCGCCCACTGGTTCAGCGCCCGCAGCACGGCGGCGGCGTCGCTGCTGCCGCCGGCCATCCCGGCGCACACGGGAATGTGCTTGTCGATGGCGATGGACAGGCCGTCCACCGGCTTACCGGAGGTTTTGGAAAACGCGTCCGCCGCCAGCCAGGCCAGGTTCCGCTTGTCGCTGGGCAGAAACCCCAGGTTCGTCCGGATGGACACGCCCGCCCCGGAGCCGAACTCCAAGGTGAGCCGGTCCGCCAGGTCGATGGAGGTCATCACCATGCGCAATTCATGGTAGCCGTCCGCCCGTTTGCCCAGCACGTCCAGGGTCAGATTCAGTTTTGCACAGGCCAGCGCCTCCATAGGCATCCCCCTACACCCGGATTTTCCGGGCCTCTAAGTAAAATCGTTTGTCCTGGGCCTCCCCCATGGAGAAGGTTTTCCGGGGGAGCTTTCCGTCCTGAATCACCGTGGGGAACAGATGCTCTTTCTCCATCGGGTCCAGGAAGAAGGCCAGCGCCCGGGGCCGGGCGGCAAGCTGACGGGCCACGTTCTCTCCGTGTATGTAGTCAATGGAAGCGTCCCGGTGTTCCTCCAGCCAGCGGTCCAGGAAGCCTTGCAGGGTCCCCACCGGGAGCTGGCAGCGGGGCTGAGGAATGGTGACGGCCCCCTCGGTGTAGCCGTGGAGATACCGCAGCACATGGCCCTCCCCCTCCCCCTCTCCCTCAAACGCGCCGGGATAGGCGGCCAGCAGGCTGTCCAGGAGCTGGCGGGGCTCCAGGTTGGTGAGCAGGCGGTGAATAGGCTCGAATTTCAGTCCCTCGTCGTGGAGGTTGCCCAGCTCCGCCAGGGCGTACCGGGAGGGCAGATTGGGCCACTGTTCCGGCCGGGTGAGGCCCTTCCGGCGCTCGTAGCAGGCCTTGGCGCAGGCCAGGGAGTGGTTGCCGTCCCCCACAGCCAGAAGCATTTCCGACTGCTGGGCCAGGGCGGTCAGGGCCGCGGCTACCTGGTCCAGCTGGGCGTCGTTCAGCTTCCAGCCCCGGATGCGTCCGCCGCCCTCCATCAGCTCGAAGTCGTAGAGAGGGAGCATCTCCCCGGTCTGGCCGGACAGCGGCTCAATCACGGTTTTCTGGGGGTCGTTGGCCAGGAGCAGTACATGGGGCAGCTCCAGGGGGGCGTTTTTACGCACCCGGACACGGGGCGGGATGCGGGAAAGCACCGTATCCTCGGTGGCGCGGATGGGGGAGGAGGCCCCAGGCTCATAGTCGTAAGCGTCCAGGTCCACCATGCCGATGAGCCCCCGGCGCACCGCGCCGCTGCTGAGGGCGCGCTCCACGTAGAACAGGCTCTGGGGATGCTCCGCAAAGATCCCGCCGCGCAGATAGCGGGTCATGGTATTGTTGATCTCCATGATGTCGGTCTCCACACTGGGGCCGTCCAGGCAGCTTTCGGGCAGGATGAGCCGCAGGGCGGAGGGATTTTTCCCCACCCGGTCCTCCACCCGCTGCCAGTACTCCGGCTGGGACGTATACTGGTCGCAGGCCACGACGCTCCACAGAGCGAGGTCGCAGTTCTGGGGCAGGAGGATATCTGCCGGCTTGAACGGCAGGCGGTCAAAGGCATGTGTCATAGTGTTCACTCATTTCTTGGTTTGGTTGATGGTTATGGTTTGTTGTTTTCATGTGTACTGGGGCTGCGGGAGAGCTCGTATACGGTCCGTTCCAGGTCGCAGAGGCGCTGTTCCAGCTGCTTCTGACGGCGGTGCATGTTCAGGTGGCTGAAGACTGCCCCCGCAATGCCGGCGATTATCACCAGGAGGCCTGCCAGCCAGGGGGAGAAAAACCACAGCATAAGCAGTACCGTCAAAAACCCGCACACCATGATAAAGGTACCTAGCATGAGACATCCTCCTTGTTCTGGGGCTGGGCCTGCTTATCCAGCTTCTTCTCGATCCGGTCCAGCCGGTCGCACAGGCTGCAATAGGCGTGAAAGCCGCAGGTAATGAATCCGGCTATCATAAGACTGACAAAAATCCAAAACCCGATTTCCCCAAATACGCCGCCCATAAATATCGCCGCAGCCCACACGCAGACGCCAACGCTGATCACACCCAAAAAAGTCCCCATGTCAGTCCAAAGCCTCCTTAATAGCCGCCAGCAGGTGGTCAAACTCCTCAAAGGCGGGCAGCTCCGGGTGGTCCGCCTTGATCTGCTCGGTGCTCCGGAACAGGAACCCGGCCTTGCTGGCCTGTATCATCGCCAGGTCATTAAAGCTGTCTCCGGCGGCAATGGTGTCGTAGCCCATGGCCTGGAGCGCCTTCACCGTGGTCTGCTTGGATTTCTCGCACCGCATCTGAAAGCCGGTGATTGTTCCGTCCGGGTCCGCCAGCAGGCGGTTGCAGAAAATCGTGGGCCAATCCAGCTTTTTCATCAAGGGCTTGGCAAACTCCTCAAAGGTATCGCTCAAAATCACGGTCTGGCAGGTCTGCCGCAGCTCGTCTAAAAACTCTTTTGCGCCGGGCAGCGGGTCGATTTTCGCAATGACCGCCTGAATCTCCTTCAGGCCCAACCCATGCTCGTTCAAAATGCCAATGCGCCAGTTCATCAGCTTATCATAATCCGGCTCATCCCGCGTTGTGCGCTTCAGCTCCGGGATGCCGCTCTCCTCCGCAAAGGCAATCCAGATTTCGGGGACCAGTACCCCTTCCATATCCAGGCAAACAAGATTCATAGTGTATCGTCTCCTCCCCGCAGGCGTTTTAAGAAATGATCCATCCGGCTCAGGGCCTGGGCCAGGTCGTGCATGGACGACGCGTAGCAGGCCCGCACAAACCCCTCGCCTCCCGGTCCGAAGGCGGTGCCGGGAATGACGGCCACCCGTTCCTCCAGCAGGAATTTTTCGCAGAATTCCTCCGAGGTCAGCCCCGTGGACTGGACGCTGGGGAACACATAAAACGCTCCCTTCGGCTCAAAGCAGGTCAGGCCCATCCGGTTCAGGTTTTCCACCAAATACCGCCGCCGGCCGTCGTACTCCTCCCGCATATGCTCGATGTCCTTGTCGCCGCTGCGCATAGCCTCGATGGCGGCGTACTGGCTGGTGGTGGGGGCGGACATGATGCCGAACTGGTGCAGCTTGGTCATGGCGGCGATCATCTCCTTCGGGCCGCACACGTAGCCCATCCGCCAGCCGGTCATGGCGTGGCTCTTGGAGAAGCCGTTGACCACGATGGTCCGGGGGTACATGCCGGTCAGGTTGGCTAGGGAGACATGGCGCTGTCCATAGGTCAGCTCGGCGTAAATCTCGTCGGAAACCACCATTAAATCGTGCTTTTCGATCAGCGGGGCCAGGGCCTCCAGGTCAGGCCGGGACATGATGCCGCCGGTGGGGTTGGAGGGGAAGGGCAGCACCAGCACCTTGCTTTTGGGGGTGATGGCGCGTTCCAGCTGCTCCGGGGTCAGACGGAACTGATTGTCCGCTTTCAGCTCCACGTACACAGGCACGCCGCCGCACATCTCGGTCAGGGGGCCGTAGCACACAAAGGAGGGCGTGGGGATAATCACCTCGTCCCAAGGCTCCAGCATCACCCGCAGGGCCAGGTCCAGGGCCTCGCTGCCGCCCACGGTGACTAAAATCTGGTTTTTGTAGTCGTAGCGCAGGTCGAAGCGGCGGTTGAGATACCCGGCGATCTCCCGCCGGAGCTGGAGCATTCCGGCGTTGGAGGTGTACTTGGTGTACCCGCGCTCCAGGGAGTAGATGCCCGCGTCCCGGATGTGCCAGGGGGTGACGAAATCCGGCTCCCCGATGCCCAGGGAGATCGCGTCCTGCATTTCCTCCAAAATGTCAAAAAACTTACGGATGCCGGAGGGCTTGACGTTTTGAATGCGGCTGTTTAACACGGTTTCATAATTCATGTGAAAATAAACTCCCTTTCCTGGGGTTTTTCCGGCCGGAAGACCAGATGCTTTTCCTTATATTTTTTCAGGATGAAGTGGGTAGCGGTACCGGTGACTCCCTCCAGCGGGGCCAGGCGCTCGCCCACGAACTGGGCCACCTCCCGCAGGGTCCGGCCGCTGATGATGACCGTCAGGTCAAAGGACCCGCTCATCAGGTACATGCTCTCCACCTCGTCGTACTGGTAAATGCGCTCGGCGATACGGTCGAACCCGTCGATGGACTGGGGGGTGACCTTCACCTCGATCAGGGCGGTGACGGCCTCCCGGCTGGCCCGGTCCCAGTCCACGATGGCTTTATAGCCCAAAATCACGCCCTCGTCCTCCAGACGCTTCTGTTCCCGGCGGACCTCCTCCAGAGTCAGGCCGGACTGGGCGGACAGCTGTTCGGGAGTCTGAGTGCAGTCCCGTTCCAGCAGCTCCAACAGCTTTTCCATAAAAAACCTCCAAAACGCTTTATTTGGTCTATTATACACGGTTTTTTCGGGAAAAGCAAGCGGGAGAGATTAGGGGACTGCGATTCGTGAGGTAGAGCAGCCCTTCGGCTTCGCTCCCCCTCATCCGTCACAAAAAGAAATGCAATGCAGCGGTAACGAATACCACCACATTGCATTTCTGAATCAGTTCTCAGCTCTAAAAACCGCGCCTTACACGCTTATGCAGCTTTGACCTTAGTACCCATGCGCTGATAGGCGATCACGCCGAACACCAGGACCAAACCAATCAGGTCGGTGACAGTGCCGGGAATCATCATGCACAGACCGCCCACAGCCATCAGCACCCGGAACAGAGGGTTGATGGGCCGGTACAGGAAGCCGTTGAGGGAGGCGGCCACACCGAAGATACCAAGCAGAGAGGTAATGACGATCTGTATCACCGAAACGACCATCATAGCGCTGCTCACGCCCTCGTCAAACTGGAACAGCATCTCCGGACTGAACGCAAAGATATAGGGGACGATGAAAGCGGCGATAGCCAGCCGGGTGGCGTTGAAGGCCGTTTTCATGGGGGGAGCCTTGGCGATGGCGGAACCGGCGTAGGCGGCCAGGGCCACAGGCGGGGTGATGTCGGCGACGATGCCGAAGTAGAACACGAAGAAGTGGGCGCACACACGGGGGATGCCGATGGCGGGGCTCATGAGGATGGGGGCGCAGGTAGCCGCCATGATGCAGTAGTTGGCGGTGGTCGGTACGCCCATGCCCAGCACGATGCAGCACAGCATGGTCAGCATCAGCGCGATCATAGCCACGCCGCCGGACACGTTGACGATCAGGGTGATCAGGATAGAAGCCAGACCAGTGGAGGTGATGCAGCCAGCCACAAGACCAGCCATTGAGCAGGCCACCGCCACGGTGATGGTGCCCTTACCGCCGGCCTCCAGCGCGTCCAGCGCCTTGGCAATGGTCAGGTTGTCCGTGGTGTCGGGGTTGTTGGTGGCCTTGTTCACAAACGTGTTGATGATGCCCACCACGATGGTGATACCGATGGCGATGGTGGCGGAGAGCTGCATGGTGAACTGGTTCGTGGACACCAGCACCACCAGGATGATCAGGGGCAGCAGCAGGTAAATGCGGGGGAGCAGCTTGGACAGCTTGGGCAGCTGGTCTCTGGGGATACCCTTCAGGCCCAGCTTCTTGGCCTCCAGGTGGACGGCGATGTAAATGCCCGTAAAGTACAGCACAGCGGGGAGGACGGCCTTCAGCGCCACCTCGCCGTAGGGGATGCCCATATACTCCGCCATCAGGAAGGCGGCAGCGCCCATGATGGGGGGCATAATCTGTCCGCCGGTGGAGGCCGCGGCCTCGACAGCGCCGGCAAACTCGCCCTTATAGCCGGTCTTCTTCATCATGGGGATGGTGATGGAGCCGGTAGTCACGGTGTTGCCCACGGAGGAGCCGGACACCATGCCGCACAGGGCGGAGGAGATAACGGCCACCTTCGCAGGTCCGCCGGCGGAGGAGCCGGCCAGGGAGTTGGCCAAATTGATAAAGAACGTCGATATACCGGTGCGTTCCAAAAACGCGCCGAAGATGATGAACACTACGATGTACTTGGAGCAGACGTTGATGGGGGTGTTCATCAGGCCGGTGGTGGTGTAGAACAGGTCATAGATGACCTTACCGAACCGGACATTGGAGAAGGTGTACACCAGCAGCACGCCCACCACGCACAGAATGGGGATACCCACGCAGCGGCGGCACAGCTCCATCAGGGCCAGGATGCCGATGATGGCGAGAGCGACCATCACCGGGTTGTTGGTGACTTTGGTTGCCAGCTTGATGATGTCCTTGGCGTTCAAGGCGAAGTAGATGAAGGGGAACGCGCCCGCTACCATGATAATAATGTCATACCAGGGCATGTAGTTGACACGGACCATGCCCTTTTTCATGGGGTAGTTCAGGTAGCCCAGTACCAGGATGCAGGCCAGGAAGATATTCAGCTTTTCCTCCGGCATAAAAGTACCGAACAAGGTCTCCAGGATGCAGTAGATCGAAAACAGAATGGTCAGGCCCTTGATGATAAGCTTAGGCTTGCCCTCCCACACGCGGGTGTTGGATTCCCGGTCAAATTTTTTCATGACCTCTTCCACATCCGCCGCGGTGCCTGTACTGGTGTCTTGGTTCAGCTCAGGCTCCAGATTGCGTTTTTCTTTTGGGTCCATACGAGTTCTCCTTTCCTCCCACACGTTTTGGTTTGTTGCAGATGGCCTGCGGAACACACAAGCCCCCATCCTGACTGTTACGCTGGGATGCGGGCTTGTGTCCTGCGCAGGCCAAGGACGGCTGCGGCAGTACCAGACCGCCGCAGCCGCCGGGCCGTGCTCATAATTTAATTCAATTACTTGCCGGGGTCCGTGATGCCCTGCTCGGCGAAGAACTTCACAGCGCCGGGATGATAGGGAACCGCACCGTAGGAAGCGGCGAACTCCAGGCTCAGCTCCGCGCCCTTAGCGTGGGCGGTGGTGATGTCGTCCAGGTGGTTGAACACGCCGTACAGGAAGTTGTACACGTCCGCCTCGGACACGTCGTTGCGGGCGATGACAACAGCGCCCACAGCCACGGTGGTCACGTCCTCAGGAGTGTTGTACACGTCCTTGGCGATGACGTCCTTGCTGTAGTAGGGGGAAGAAGCGATCAGAGCGTCGATATGCTCCTCGTCCAGGCTCACCAGGTACACGGGCTTGGTGGCAGCCAGGGAGGTGACAGCGGTGGTGGGAGCGCCGGCGACCACGAAAGCGGCGTCGATGCGGCCGTCCTGGAGGGCCTCGGTGGAGTCACCGAACGCCTGATAGGTGGCGCTGATGTCGGCGTCCACGTCCAGGCCGTAAGCGCCCAGCACGTCAACGGCATTGTAGAACACGCCGGAACCGGCGGCGCCGACGGAGACGGTCTTGCCCTTCAGGTCGGCAACGCTCTTGATGTCAGGGCTCAGGGTGACGATCTGGACCTGCTCCATGTAGAGGTTGGCCACGGTGGAGAAGTTGTCGATCTTGCTGCCCTCGAACAGGCGGCTGCCCTCGAAAGCGTAAGCGCCCACGTCGGTCTGCACGAAGCCCAGCTGGGCGTCGCCGGCGTCCATGGCCTCAATGTTGGCCTGGGAGCCGCCGGAGGTGATGGCAGTGATCTGAGTGCTGGTGGTCTCGCTGATCTTGCTGGCCAGCACGCCGCCGAAGCCGAAGTAAGTGCCCTGGTCACCGCCGGTGGTGAACTTCAGGCTGGAGCCGCCCTCCATGGGGCCGTTGCCGGAGGGAGTGCTGCTGCCGGAGGGAGTGCTGCTGCCGGAGGGGGTGCTGGGGGT
>CAJTOE010000049.1 GCA_910577805.1 uncultured Oscillospiraceae bacterium | reverse complement strand
CATGTAAATGTCGGCGTAGGGCCATCGGTTTTTCTCAGGCATAGGCACCGAGGCCCCCGGCTCTGCGATACCGATGACCGCATCGAGGACCGCCTTTGCGTAGTTCTTCAAAATCCCAGACGTTTGGGATTTTGGCTTAGTTGATTCCCGCCGCCCGGATGATCTTCTCGACCTGCTCCGGGTAGGACACAACGGCGGCGATTCCCCCGGCGGCATTGATTTCCTTGATGGTCTGCTCTTGGATTTTGGAGAGTCGCCCAACCTCTGGGCGCTTGACCTCAAATCCGAAGAAGTGACCGTTGAGTACCATGCAAACATCTGGTATTCCACCCCGACTGTACGGCCCCGCCGCAGCTTTCCAGACGAAAGCGCCGGGGTACTGCTCCTTCAGCCAGCGGATAATCTTGGCCTGATAGAAGCTCTCCTTGTGCTGTTCAATTTTTTCCATACCAATTTCCCTTCAAAATAAAATGGGAGAAACGCTATACGGCATTTCTCCCACAAAAGGTTATTCAGTTTTCGTTCCTGTTGTTCCGACGGTTTTTTTGCTGGGCCTTTATTGTGACCCAACGGCAATTTTCAGGACTGTATCCTTTGTCGTTGTCGATGCGGTCAATGGTCAAATCGTCTCGGTAACCGTGAGACATGGCCCAATCGTGAAAGACCTCAAAGTCATAAAGCCATTCAGCGCAGATGGTAATGCCTCTGCCGCCGTAGTTGTGGTATTGCTCAAAATTCTCGTTGTAGCAGCGGGTTTTCATCCCTCTCCAAATGCTGTATAGACGACTGCGTCTCCCTCCATGCGTTTCATGGGTAAATGTTTCTCGATGCAAGCAACCACAGCTTTGGGTGTCGCCCCGGCGCAAATGCGTCCCTCTGGTTATTATTGTGTTCCCACAATCGCGTTTGCAAAGCCAAGTTGGGTATCGCCCGTCTGTTCCTACCCTCTTGACCACTACCAGTCTCCCGAACCGCTGGCCAGTTAGGTCAATCAACCTTCCCACGCCTGAACTCCTCTGCGGCGCGGTAGCATATGGCCTGCCCGTAGTAGAAAGACAGGATGAGCGCATCCGATACGCCTACCGAATCGGAAAAGTCCATCATGGCCCGAAGGTCTCTGACGCTGGCACTTCTGTACGTCAAAATTCTTTTGGGAATACGGGTGCGCTCAATGTACCGCTTGATTTTCTGGATGTCGGCTTCACCGGGAAGATTTTTCTTGCCCTCCACCATATGTAATTCCTCCTTGAAAATCCAAGGAAGGTCTGATAGAATGGATTTATCAAACCTCCTTGGTTTGATTCATAAGGCAATCGGGATTTGCTTTCCACGGCTCCCCGGTTGTCTTATTTTTTCTTGTCCGCCTCAATTCCTAACCATAGAAGTTCACGGCAGGTTTTCCCTGACTGCTTGCTGTACTCCATAATCGCTTCTTTTTCCCTCGGCGTAACACGAATATGGATACCTAAACTTCTGGGTTCTTCCTTCGGCGGCCTCCCTGTTCTGGGCGACACGTAATCACCTCACTTTTCGCGTCTGCAATAAGTATATTATTGCGTCGGCAAAAAGTCGAGACTTTTCTAACCTCTTGTGGAAGAAATATTTTCGCCGTATGGCGTTGTCAAGGTGCAAATTGGAGAGTTGCTTAAATGTCGATTGCTCAGGCTCCCTCACTCAGCGCTGGAGCTTCCTCGAAAGTCGGCTCCCCGGTGGCCGGGTTGTCCGCCCACTCGCTGGCGGAGGCCGGGGCGGGGACGTCAGCAAACAGTTCCAGGTTTTCCTTTTCGCCCTCCATGAACCGGCTGGCCATCATGTCCGCCGTCTGAAGGGCGAGGACTGCGGGGTACATCTCGATGCTCTTGCCTACGGCATTGTCGTTCTCGTAGTTCCCGTTCATCCCCATATGATGCCAGATCGCATAAAGCTCCTGACTGGTGAGGGTGGTGTACTGCTTGATGATCATGGCACTCTTGGGGCCGTGGCCCAGGGGCATCATGTCATTCACCGTGTAGAAGGGAACCTTCTCCCACTTGCCGGTGGCATCATTCTTCTGGTTCCGGGTGCTGGTGCCGTAGAAGTGGGTCTTGCAGATGTCGTGGAGCAGCGCCATCATGATCACGCTGTCATCCGGGATGGTGTCCACCACCTTCCCTGCGGCCCGGTACTCCCACATCCCGTCGCTCCGCCAGGAGAGCAGCCCCCGCAGGGCATCCAGGACGTTGAGGCTGTGCTGGAGGAGGCCGCCGGGGGCGGCGAGGTGGTACTTGGTGCTGGCGGGGGCCTTGTAGAAGTCGCTCTTCTGGATGTACTCCAACAGCTTGTCCATGCCGGGGCGCTGAACCTTGCCCAGCTCCCGCTCGAAGCGGTCAATCAGTGCTTGTCTGTCCATCGTTATCCTCCTTAAAAATACTCAGTTGGTTGGTGTCCTTCTTCTTTGCTGCGTCGTGCTGGGCTTTGAACTGCCGGTATGCCCTGGTATAGTCGTATGAAGCGCCGAAGATATTCCTCACGGCCCTTGCGAGGTTTGGGTCCAGCTGGTCCGCTGCCTGAAGTTCCTGCTCGAAACGTCCGCCAAATGGGCAGCAAGCGCAGCCGGTCCGGCGGAAACCGTGTTTTTCATAGAGGTCCGAGTGGGCAACTCTCCGCCGTTCGCAATACAGAGCCTTGTCTTGGTCCGTTATGTAGAACAGGGGCCGGAACTGAGCGGCCTGGCTTTTGCTGGACGGCTCCGTGAAGCAGCTGTTGTAGGCCGTCGCCCTTGCTCCGCCTTCCGCCTGTCTTATACCAACCAGGTTGATTGTTGCGTTTATCTCCCGCATGAAGTCGTGGGCGACGTCCTTCTTTGCCCCCTTGCGGCACCTGTCTGAAATCGGTACCTCTGGCGGGTTCGCAATTATGAACTCTTTGAGCAACCGGCACCGCTCTATGTTCAGGCGGCTCCCTGGGCCGAAGTCGTTGCACCACCAGCGCAGGGCTGCTTTGCAGTTTGGGTAGCGCTGATATAGGGCTTCAAAGGGGTCGTTCTCCCACTTGAAGCCGTGGGCCTGAAGGCGGCTGATGTACTGGCTCACCTGCTTCGATAGGAAGGGGAGGCCCCACGTTTTGCACCCGATCGGCACAGGCGTCTTTGCTCTCCGGCGCTCTATGGTGATCCCATACTTTTCTTCCAGGTGCTTTAAGTGCTGCTTCGTGGCTGTGTACTCTATGCCGGTATCGAACCAGACGAAGTGAATTTCACTTTTGGGGTAGTTCTTTCCAGGGTTCAGCGCCATTATCATGTCCAGCATCATGTCGCTGTCCGCTCCGCCGGAAATTGAAACCATGGCCCGCTCCGACCGGAACATGAAGTTTGCGTGGAGCTTCCTGAAGGCGCTGTTTATATTCGGGCATTCCTTCTCCGGGAAAAGCTCGAGCATTCGCTCCAATTCTTCCATGTGCTTACCTTTCCGCCTTTTCGGCTGTATCGGTGCCGCCATACAGCAGGTAGGCGACCCCCTTGCTGTGGTGTTCGTCGAACCAGTGCCAGATTTCCTCTCGGTGGGTTCCAGCCGGCCAGCCGTAGAAGGGGGCCTCCAGGCACTCCGTTTCCGGGTCCATGGGTATGTCGGTGAGCTGCTGCCAGATTTCCTCCAGGGCGGCGTCCCTGGTGCCTCGCTGGTTCCAATCGGCGGCGGCTTCGACCAGCTTCCGGTGGGCCGCCGTTTCCGGTACCATGCGGCAATCCTCGTTTTCGTTGCTGCACTTGATCCGGTACCAGAGCCGCATCCGGTTCCGGTAGCTGTTGATTAGCGGGGCGCTGCCGCAGAAGGGGCAAGTGCGAAGGTCCACCTTGCTACCGCCATATTCCATCTCCATGGGTGCTTCCTCCTTCAGTTCTGGTATTCTCTGGCGTCCGGGTTCCAGCGAACGGTGACCATCTCACGGCACTTGCACTGGACCTCGATCTCCGGGTCCTCGCTGTTGGTCTTGCCCCAGCTCTCATGCTGGCAGTACGGACAGGTGGCGTGGTACCGGCCAAGCTGGCCCGTGAGGTCGATGTGGTGGCCGCATTTGCACTCTATCTCGGTCTGGTACTCCCGCAGGAATGTCCCGAAGGTGTTCCCGCACTCCGGGCAGTGGAGGCGAAGCAGTCCCCGCGCCCCTTCCGGCTTTTTCTCCGGGGGAGGATCAGTCGCTCCCTTCTGCTCCGGCGAGCCGGTGGGGGCTTGGCTCTCCATCTCCGGCTCCACCGGGTCATCCGCGGGGGCCGGAGCCTTGGCGACCGGGGCGTACTCGTTCATCAGGCGCTGAATGGTCTTCTTGGCCTTGGCGATTTCCTCGGCGGTAGCTTTTACCTCGACCGTGGTGTCAACGAGGACACGGTCACTCCTCTCAATGCAGAGGGAAAAGGTGTGTTGGTGTGAACCCATCGTAATAACTCATATTGTTTCCTCCTTCAGCTGTGGCGGGTACCGATAATCGCGGCCGGAGTAGTCGCTGTTGATCCAGCACCCGCTCTCTGGGTAACCCTCAGTCTTGGGCCACCAAAATTTCTTTAAAATCCGATTGTAGATCCACCCGCTCTCCAGACGCCTGCAGTGCCGTGACCAGTAGCGGTTGAACACCCGGAGGCGGGGTTCATAGGTCCCGTTGACGAGGTCGTGGTACGCATCCATGTCCAGCTGGTCAATCAGGGCGGCCCGGAACTGGTCAACCAGGCCGCCGGGTTTTCTTTCGCCCTCCCCGATGGCAGCGAGGCACTTGGCCAGCCACTCGTTTCCGGCCGCGTCCTCCGGGTAGGTGGGGAAGTCCTCCTCAAGCTCGACACACTTCCTGTAGAACCAGACCGCCCCATCCATGACCTCCGCCACCAGGGTGTTGTAGGATCTGGCGTACCGGGTAGTGAGCTGCTGGAGCGGAACCTTCTCCCGGTTGTTCTTGAGCTTTTGGAAGTCGGCATGGAACCGAGTCAACCGCTGGGTATCAGTCTCCATTTTGGTGCCTCCTCTCGGTTGCCCCTATGCGGCCCACAGGGGCGCGTTGTGGGCCTCGTTCGCCGGGGTGGTAGGTTTACCCTTCTCTCCCCGTTGTCGCCCCGCCGTGCGGCGGGAAACGGCCCCCTTACGCCTATTTTTTTATTTAGGCGTGATGCCCGCACCCTTTGTGGCACCAAGCATTTCCCTGGTTCCTCACGCCTCACGCCTAATTTTCAAGATATCCCTTGTTTTCTTTTTGCTATGTCTCTAAGTCAAAAAATCGTGACATGCAAACGATTTGCAATAAAGCAGTGTAATTGGTGAATTTAGGTGTAATAGGTGTGATGAAAGGCCCGTACCCTTTGCGGCTCTAAGGTTTTCGGCCTCACGCCTAACCTCACGCCTAACCTCACGCCTAAAATTAGGCGTAAGGCTTTTGCTTTAAAATGGCAGTTCCTCGCCTTCGCCATCAATGGGGTGGAATTGCTGCTGCTCCCACTCCGGCGCGGCAGCTGCAGCCCTGGCATCCGCCAGTTCCTCTGCATCGTCCACCGGATCTTCAGCCTTGGATAATTTCCCAATGTAAAATTCTACGAACCGGGCGCTCCTGTTCCCGAACCACTTTGAAACCGAGTAGTCCTTCTTCCGAGTATCCTTGCGTATGGTGCATCCAATCAGGTCTTGATCGGCCATGTACTTCATGGTCTTTCGGTATGAGTATCTAGCTTTCGTCAGGGCTTGGTTCAGCATGGAGGGGAAAATGTAAGCGGTGTTCCCGGTCTCGCTGGTAAAGCCCAGGCAGGTGCCCACAGTATTGGGACCGAAGTATGCCTTGTTCGACAGAACCCAGTCCACAATGAACTGCACCGCATTCTCGTTGACGTCGGTGGCGTTGCTCTCCACCTGGTTGACCAAGATGTCCGAGGCCATCTGCTTTGCGGAGGCCCAGGACACTGCCCACTCCCCTCCGAAGAACCAGGTGTCGATGAGTGCGTCCGCCAGGGCCACGGCCGCGATGCCAGCGATGTGGGAGCCGTTCTTGCCCTCGCTGACGGTGCGGACATAGTTCTGCATTTCCTCGTACAATTCCACGATCCGGCGCTCATCCATCTGCAGGATTTTCTCGATGAAGGCTGGGCCAGCCCAGCCGCAGTCCGTGGCCGATTGCTGGTGCATGAGGGCAGCGTCCGCCTCGTTGTCGAAGGGGCCGCCGTAGATCTCCAGCACACGGGTACTGACGCCCGTCTGGGTGGTTTCCGTGCTGAGAGGCTCCTCGCCGGTGGCCAGGGCCACGGTGCGCCATTGGTGGATGGTCTGGAGGCCCCCGCCCTTGCTGCCCCGGATCTTCCCAGTGCCACTAGCGATCATGTACACGATCTTCTCCAAGGCCCCCTGGTTGTTCCCGGCCAGCTGGCGCTCATCGATGCCCAGGGGCAGGTCGCAGTAGAAGGCCGCCGTCCGCTCCAGGCCGACCTGGGTGGCGTTGAAGCTGACCATGAGCCGCTCCGGGTCTCCCCAGGCGGAGAGGGCGGCCTTGAGGGCGGCGGTCTTTCCGCCTTTGGAGCCGCCCCAGTTGTACACGAAGAATATCCGCTGTTTCACGATCCGCAGCAGGGGCGCGGCGAACCCGGCCGCCAGGATAAAGCGGAACTTCATCCTGCCGCGGTGAGGGGCCATGTGCTCCACCCACCGCTCCATGGTGCCGTTTTTACAGTAGGCCGCCGCCATGCCGCGCTGGGATGGGTCTATATCCAGGGTCAGGCCGTCATCGTGGCCAGGCAGGAACCGCTTTCCCGGTTGCCAGCCGAAGGTAGATGTGGCGTCATTCTTGGGGATCAGGTCGATGTTCTCGGCCTCCAGCGCCCCCAGGAAGCTGACCACCCGCTTGGCGTTCTCGCTGGTGACGGTGCAGCCCAGGTCGGCCAGCGTGGTGATGGAGCGGCTGGAGAAGATGGTGGAGCGGGGGTAGATGGCGGTCTGCCACTGGCCGTCCCGCTTGAATGCTACCTCGATTTTCTCATCGCCGGTCTCCAGGCTCTTGAGGCGTTGGGTGAGGATAATGGGCGTCCGGCAGACTCCCACCGGGGTGTATGTCTTTTGGTCAATGGCGCTGATGCCCTTTTCCGAGTATATCCAGCCCTCCGGCTGGCGCAGGTTGATGGGCGCCCCTTCTATGGCCTCCGGGGTGAGCTGCGCCTCCAGGTCGATCCGCTCGGCCCCCTTGAGGGCCTCCCTGATCAGCTGGGCCGCCGCCTCCTTGCCGTGCTTGATGAAGAGGTCGCTGGGGTCTTTGGTGCCGAGGCGGTCACATGACCACAGGTAGATCTCCCCAGTGAACCCGCCTTCCTTCAGACCTCGGAACAGCTTGCTGGTGAAGGTCTCGCCGCCGCCGTCCGGCTCCTTGTGGATGTAAAGTTTCAGTCTTTGGATGGTTGCCGCCTGGTAGGATTTGAACATGGAGGCCCCGGCCACACCGATGGCGGGGAGGCCCATGTACCAAAGGCTCTGGGTGTCGCTCTCACCCTCCACCAGAATGGCCCAGCCCACCTTGCGGATCTCCGGGAGCCGCCACTCGCCGTAGAGGCATATCTTCCCGGCGCTGCCACGCTGCCAGCGGAACTCCTTCTTGCCATACCTCTTGCGCACGGCGGCCTGCTGGCCATCCTCGGTGAAGTAGGGCATTTGGAGGCAGGTCAGCCCCGCCCGCTCCTTTTTCGTGGTCACCCGGCAGGTCTCTGTCAGGAAGTCTACCGGGAGGCGCTTATCAAAGGCATATTGTTCCACGCTGTAGGGGGCAAGGCTGGGGCCGCCGCCACCCGCCTGTTTCGGCTTGGGTTTTTCTTGGGCCACGCCGTACTTCCCCAGAATCTCTTTGTACGCCTGCTTGGTGTCGCATCCATGGTACTTTGCCCAGAAGGTTATGAAGTTGCCGCCCTCATCTTCAGAAAAGCAGTGCCACTGGCCGGTTTTCAGGTCCACGGAAAAACTGTTCTGCTTGTCCCGGTGGAAGGGGCACAGGCCCACCAGGTTGTCCCCGGCTATTTGGTATTTCTCAATGACGGCGGTGTACTCCACCCGGTAGTCTACTATCCGGTCGAGGTCTACATTTTCTCTTACCGCCATGCATCATCACCGCCCGTCCATTGTAAAATGTTCATTCTGGCGCTCCCATTGTGTATTGTGGGCTGGCACAGCCGGTTGGCGGCACCAGCCCTATGTGGTTTACGCGAAGGGCAGCGGAGCGTCCCCATCATCGTGGGGCGGGGCCTCCTCGAAGGCGCCAGTGCCGTTGAGTGCCTCCATCTCGGCATCGTCCGGGGTGACGTCCACCCCCCGGCCCCGCTCCGGGGCGGCGGTGTAGTCATCCAGGGTGAGGGCCATGCTCTGATATTGAGCCTTGATCTCGTTGCGGAGCTGGATCACCCTGGCGGCGGCGGCCGGGGACAGGAGGCCCTTCTTCTTGATGACCACCTTGCTGTAGGCCACACCGTTGCTGTTCTGGGCCTTCTCCAAGGTGAGGCTCACGATCATCCCCGTGTAGGGCGTCCCGCTGGCCAGAATCTTCGCCAGCTGCTTGTTCACATCCTTGATGGAGGTGGGCGGTACCGACAGCAGGTAGAAGTTGGGGTCGCCGTCCATCAGCAGGTAGATGCGGCGCATATTCTTGCACGCCTTACCCTTGCTGGGGTTGCCCTTGTCATCCGTGCCGGTGCCGTACTGGTTGTAGGGGCAGGTCTCGCACGTGCGCATCTCCCCGGTCTCCGTCCACACGGCGGTCTTGCCGTCCATGCTGGAGCAGACGGGGATCTTGTCCTTGGCATCCTTGGCGGATCCGAAGGAGCCGGGCCAGTACCCGCTCAGGCGGTGGGTGAACACGATGACGCCCAGGATCTCCTTCATGGGGTCGGCGTCACCCTCCTCCTCGCCCTGGACCTCGTAGGCGATACCGCCGCCGCTGGGGACCTTGATCTGGCGGCAGGTGATGCCGCTCTCCGGGTCCAGGTCCTCCATCTCATCCTTCAGCTCGGCCAGGAGCTCCGGGTCGATGCCCTCGTAGCGGTTGGCGATGGCGAAACTGTCCATCGTGGCCAGGGCGGTGCTGTTCTTCTTGTCTGCCATAGTTTATTCCTCCATTTCATGTTCGCCGGCGTCGGCGGGTTCAGCTTCTTGGAATGCGGCCTCGGCCAGCTCCTCCAGCGGAGTGGTCTCATCCCGGCCGGTGTTCTCCACCGTGTAGAGGTTGTCCAGGGTGCGCCGCATCTCGGCGGCGGCCACCAGCAGGACATAGGCGGCGTGTACAGTGCTGTTTACGATGGAGCTGGTGGCATCGATGGCGTTGAAGTTGGGATCGGCCAGGGTGCCCAGCAGGGCGCCGGTGTCGTCCTTGATGGACTTGACCGCGCCGGTGATCTTCGCCAGCTGCTCGGCTGCGATCCCGTAAGCCTCGTGGCGGTTGCGCACATAGGGCGGGGCGGTCATGGTCTCTTGGGCCACCTGACGGTGGTGTTCCTTGATCAGCTGGCCGGTATTGGTGATGGCAGACTGAGTCAAGTCCTCGATGGCGGCCTGCAGCAGAGGGCGGGTGTCGAGCTCCATCTGCTCGTATTTCTCGCTCATTTCTTCTTCCTCCCCGCCGATTCCTTCCTCCGGGTGATGTCGTTATACTCGTAGCTACGGATCACGGAGTCCAGTCCCTCGCTCAGCTCCCCGTGCTCCTCCACATAGTCCTTGATGGTGGACTGGAGGGTGCGGGGGTCCACCTTCTCCACGATGATGTCCCCCAGGCCCTCCTCCCGGAGGACATCCAGGAAGTTCAGACCGCCCTCGGCCAGCTCCTCCTCAGACCGCTTGGTGTAGGATGTCTTGGCGGTCAGGGTGAAGCAGTAGCCGCCGGTGGAGATGCGGGGGATGTCCTCGTCCACCATCTGCTGGGTGATCTCCGCCTTCGCCGCCTCGATGGCGGCGTTGTTGGCCTTGGTCTGCTCGGACAGCTCATCCTTCCGATCCAGAAGGGCCTGGTAGTTCTTGATCATGTCAATCAGTGCCATGTTCCTCATCCTTTCTTGTGGCACGCTCCGCAAAGAGCGCCATCGCGTCAAAGAATAATTCCTGGTAAGATCGTTGCCCTACCGGGGCCGAAACGATGGCCGCTATCTCATTGGCATCGTTCCGACTGCACCCATAGCTCATCAGGAGTTTGACGAACCGCTTCCTGGAGCCACAGCGCCACTCCTTGGGGAGCTTGACGGCCATCTCAAAGGCCATCGGGCCAATGGCCCCGATGATCAGTGCCTCTGCGCTCTCGCACTCCCCTTCAAGGGTGATCGTCAGCTCCCCGATGTTGTTGGCCTCGAACCGGGCCACAGGTTCACCGTTCTGCATGATGTAGCAGGCGTGAGCGGTTTGGCCTTCAGGCCCTATTGTCAGTGCCTCCCTTCAGCAACCGGGCGCACCCCCAATTGTCCGGGTTGCTCCCGGTGCCCTTGGCCATGAACGAGAGCGTGTACACATAGGCCATGCACTTGTGCCCGACGCAGGGCTGAAACCGCTCCCGTTCGATTGCCCTGCCAGTTATGTCATTGCTTTCCCGCTCGGCCACCTTCCTGAAGGGGCAGAGCTTCGTTTTCTTACTCACAGATGTACCTCCCTCTAAAAGAATTGCCGCCAGTCATCCACGATGGTCTTCGCCAGGTCTTCCTTGGCGGCCAGCGACTTCAGAATCAGCTCATCCACCGTCTTCTCGGCCACCAGGTGGATGTATGTGCAGGGGTGCCGTTGGCCGATGCGGTGAATGCGGCTGAGGCTCTGCTCGTAGGTGGCGTAGTTGAAGTTCTCCGAGTAGTACACGCAGGTGTCCGCCGCCGTCAGGGTGATGCCGGTCCCGGCGGTGTCGATCTGGCCCACAAAGACCATGGTGTCCGGGTCCGTCTGGAACTGCTGGACGATATCGCCCCGCAGCTCCTTCTTGATGTCCCCGTAGATGGCCACCGTCTTCATCCCGTGCTTGCCGGCGATGTCGCCCGCCAGCTTGATGATCTCCATCACCTCCGGGATGAACCGGGCGAAGATGACCAGCTTTTTCTTTCCTTCCACCACATAGTCCTGGAGGATGTCGGCCAGGGCGTCCAGCTTGCCCCGGCTGACCAGCTGGGGCCTTGCGGCATCGTCCTCCACCAGGAACCCCCCGGTGAACTGCTGGAGCCGGAGCAGCTTGGTGAGGACTGTGGTGGCCGTGATGGTGCCGCCGCCGTCCAGCTCGGCGAAGCTGTCCCGCCGGAGCTTATCGTAGATGTTCCGCTCCTTTTTGCTGAGGGTGATGTACCTGTTCTCAAAAGTCTGCTCCGGCAGGTCGAGGGCCTCCTCCTTGGTCACCCGGTAGGCGATGCTGTGTTCCTTTTTGATCAGGGCGTCCAGGTCGCGGTACTGCACGATCTGCTTGCGGTTGAACCCGCCCATCACACAGTACCGCCCCCGGAAGGCGTAGAAATTCATACCGAAGATGGTGGGGTCGAGGAAGCGATACTGGCTGAAGATGTCCACCGCCTCGTTCTGCACCGGGGTACCGGAGAGGATCAGCTTGTACCGGGCCTTGTCCCCCAGCTGGTGCATGGCTTTGCTCTGGGCAGCGTCATGGGTCTTGATGCGCTGGCTCTCATCGGCTATGATGAGGTCGGCGTCAAAGGCCAGGAGCCTGTCGAAGATGTCCTCCCGCCAGGTGGACTCGTAATTGATGACGGCCACCTTCAGCGCCTCAAAGGGGAACTTGTCCAGGTCATCCAGTGCCTTGATGCGGGATTTCTTGTCACCGAGCAGCACCTTGACGGTGTACTTGAAATCGGCGTAGTCGTTGAATTCCTTCGGCCAGACGGCGCAGACGCTGGTGGGTGCCACGATCAGCACCTTCTTGACCATGCCCATCTGGTACCCAGCCCCGACCGTGGCGATAGCCGTCAGGGTCTTGCCTAACCACAGCCCATCTCAAAAAGGAATCCGAACCCCTTACCCTGGGCTGTCATGCGGCACCACCCCCCATCTGCTCCAGCGCGGCCTTCACAAGATTTCTGGCCGCCTGTTTTACATCGTCTTGGGCAATGCGATCAATGGCCTTCATCATCTCCAGATAGCCCTTCTGCCAAGAGTCAACCCGTACCTTGAACTCCGCCACATTGGGATCGGCTGCGGCCAGTTTCTTTTTCAGGTCACGGATCTGCTCGGCATCCTCGGCCCTGGCCTGTTCCACCGCGCTGGCGGTCAGAGCGTCCTTTTCCGCCTGGGTGAGTTCCCGAACCTCCGGCCCCTTGGCCTTCAAATCGGCCAGTTCCTTCTGGGCGGCCTCCAGGGACTCCTCGGCAGCCCTGCGCTTTTCCTCGGCCTTTTTCTTGGCGTCCTTGGCCTTATCCACCTTCTCTGTCATCTCGGCGATGGCCGCCTGCCGGGCGGCCTCCACCGCCGCCGTGTCCGCCTCGGCGGGCCGGCTGCGGAGTTCCTCCAGCTCCTGCGCCAAGCGCGTGTGCTCCTCCTCGGCGGCCTGGGCGGAGGTGTTGGCCTCGCTCAAGGCATCCTGGAGCCGCTGGGCCTTCTCCCTCTGCTTATCAAGGGCCTCCTGGGCTTCTCGTGCCTTCCTGTTGGCCTCGGTCGTTTCCACATCGGCAGCGGTCAGCTTGGCCTTGTAGACTTGGGCCTGATCGGCGAGTTCCTCCCGGAGCCGCTCCGTTTCCTGTCGCAGTCCGCGGGCCTCATCCTCGGCCTCGTTCCTGGCCTTGAGAGCCTCGTTCAGCTCCCGAACGCTCATGTGCTCCACGTCGTTCTCGGTCACGAAACGCTCCCGCTCCTCCTCGTCCGGGATGGCCAGCAGGCTCAGTGCTTTGGAAAAGGTCAAACTTCCAAACGTCTGGGACTTTGACTCTGCGCCAAACAGGCTCTGTTGGGTACTCCCATATTCCCGGAAAACGCGCATCAGGTTGTTGGCATTGGATTGCGAATAGCCCATCTTCTTCAACCAGGGGCCCCACTCGCCATGCCCGACCATGGCCTTGGCCTCTTCCAAACGCCGGCCCATTTCGATTGCGCCATTCAGTATGGCCTGGCCTGTCTGGTGCTGGATGACGCGGATTTCCATCTCCACAACGCCCAGCGTCCGTTCAGGGGTGGCCGGCGGGCCTCCCACCCCAAAGTCCTGACTGAGGAGCTGGCCCTCAGTTACTTCCATTTCGCTCATGCTGCTGCTCCTTTCTTCTTGGGCAATTTGGGATTGCCCTGCTTATCGCGTTTACTGCCTTTTTTCAGCCAGTCCAGCCAGGTGTCCAGGAACTCCCGGTAGACCTCCCTCGGATCAGGGGCAAAGCGCCCTTTGGTGGTATGTACACCCTCGTTCTTGTAGCCATGGATTTGAACCAGCTTGTTGCCATTTATCTCAATGGTCAGCCACGGCTCGTCCGGCTTCTTGACCTTCCGCATGAAAAGGATGGTCGTTTTCCCCTGGATATGGCGGTCAGCGTAGCCGCCCACGCAGTGCTGGAGCTTTCGGGCCTCGGCCAGAATTTCGTCCTTGCCAAGAGGCGCCCGGATTACATAGCCGCTCATGGCAAAGCCGTACTTTTTCTCCAGCTTCAGGCGGCGCTCATCATACCGCTCTTCCGCCAGACGGGCCTGACGCTCACGCTCGGCCTGTTCAGCCTTCTGCTGACGCTCCCGTTCCCGCTCCAGTCTGGCTCGGTGCTGTCCAGTTGCATTATCGTGAGCCGTCCCCAGGTACCGGGGGAGCAATACATTCTCCCGGTGGAGCTGGTAGCCCATGGCCTCGGCGGCGGTAAGGTAGTCCTCCCAGAACCGCAAGGCCGATCCAAGGCTGCTCATGCCACCGTACTGGGCGCACCCCACGTAGCCGTCCAGATATCGGATCAGCTTTTCCGGGGGCAGGTTCCACTTCTTTGCGGCAGAGAAGGTTTTCTGAATGTTCAGACCATTCCTCATCCACTCCGCACACTGTGCCAGCGAAGCACGGCCCTTCAGCCGCTTGTGCAGCTCCAAAATCCGAATATCGCGGTTCGTGCCGAGAAAGGTCTTCATGTCCTGTCGGCTCAAGCCGAAGGCTTTCGAGGGGTTCGGCTCGTCCCAATTGATGACTGCGGCATGCTTCACACCCCGCTCAACGAAATCCATGACCACGTCGCTCATCCCGGCCTTCATCAGCATCTCAATCTGCCGGGGGTAGAAACAGCAGGCGGTCAGGAAGTGCAGAAACTTTGTGAATTTCCGCTCTGCCTCCTCTGCCATGCAATAACGGAAGGGGCTTTTCTGTATCTCATCCAGGCCGATCACATCGTAGCCGACACCATAATCTGCGTTGGCATTGAATGGGCCGTGGATGTTCCAATGGCCTTTGACCAGCGGCCCATCCTGGCGCTCAATCGAACTAAATGGGTAATCCCACCAATACCGGGTCGTTGCCTCCGCCAGTCCAGGCTTGAATCGGTATACGCCCACCAGCTTGATTTTGGGCTCACCCGTAAGGCTGTACCCCTTGTCTTTGCTGTAGTGCTTGCCGCAATCATAGGCT
>CAJTOE010000048.1 GCA_910577805.1 uncultured Oscillospiraceae bacterium | reverse complement strand
TTATCGGGAGATGTTTGACCGGCTGACAGAGCGCGGACTGCTGTACCCCTGCTACTGCACCCGTGCGGAGCGCCTGGCCGCGTCGGCCCCCCACCTGTCCGACGGAGCGCAGATGTATGGCGGACAGTGCCGGGACCTCTCCCCGGAGGAGCGGGCGGTGCGGGCCAAAAGCCGGAAACCCGCCTGGAGGATTCGGGTCCCGGACAAAACCGTCCGGTTTGACGATCTGCTCTACGGTCCGCGGCAGGAAAATCTGGCTCAGGACTGCGGGGATTTTATTCTGCGCCGGTCCGATGGGGTGTACGCCTACCAGCTTGCGGTGGTGGCCGACGACTGGGATATGGGGGTCACCCAGGTGGTCCGGGGCCGGGACCTGCTGACTTCCGCGCCCCGGCAGATCTGGCTGTGGGAGCTGCTGGGCGGTACGCCGCCCCAGTTCGGCCATGTGCCGCTGCTGCTGGCCCCCGACGGACGGCGGCTGGCAAAGCGGGACCGGGACCAGGAGCTGGGCTGGCTCCAGGCGCGTTTCACCGCCCCGGAGCTGGTGGGACGGCTGGCATATTGGGCGGGGCTTTTGCCGGAGTACGCGCCGGTCACGCCGTCCGAGCTGCTGCCGCTGTTCGACTGGAAAAAAATCCCTGTGAAGGACCGGGCTGTGCCTGCCCTGGATATACAAGATATGCAAGATATGCAAGGTTGAATTTGCCTGTGAAAAAACAGAATGCACACCTTCTGCACCGGACAAACTGGTGCGGGAGGTGTGCATTTATGTCAAAATCAGAGCAGTATTTCCGTTTGCCCCAGGACGTGGTGGGCCACGATGCGGCGCTGCTGTCCTACTGGGATACCATGTCCGCCCGGTCCCAGCTGCGGCTGCTGGAGAGTGAGATTACTGTATCCACCCTGGGGGAGCTGAAAATGCTGGACGCGCACTTTAAAGCTCCAGAGTAAAGCCCGCGGTGGAGGAGGACAGTCCATCCTTGGCCATCATGCGCTCCAGGACCTCCACGTCGGTGGTGATGTCCAGCACGTCCCCCTGGAAAAGCTGGTCCAGCTGCTTCTCGAAGCCCTCCACCACCTTTTCCATCATGTTTTCGATGCGCTTCATGGCGCTGGAGATATTTTCGCCGGAAACCTCCTGGTCCTCCAGCTGGGCGTAGGCCCGGAGGATTTTCAGGGTGGTGGGCAGATAGTAGCTCAAAAAGCTGTGGAGCTGGGGGGATTTTTCCGGGTGGGTCTTTTGGTAGTCGAAAATTTTTGCCGTAATTACCCCGATGCGGTCGATCTGGGCGGACAGCCGGGGGTTGTCGATGTCGTCGTTGACCGCCCGGATCTCTGCCAGGACGGCGTTCTCCTTTTCCGCGGGGGTCTCCCGGACCGGGGCCTCTTTCTGTTTCACAGGCTCCTCCTCCGGGATGCCGTCCAGGGTCAGTACAAGCAGGCCCCGGCCGTAGTCCAGGTAGCCCGCAGGGAAGATGCCGTCCTCCAGCATATCCTCCAAATCCTCCTGGACCTGGCTGATGGAGCAGCCCATGCCGGAGGCGATGGAGCTGAGGGAAATGGTTTTCCGGGTGCCGATCATGCCCAGATAGCGGCGGAAGCGCTTGGCCTTTTTCTGCTGGCGCAGGCCTACCCACAGCATTCCGGCTCCTCCGGCGGAGAAGCACACCAGAGGCCACAGGTCCGCCAGCTCGGAGATCATCCAATCCATTTCACCCATGAAAAAGTAGCGGAAGGCGTCGCTTATGCTGGCGAAGAAGGCAAAGAGAAAGACGCCCATCATAATGCTGCCGCCGACGATCAGGCCCCTGCCCTTATTGGGGATGCGCTTTTGTGCAGGCACGGCATCGTTTCCCCGGACGGGGGCGGCGGAGGGCGCGGAGGGGGCTGCGCTGGTGTTCACAGTCCTGGCTCCTGCGGGGGCCTCATAGTTCGCCTCCTGCTGCATATAGTATGGATGGCGGCCTTTTTTTGTCTTTTTGCGCTTTTTGTCCCCGCCGAACAGGCGCGCCGCCAGCATCAGGATGCCCACCGGCGGGAGCTTGACCAGTGCCAGCAGGGAGACCACCCAGTAAATCCAGTCGCCCGCGCCGGAGCCGTTTTTGTCTTGATAGTCGTTTGCCATTTCAATATCCTCCCAGCGTTCCAAATCACGCGTCTATTCTAACACAGAAAAAGAAAAATGTGGATTGATTTTTTCTTAAAATTCTCTAAAGAATTGTTTTCTTTCTATCATACCGCGAACAGGGGGAAAAGTAAACCGAAAAATTGGCGGGGGGAGAATTTGTGAAGGAGTGCGGAGCTGGGGGTTTTTCACCCTCATCCGTCACGCTTCGCGTGCCACCTTCCCCCGTGAGGGGGAAGGCTTATCGGTGCGGCGGGGAAAGAAAGTCTCTGCATGTAACATACAGAGTGGACTGTGGGGCCCGACCCCCTGGGCGGGCCATTACGCTGAAGGTTGCAGTTACTTCCAGAGTCTACTCCCCCCCGCCAAAAGTCGAAAAAACCAGACTGTAACTTTTTTGTAATTGAAGCCGGGCATTTGGAGTGCTATAATAAACGAGGTCTGCCATGTAAAAATGAGGGCAGATGGTTTTTGAAACGCGTATGGAAGCTTATAGAGGAGATGTGGAACATGGAAGGAACAAGGGTGCAAAAACCTGAGGGAGGCGGCGTGGGCAAGCTGGCTCTGGGCATTACTGCCGGTTTGGCCGGGGTCCTGGCCGCCGGCTATCTGGGACTGTGCGCCTATGTGGGAACGGGCAGCACGATCCTGCCCAACGTGGAAATCGGCGGCGTGGACGTGGGCGGCATGAGCCAGGCCCAGGCCCAGACTGCCCTGGAGGAGAAAATCGGCGCCCATATGGGCGGCACGACGGTGCAGCTCAACTGCGGAAGCTGGTCCGGGGATTACACAGGCGGGGCCGTGGTGGACGGCGGAGCCAGCGTGGAGCAGGCCATGAACGAGGGCCGGGAGAGCTTTCCTCTCCAGGGCTTTGCGTACCTGCGGAATTTGCTGGGCGGAAAGAGTGAGCTGGACCTGTCCCTGACCCTGGACGAGACTGGAGAACGGGAGCTGGACCGGCTGCTGGACGAGGCCGACCGGGCGGTCGGCGGGGGCGTGACCCTGCCCACCTGGCAGGTGGAGGGGGATACCCTTCAGGTCACACGGGGCGTGACCGGCGTGGCCATCCTCCGGGACCGGGCCAAGCAGCAGGTGCTGGACGCGCTGAACGACGGGCTGAACTCCGGGGAACAGAGCCTGCATGTGGAGCTGACCACCGACGAGACCCCGGCGGAGGAGCCGGATTTTGAGGCCATCCACGACGAGGTGTACACCGAGGCCAAGTCCGCCGAGATGGACCCGGAAACCCTGGAGGTCACCGACCATGTGGTAGGCCTGGACTTCGACCCCGCCCAGGCGGAGACCCTGTTTGCCGGCGCCGGGGAGGGGGAGACGGTGAGCATCCCCCTGACAGTCACCGAGCCGGAAATTACCCGGATCGCCCTGGAAGCCAGCCTGTTCAAGGACCTGCTGGGAGAGGGAACCACACGGGTCCGGGGGTCCTCCAACCGGAAATATAACGTCAAGCTGTCCGCCGAGGCCTGCAACGGTATCATCCTCCTGCCCGGCGAGGTGTTCTCTTACAATAATACCACCGGGTCCCGGACCACCGATAAGGGCTACAAAAACGCCCCGGTCTATAAGGCGGGTGAGTCGGTGGACGACATCGGCGGCGGCATCTGCCAGACCTCCTCCACGATTTATTACGCGGTCCTGCACACCAACCTGGAGGTGGTGGAGCGCCACTGCCACCAGTTCAATACAGGCTATGTGGACCTGGGCATGGACGCGACAGTGTACTTTGGCTCCCTGGACTTCCGGTTCAAGAACAGTACCAAGTACCCGGTCAAAATCGTCACCGAGAGCTATGATTCCAACGGGGCACGGTATCTCACCGTGAAAATCTACGGCACCAATCCGGAGGGCGTGTACGCCGTGCCCAAGAGCAGTACCTTTGACAAGGTGGCTCCCACCACGGTCTATAAGCCCAAGGACGATGTGGCACGGGGCAGTCTGGTGCTGGATAAGGAGCAGTACGCCTACACCGGCTGGAGCGCCCATACCTACCGCTATATCTACGACAAGGACGGCAACGAGCTGGAAAAGCAGGATATGGGCGGCAGCAAGTACAAGATGCGTCCCAATACCTATTTCTACAATCCCGCCGACGGTGACCCGGCCACTTGGGTAAACGGCAAGCCGCCGCAGCCCAACCAGCCATCCAACCCGGATACGTCCACCGACCCCGGCACGACAACGGACCCCGGTACGACGACCGACCCCGGCACGACGGACCCCGGCACCACGGAGCCTGACCCCGTGCCCACACCGGAGCCGGAGCCGGTGCCGGACGTGACTGTTCCGCCGCCGGGGGTGGAGATCGACCTGAACCCGCTGTAAGAGAAAGAGAGTGCTGCAATGTTTCAAGGTTTTTCCCCGAAAGCAAATGAATTTTTGTGGGGCATCCGTCTGAACAACGACCGGGGTTGGTTCGAGGCCCACAAGCAGGAGTATCTGGACCTGGTGGCCGCGCCCCTCCGGGAGCTGGGAGACGAGGTGATCCAGGCTTTTGGGGAGTTATTTCCCAAGTGGGGGCTGAACCTCCATGTGAGCCGCATTTACCGGGACGCCCGGCGGCTCCATGGCCGGGGGCCTTACAAGGACCATATGTGGTTTGTTCTCCGCCGCCCCGGCGAGAGCTGGACGGTCCGGCCCGCCTTCTACTTCGAGGTGGCCCCGGAGAGCTACGCAATGGGGATGGGCTGTTATGACGCGCCTCCGGCAATGATGGTCCGGCTGCGCGCCCGCATCGACCAGGCCCCCAAGCCCCTGGAAAAGCTGGCCCGGCGGCTGAACCGGCAGGACCGGTTCCGGCTGGAGGGCCAGGAGTACAAGCGGCCCAAGGGGGACCCAGGACCACTGTTATATCCCTGGTACAACCGGAAGGGCCTTGCCCTGAGCTGGGAGCAGAACTGGGGCGGCACGCTGTACACCCCGGCGCTGGTGCAGGAGGTCGTGGAGGGGTTCCAGTTTTTGGCGCCCTATTACGAGCTGCTGGACCGGCTGGCGGCAGAGGAGCAGATATAAAGCAGGAGCGGCAGGGCAGAAAAGCCTTGCCGCTCCTTGTTTTGTCAGGGGAGCAGATGGGAGCGCTTCAGCGCTGTGATGACCGACTTGTGTACCAGAAACGTTATGGCGGCGTTGATCCCGCCCTTGACAAGGTTGAAGGGCAGAAAGACCGGCAGCAGAAGCTTTGCGATCTCTTCTCTGGGAAGGCCCATGTAAATTGGCGCGATCAGATAATTCCAGAGCAGCATGAGCAGGACCATACATGCCCATCCGCAGAGCAGTCCGGCCGCCGCCCCTGGTGTGCTGCGCTTTTTTTGGTAGACGAACGCGGCAGTACAGGCAAAGGAACAGCTTGAAAGTACGTTCATCAAAAAGCCTAATATGCCGGTGTCGCTGAGGGTGAACATTTCCACAAGCGCGACAGCCACAGCGGCGGAAGCCACGGCCAGGGGACCGAGGGTAAGCCCGCTGAGGGCAAGCACGATGTCCTTGGGGTCGTACTTCAAAAAGAGGATGAGAGGGACGCGTCCTGCGGCGGCTGCGGCGTAGGCCAGGGCGCAGAGCGCCCCCAGCAGGGTGAGTTTTTTACTGCGGTTCATTGGAAGATACCTCCTGAAAAAAATTAACACCTGGAAAGCAGTAAAATGCCTTTCGGTGTTTTTTCAGGTGCATCGAACATGCCGTCAAAGGGGGGATTTGGATAGAAAGAAATGTGCATACAGTCAGAGCGGCTCCGACAAATTCGACACACCTTCTTTCAATCCAGACTATACTGTCGGTTTTGGAGTTACACCAAATCAGCGCCGGAGCGCTCGCGGACTGTCACCGCCGATCGGGAATTTCACCCTGCCTTGAAGACATTTCTGCGATTCAGTTGTCGGGTTTGATTATAGAGGCGTTTGAGGGGTGTGTCAAGAGGAAGTTTTTACTCTTGGTAATTTGTGGGAGGAAACGTCACATCCCCCCGCCCGCAGACATATACATAAAAAGAGCAAGGCTCAGAAAGGAGGACATGCGCAATGACGGCAGAAGAAATCCTTAGCATTGCTCGGGCACAAATCGGGATCAAGGAGGACCCGCCCAGCTCCAATGACGTGAAGTTCAATACCGCGTATTACGACCGGGAGGTCTCCGGCCCCGGCTACGCCTGGTGTGCGGTGTTTGTTTGGTGGTGCTTCCGGGAGGCGGGCGCTTCCCAGCTCTACTACGGCGGCAAAAAAACCGCCTACTGCCCTACGCTGGAGGCATTTCACAAAGCGCAGGCGGTCACCGGCGGCTACCAGCCGGGGGACGTTATCTTTTTCAACTTCAACGGCAAGAAAAACGCCCAGCATGTGGGAATCTGCGAGAGCTGGGACGGCGAGAAGATCACCACCATCGACGGCAACACCGGAACCGGAAACGAGGCCAACGGCGGGGCGGTCCTGCGCCGCCGGCGGGACAAATCCTTTATCGTGGGGGCTTACCGCCCTGTCTATCAGGAGGATACTATGACACAGGCCGAATTTGACCAAAAAATGGACGATTATCTCAGCCGCGTAGCCAGCCAGCCGGCCTCCGCCTGGGCGCAGGAATTTCTGGCCCAGGCCCAGAAGGAGGGCATCACCGACGGCACCCGGCCTCAGAGCTTTGCTACCAGGGAGGAAGTGGCGACCATGCTGCTGAACCTCCGCAAATAGCCATAAAATAAGGACGCCCCACGGCGTCCTTATTTCATGTCCCAGGCGCGGCCTGCTTCAGGATTTTCCCCCGGAACACCAGGCTCCAGAAGCAGTTGACCCAGATCCAGCCCAGGCCCGTCGCCAGCGCCACCGCCCGCAGGCCCAGGCGCTGTGCCAGCAGCCAGGATAAGATCACCCGCATGGTGATGTGGGACGTGGCCCCCAGCACCGGGATGTTCAGCCGCCCGACGCCCTGAAAATACCCGGCAAAGGAATTTCCGGTAAAGCACAGGATGTAAAACAGAGAGATGGTGCGCAGATAGTCCACGCTGTAGGAGAAGGACAGCTCCCACTGTGCCCCGGCGGGCAGCAGCAGCTTGGAGAAAAACTCCGCCCCCACGAACATGAGAACGGCCATCCCCACCCCCAGCCCGGCCAGCAGCTTTACCGCATCAAAATACCCCTTCCGGACCCGGTCCGGCCGGCCCGCGCCGGTGTTCTGCCCCACGAATACGGACAGCGCCGCCGCTCCGCTGTCCCCGAAGGAGTTGGCGAAGCCCTCAATGCGGCTGGCGGCGGTGTAGGCGTTGATGCCCGGCGTGCCCAGGGTGTTCACCGCTCCCTGGACCAGCATTTTGCCCAAATACAGGTTGCAGTGGTGCAGGGCGGAGGCCGCGGCAAACCGGACGGTGCGGCCCAGCAGGCCCCGGTCTAACACGCAGTCGGCCCGGCGGAACAGCAGCTCCGGGTAGCGCCAGGCCAGATAGCCCGCTGCCAGTATTGCCGCCAGGGTCTGGGAGGCCACCGTGGCCCAGGCGGCTCCCGCCACCCCCCACTGGAATTTCGCCACGAACAGCAGGTCCAGCCCCACGTTGGCCAGGATAGACACGCCCAGCGCCAGCAGAGCCGCCAGGGTGTCCCCCGCCGAGCGCAGGGACGAGGAGCTGAGATTGTACGCAAAGCACGCCAGCAGACCCCCGAAAATCACCCGCAGGTAATCCAGACACAGGGGGACCAGCTCGGCCGGGGTCTGGATGAGCGCCAGCAGAGGGGCGGCCAGCAGCAGGGCCAGCAGGCTCAGGGCCAGGGAGAACAGCCCCCCGAAGGTACAGGAGAGAAACAGCTCCCGCCGGAACCCGGCAAAATCCCGTGCGCCGTACTGCTGGGAGAAAATGACCGCCACGCCGGCGCACACACCCCCCAGCAGGAACAAAAACAGATTCATCAGCGTCCCGGCCACCCCTACGGCGGCGAAGGCGTCGCTGCCCGCCCAGCGGCCCACAATCACCGCGTCTACCGTGTTGTAGAGCTGCTGCAAAATATTTCCGAACAGCAGCGGCAGGGCCAGACGGATGAGGGCCGGGGCGATGGGTCCGGCAGTCAGGTCCGCCGGTTTCGACACAGTTGACATAAGAACGACCTCCCGGTTTGCTTTCTTTGTCTAGTATAGCGGAGGTTTCATCCGTTGTAAAATGCCTATTTTGCTGATATAATATAAGTAACTTTTTATATTTCCCAGAATGCACGCCCCACGGCAAAGGAGGGCATTTCTATGACCGACCAGCAGATACAGTGTTTCCTGGCGGTGGTGCGCACAGGCAGCATCTCCGGGGCGGCTCAGACGCTCTACGTCACCCAGCCCGCCGCCAGCCGGTGCGTGCGGACCCTGGAGGAGGAATTGGGCTACCCTCTCTTTCGCCGGGGCAAGGGCCAGCGGCGGGTGGAGCTGACAGACCATGGCCGGGCCTTTATCGCCGTGGCGGAAAAGTGGCGCATCCTGTGGAAAGAAACGCAGGAGCTGGCCCGCCAGGACGAGAACAGCCGTCTGGTCTTTTCCTCGGTGGGCAGCGTCAGTTCCTGTCTGCTTCCGCAAGTTCTGCGGCGGTTTTTGGAGGGCTGGCCCCAATGCTCCCTGACCTTCCACCACTACAGCTCTTTTCTCTCCTACGACTATGTGGCCGGAGGATTGGTGGACCTGGCCCTGATTTCCGACGACCGCTACGTCCCCGGTGTGGAGACGGTCCCCGCCTTCCGGGAACCTATGATCCTGGCGGCGGCCAAAGGTCTGGACCTGCCGGAGCTGGTGCATCCCGCCCAGCTGGACCCCCGGCGGGAGCTGCGCCTGCCCTGGAACCCGGAGTATGACCTGTGGCACGATTTTTGGTTTCAGGCCTCGGACCAGCCCAGAGCCACCTTGGATATGATGCCGATTTTGGAGCAGCTTTTTCTTTGGGAACAGTGCTGGGCAGTGGCGCCTCTCTCGGTGGGTCGGCGGCTGGTGGAGAAAGCCCCGGTCCGCCTGCACCGCCTGGAGGAGGGTCCCCCGGAGCGTATCATATACTATCTCCAGGGCCGGCGGCGCAAGCCGGAGCTGGTCCGGGGACTGCTGGCCTGCCTGCGGGAGGAGCTGGCGCAGTATGACGAAATTGAGGTGTTTTTATGAGGTCTGCACACATATATCAGACGGACCTGGGTGCCATACACTATTGGACCAGCCGTACAGAGGAGGAAAAGCCCTGGCTTGTTTTTCTGCCGGGACTCACCGCCGACCACCGTCTGTTTGACAAACAGCTCGACGCGCTGGGCCAGCGCTTTTCCTGTCTGGTCTGGGACGCGCCCGGACACGGGGCCTCCCGTCCCTTCCGGCTGGATTTTTCCATGGAGGATCTGGCGCGGTATCTCCAAAAAATCCTGGAGCGGGAGAATATCCAGCGGCCTGTGCTGATCGGGCAGTCTCTGGGCGGGTATATCTGCCAAATCTATATGCGGCTCTATCCGGATACTGCGGCCGGTTTTATCTCCATTGACTCCTGCTCCATGCACCGCCGGTACTACACCGGCGCGGAGCTTTTCCTCCTCAAGCACACCAAATGGATGTATTTATCCATTCCCTGGAACTGGCTGAAGCACTGGGGAATTCAGGGGACGGCCCGGTCGGAATATGGCCGAAGTGTGATGAAGCAGATGATAGAGTCGTATGAAAAGAGAGACTATTGCGCGCTGGCGGACCACGGATTTCGGATTCTGGCGCAGGCTGTCGAGGCAGGCCACACCTATAGATTCTCCTGTCCGGTGCTTCTGCTGTGCGGGGAGAAGGATTCCGCCGGGTCCGGGAAGCGCTACAACCGGAGCTGGACCAAGACCGAGGGCTATCCCCTGGTTTGGATTCCCGGAGCCGGGCACAACGCCAACACCGACGCACCGGAGCTGGTGAACCAAATCATTGCAGATTTTGTACAAAAGGAAGTTATAGCATGATAAAAGCAATTTTTTTCGACGTGGACGGTACGCTGGTCAGTCTCCGGACCCACACCGTCCCCCAGAGTACCCAAAATGCCCTGGCCCGGCTGCGGGAAAAGGGCGTCAAGCTCTTTGTGGCCACCGGACGGCCCCGTGTGATGCTGTCCCACATCGAGCAGCTTTTCCCCTTTGACGGCTGGGTGACCCTGAACGGGCAGTACTGCTACTGCGGGGATAAAATCCTGCGCAGCTGTCCCATGGAGCGGCGGGCGGTGGAGGAGCTGGTGTCCGCCGCCCAGGATCATTCCTTCGCCTGCATGTTCATCGAGGGGGAGGAATTTTATACCAACTACATTGACGAGCACACCCACCAATATTTAGTGGACCTGGATATCCCGGTGCCGCCTGTCCGGGACATCTCCCGCGCCCTGGACCACGATATTTTCCAGGCCAACGCGTTTCTGACCAAGGAGACGGAACGCCTCCTGCTGGATAAGGCCCCCCACATCCAGGTCACCCGCTGGCACCCGGATTTTCTGGACGTACTCCCCGCCGCCGGGGGCAAGGATTTAGGCGTGGCCGCCATGCTGGCGCATTTTCAGATCGCCCCCCAGGAGGCGATGGCTTTCGGCGACGGGGAAAATGATTTGACCATGCTCCTGCACGTGGGGACCGGCATAGCAATGGGGGAGTCCAGCCCGGTGCTGAAGGAGCGGGCAGATTATGTGACCTCCGGCGTGGACGAGGACGGCATTTTGCGGGCACTGGAGCATTTTGGGGTTTTGTGAGGAAGGGGGGACGGCGGGCCATTTCCCTGAGAGTATAAATCCCCCCCATGAAAAATCCAAGAAATTTTGAAATAGTTCTGGAATTTTGCACAGATTTGGTGTACAATAAACAGGAGGAATTGCGCCGAATTGCACAAAAGGAGGAACACCCATGAAACTGACATTTTTTGGAGCCGCCCATGCGGTCACTGGCAGCTGTCACTGTCTGGAGGTCGGAGGAAAAAAGATTTTGATTGACTGCGGCCTCCAGCAAGGCCGGGACGAGCATGACGAAAATGCTCTGGATTTTTCGCCCGGCTACATCGACTACGTGCTGGTCACTCACGCCCACATCGACCATTCGGGCCGTCTGCCTCTGCTGGTGAAGCAGGGCTTTCATGGCCGTATCCTCACCACCGGCCTTACCGCCGAGCTGTTGTCCGTGATGCTCCGGGACTCCGCCCACATCCAGGAGGGCGACGCACAGTGGCACAACCAGAAGGGCAAGCGTGCCGGACTGCCTCCGGTGGAGCCTCTGTACACTCTGCTGGATGCGGAGGAGGCCATCCATATGCTGGAAAGCGTGGAGTACGGCTGGCTGATCGACCTGTGTGAGGGCGTTCGGGTCCGGTTCAACGACGCGGGCCATTTGCTGGGGTCCTCTACCGTGGAGATTTGGGCTACGGAAAACGGCGTGACGAAAAAAATCGTCTTTTCCGGCGACCTGGGCAATGAGGATCAACCTATTATCCGGGACCCGGACTATATCCGTGACGCGGACTATGTGGTCATGGAATCTACTTACGGCGACCGGAACCACGAGCCGCCGGAGAGCTACACCGGGGCCCTGGCCCAGCTCATCGACGAGGTGTTCTCCAAGGGGGGCAACATCGTGATCCCGTCCTTTGCCGTGGGCCGCACCCAGGAGCTGCTGTACTTCCTGCGGGAGATCAAGCGGGACCGGTTAGTCCAGTCCGTCCCCAATTTCACCGTCTGTGTGGACAGTCCCCTGGCCGCGGAGGCCACGAAAATCTACTCCGGCAATTTGAAGGGCTATCTGGACGACGAGGCCATTGCCATCCTCCAGGGGGGCGAAAATCTGTTTACCTTCCCCGGCCTCACCCTCACCCACTCCACAGAGGAATCCAGAGCCTTGAACGAGGACCGGACCCCGAAAATCATTATCTCCGCCTCCGGCATGTGCGACGCGGGCCGTATCCGCCACCATTTGAAGCATAACCTGTGGCGGCAGGAGTGCGCGGTGGTCTTTGTGGGCTACCAGGGGGAGGGCACCCTGGGACGGCGGCTGCTGGACGGAGCCAAGTCCGTAAAGCTTTTTGGGGAGGAAATCGCGGTCCGGGCCAGAATCGTCAACTTCAAGGGCCTCAGCTCCCATGCCGACCGGGACCACCTGCTGGACTGGGCTATGCACTTCACCCCCGCGCCGAAGCAGGTCTTTGTGGTCCACGGGGACGAGAACGTGACCGAAATCTTCGCCGACAGCCTGAACCAGCGGGGCATCCCCGCCCACGCACCCCTCTACGAGGAGGTCTACGACCTGCTGGAGAACAAGATGCTGGCCAAGGGTGTGGTGCTGGAGCGCCGTCCGGTGGCGGCTGGCATTGCCACAGGCTCCCCGGCCTATGTGCGCCTGCAAAACGTGGCCAAGGAGCTGGAGGCCCTGGTGGGCCGCAGCCGGGGCCGTCCCAACAAGGATTTGGCCCAGCTGGCAAACCAGCTCAAACAACTTATGGAAAAATGGGACGCCTGACCGCATAAACGGCCCGGTCCCGGAAACGAGGAACCGCTATGAACACCAATTTTCCCACTTCCCAGGAGCTGAAAGCGCGGGCCAGGCAGCTGCGCCAGGAACACGCCCCCCGGCCCACGCAGGTCACGCTGCTGTACTGGCTGTTAGGCTCCGTGCTGGTCACGGCCATCGGCGTTGCCGCCAGCTGGCTCCTGCCCGCTTCTTCCGATACGCTCTCCGCGCCAGACCTGTTTCTCTCCCTGCTGCTGGGGCTGTACGGCTCGGTGCTGACCTACGGCTATAGCCGCTGGATACTCTGGACCTCACGGGGGAGGCCGCTGGAAAACAACGCCCTGCTGGACGGCTTCTCCGAGGTGGGGCGGGTGATTATGGCCCGGGTTTGGACGGTCGTTTTACTGATTGGGTGGGCGTTTTTGATAAGCATCGCTATGACGGTTATTTTGCTTCTGCTGTCCAACGTTTGGAACCCCTTTCTTCTGTTTGTGCTGGCTTTGCTGACGGTCGGGGGCTGCTATCTGGCCATCTATCTCATTGCGCTGCGCTATGAGCTGGTGGATTTTCTGCTGGCGGAGTTTGACCAGCTCACCGGCGTCCAGGCAGTGCGCCGCAGCGCGGAGCTGATGCAGGGGCAGGTTGGGCGGATGTTCCGTCTGAAGCTGTCGTTCCTGGGGTGGCACCTGCTTGAAATCGGGTTGGTCCTGGGTGTTTCAATCGTATTGGCCTATCCCCAGGTGATGGCCTATATCAATATGATCTCCGAGCTGAACCAGTACGCAGACTGGAAGCTTATCCTGTATGCCCAGTACTACAGCCAGGCCATTCAGGAGGTATTGTACAGTGTGTGGGGCCGGGGCGCGTCTCTTCTTATCTCTCTGCCCTTTTTGCTGTACGTCATGCCCTATCAGCGGCTGGCGGAGGCGGAGTTTTACACCAGCCTGATCCGGCCTCAGCCCCAGCCCCAGCCGGAGACTCCGCCCTGGGAGGAACGCTGAGACATGGTACGCACAGCACAGTATGTCTCCCCCATTGGCAGGCTTCATCTGGCGGAGCGGGACGAAAAACTGATTGGCATTTGGATAGAGGGCCAGAAGTATTTCCCTGCCTCGCTGGAGGAGGTCCAGGAGGACGCGGCTTCCCCGGTGCTCCGGCAGGCGGCCGCGTGGCTGGACCGCTATTTTCAAAAAAAGCGGCCTGCCCCCCAGGAGCTGCCCCTCGCCCCGGAGGGGAGCGGATTTCGCAAAGAAGTCTGGCGTATCCTGTGTGACATTCCATACGGCGATACGCGCACCTATGGGGAGATTGCCCGGATGCTGACCGCCCGCCGGGGAGCAGGGCAGATGTCCGCTCAGGCGGTAGGCGGGGCTGTGGGGCACAATCCTATTGCTATTGTGGTGCCCTGCCACCGGGTCGTGGGGACCAGCGGGAGCCTGACCGGATACGCAGGCGGGCTGGATAAGAAAATCGAGCTTCTGGTCCACGAGGGCGTGGACATGAAACGATTCTTTTTACCCAAGAAAAAACCACAGACAGTCTGAATGGCTGTCTGTGGTTTTTTGTGTGAGTTTTTTGGGGGTATTACGGCTGCTTTCCGATATAAGCCAAAATGCCGCCGTCCACGTAGAGGATATGCCCGTTGACAAAGCTGGACGCGTCGGAGGCCAGGAACACCGCCGGTCCCATCAGGTCCTCCGGGTCGCCCCAGCGGCCCGCCGGGGTCTTGGACACAATAAACTGGTCGAAGGGATGGCGGCTGCCGTCGGGCTGGCGCTCCCGGAGCGGGGCGGTCTGGGGGGTGGCGATGTAGCCCGGCCCGATGCCGTTGCACTGGATGTTGGCCTCGCCGTACTCAGAGCAGATGTTCCGGGTGAGCATTTTCAGCCCGCCCTTGGCGGCGGCGTAGGCGGAGACAGTCTCCCGGCCCAGCTCGGACATCATGGAGCAGATATTTATGATCTTGCCATGGCCCTTTTTCAGCATTCCGGGAATGACGGCCTTGGCACAGACGAAGGGGCCAATCAGGTCGATGTCCACCACCTGCCGGAAATCCTCAACGGACATCTCCGTCATGGGGATGCGCTTGATGATGCCCGCGTTGTTGACCAGAATGTCCACGCCGCCCAGTTCTGTTTCGATTTTCGCAATCAACTCCGTGACCTGGGCCTCGTCGGTCACGTCGGCGATGTAGCCGTGCGCGTCAATGCCCTTGGCGGCGTAGCCGGCCAGAGCCTTGTCCAGGTTGGCCTGGGAACGGCAGTTAAACGCGATCTTCGCCCCCGCACTGGCCAGGGCCTCCGCGATGGCAAAGCCGATGCCGTAGGCTCCGCCGGTGACCAGAGCCGTTTTGCCCTCCAGGGAGAAAAGCTGAGTCATATTCATCCCGGCACCTCACTTCAGCTCCGTGGTGGGGATGGTGTCCATATCGTCGAACGCCTGGTTTTCCCCGCCCATGGCCCAGATGAAGGTGTAGCTGGCGGTGCCCGCTCCGGCGTGGATGGACCAGGAGGGCGAGATGACCGCCTGCTCGTTGGTCATCACCAGATGCCGGGTCTCCTGGCCCTGGCCCATCATGTGAAAGAC
>CAJTOE010000047.1 GCA_910577805.1 uncultured Oscillospiraceae bacterium | reverse complement strand
GGTAGCATAGAGCCTTGGCGCTGACCATTTCGGTGCAGGTCAGGCCTGCGCCCTGCTCCGTCCCAAGGACCAGCCCATGCACCCCCCGGAGCTTTTCGCGGACATGGACCGGGCGCGAAACCGGCTGGAGCAGGCCCGTCAGGCGGGTGAGCGCACCGCCGTCTATGGCGATTACGATGTGGACGGTATCACCTCCACCTGTCTGCTGACCGACTTCCTGCGCCGCTGGGGGCTGGATGTCCTCTCCTACATCCCCGACCGGATGGAGGAGGGCTACGGCCTGAACCGGGAGGCCGCCGCCCACCTGAAGGACCAGGGGGTCTCCCTCATTGTCACCGTGGACTGCGGCATCACCGCCGTGGACGAGGTGGAGTTCGCCAGGGAATTAGGCATGGACGTGGTGGTCACCGACCACCATGAGTGCAAGCAGCGCATCCCCCAGGCGGCGGCAGTGGTGGACCCCTGCCGCACGGACTGCCCCTATCCCTTTTCCGGCCTGGCGGGGGTAGGGGTGGCCCTGAAGCTGGCCCTGGCCCTGACTCCGCCGGAGGAGCGGGACCACATCCTGGAGCGCTATCTGGACCTGGCCGCCATCGGGACCATCGCCGACGTGATGCCCATGGAGGGCGAAAACCGCGCCATCGTGGCCAGGGGCCTGGAGATTCTGGAGCATACCCCCCGCCTGGGCCTGCGCTCCCTTCTGCGGGAGGTGGGGCTGGAGGGCCGGCCTCTGACCACCTCTCTGGTGGGCTATACCCTGGCTCCCCGCATCAACGCCGCGGGCCGGATGGGCCGGGCGCGCCTGGCCCTGGAGCTTCTGCTCACCCAGGACGCGGCACGGGGGGACGCGCTGGCGGCGGAGCTGTGCAGCCTGAACCGGGACCGGCAGGCGGTGGAGGGCGATATCTTTCAGGAATGCGTCCAGCAGCTGGACCGCTCCCCCCAGCAGGAGGCGGTGCTTCTGGCCGGGGACTCCTGGCACCAGGGGGTGGTGGGCATTGTGGCCTCCCGCCTGTCGGAGCGCTACAGCTGTCCCGCCTTTATGATCTGCCTTCACGAGGGGATCGGAAAAGGCTCCTGCCGCTCCTGGGGCGGCGTCAACCTGTTCCGCCTGCTGGAGGGCTGCGGCGACCTGCTGGAGGGGTTCGGGGGCCACGCCCTGGCGGCGGGCTTCACCGTCCGGGAGGAAAATATCCCCGCCCTGACCCAGCGCCTGCGGCAGGCCATCTCCAAGGCCCGCCGGGAGGAGACCTTCTCCGCCGCCCCCCTGGTCATCGACGCGGCGGTCCGGCCGGAGGAGCTGACTGTGGAGAACGTGGAGGCCCTGGACCGGCTGGAGCCATGCGGCCAGGGGTGTCCCCGTCCGGTGCTGGCCCTGCTGGGGGCCCAGGTGACGGGCCTGAGCCAGGTGGGCCGGGGCCGGCATTTAAAGCTGCGCCTGGAGGCCAAGGGCAGCGCTCTGGAGGCTATTTTCTTCTCCGCCGCCCCCCAGGAGCTTGGCATTTCCCTGGGCAGCCGGGTGGACGCGGCGTTCTCCCCCCAGATCAACGAATTCCGCGGCGTGCGGTCGGTGCAGCTTCAGCTGGTCGATCTGCGCCCCGCCCTGACCCGCGCCCAGTGGGAGCGGGCCGCGTTTGAAAAATACCGGCATGGGGACCGCCTCTCCCCGGCGGAGGCCCAGCTTCTGCTGCCCAGCCGGGCCGATTTCGCGGACCTGTGGCGCTATCTGGAGCGCCAGTGCCTCCAGGCCCCGGTGCTGGAGGACTCCGCCCCCCGGATTGCCAAGGGCGTGGCCCGGAAGTCCGGCCACCGGGAGGCCCAGGTCCATGTGCAGCTGTGCCTGGAAATCTTTCAGGAGCGGGGTTTGATTTCCCTGAACAGCCGGGCGGACCAGCTGCAAATCAGCCTCCACCGGCCGGAGCACAAGGTCGATCTGGAGGCCAGCGAGATTTTACGCCGCCTGCGCCAGTGGGCGGAGGGATAATACACAGAAGCGAGGTGTCGTTATGGACCCTATTTTGGCCCGCTATCAGGCGTTGGAGGACAAAATTTTATCTTACGCCCCTGATTTGGATACACAGCGGATGTTTTCCGCTTTCACCTACGCGGACTCCGCCCACAATGGACAGCTGCGTAAGGACGGCTCTCCCTATATCACCCACCCCCTGGCGGTGGCGGAGATCGTGGCCGACCTGAACCTGGACCCGGACTCAGTGATCTCCGCCCTGCTCCACGACTGCATTGAGGACACCAAGGCCACCCATGAGGACATCGCCAAGCGCTTCGGCGAGCCGGTAGCCGCTCTGGTGGAGGGGGTCACCAAGCTCTCCCGCGTCCACTACACCAGCAAGGAAGAGCAGCAGATGGAAAATCTGCGCAAGATGTTCATGGCTATGGCCCAGGACATCCGGGTGATTTTAATCAAAATCTGCGACCGCCTGCACAATATGCGCACCATGGAATACCAGTCCCCCACCAAGCAGCGGGAAAAGAGCCTGGAGACCATGGAGATTTACGCCCCCATCGCCCACCGCTTAGGTATGCAGAAGCTCAAGTGGGAGCTGGAGGACCTGTCTCTGCGCTATCTGGACCCGGTGGGTTATAAAGAGATCGAAACGGAGCTGGCCGCCCGCTCCTCCGCCCACGAGGATTTTCTGGCCGGCATCCAGCGGCGCATCAGCCAGCGCCTCCAGGACGCCAATGTCGCCTGCAAGGTCTACGGACGGGTGAAGCACACGTACTCCATTTACCGCAAAATGTTCGCCCAGAACAAGACCCTGGACGAAATTTTCGATTTATACGCCTTCCGGGTCATCGTGGACGACATCCCGGAGTGCTATAACGTGCTGGGCTGCATCCACGACATGTTCAACCCGGTGCTGGGCCGGTTCAAGGACTATATCAGCACCCCCAAGCCCAACCTGTACCAGTCCCTGCACACCACGGTCATCGGCCGGGAGGGCATCCCCTTTGAGGTGCAGATCCGCACCTGGGAGATGCACCAGACGGCGGAATACGGCATCGCCGCCCACTGGAAGTACAAGCAGGGCATGGCCAACAAGAATCTGGGTACGGAGCATGATTTCGAGTGGGTCCGCCGCCTGCTGGAGAGCCAGCAGGACACCGACGCGGAGGAGTTCGTCCGGACGTTAAAGGTGGATATGTTCGCCGACGAGGTGTTCGTGTTCACCCCCAACGGGGACGTGAAGAGCCTGCCCGCCGGGGCCACTCCCATCGACTTTGCCTACTCCATCCACTCCGCCGTAGGCAATCGGATGGTGGGGGCCAAGGTCAATGGCCGGATGGTCCCCTATGACCACGCCCTGTCCAACGGCGACATCGTGGAAGTCCTTACGGCCAAGAACGCCAAAGGCCCCAGCCGGGACTGGCTGAAGATGGCCAAGAGCAATGAGGCCCGGAACAAGATACGCCAGTGGTTCAAGCGGGAGAAGCGGGAGGAGAATATTGCCACCGGCCGGAGCATGTTTGAAACAGAACTGCGCCGGGCGGGGCTGAAGCTGGAGGCGGTGACCAACGAAGCGGTCCTGTCCCATATCCTGCATAAGGTCCGCCATGGGACTCTGGACGAGCTGTACGCCGCCATCGGCTACGGCGGGACCACCGCCGCCAAGACCGTGGCCCAGGTCCAGGACGAGCTGCAGCGGCTGGGCCGCCTCCAGGCGGAGCGCATCGCCTCCGCCGCCAAGACCACCGCGGAAAGCATGGTCATTCCCGGCTTTACCGGCGGGGGCGGCAAGACGCCCAAGCACTCCGACTCCGGCATTATCGTGGAGGGTCTGGGCAACTGCTTAGTAAAATTTTCCAAGTGCTGCTCCCCGGTGCCGGGGGACCCGGTCATCGGCTTTATTACCAGGGGCTACGGCGTGTCGGTCCACCGGCAGGACTGCCCCAACGCGGACCCCGACCGGCGCAAGCCCGGTGAGGAGGACCGCTGGGTGCGGGTATCCTGGGTGGAGGGCGGTCTGCCCAACTACAAGACCAATCTGGAGCTGTCCGCCAAGGACCGGGACGGCATCGCGCTGGATGTGGCGATGGTGCTGTCCGCCGCCAAGGTAAAGGTGACGGCGCTGTCCGCCCGCTCCATGGCCGACGGCTATGCGGTCGTTCACATTGAGCTGGAGGTCAAGGACAAGGAGGAGCTGGCTTCCATTACCAATAAGCTGAATAATATTCAGGGTGTGTATCAGGTGGTCCGGGCTACGGGGAAATGAGGCGCGGGGCGGCTCCCTCCCCCTCATCCGTCACCGCCTGCGGCGGTGCCACCTTCCCCCGCCAGGGGGGGAAGGCTTTCGGAGAAGAACTGGAAGTCTTTTCGTGACACTCCAACCCAGAAGATTTACACCCAGACCAGTAAAGGGCTGCAATGCAGCCAACGGGCGGCCTTCGGCCGCCCCTGTAGAGACTATCCCCAGCCACCGCACCCAAGCCTTCCCCCTAACGGGGGAAGGTGGCACGGCGAAGCCGTGACGGATGAGGGTGATAAGAGGGTGACAAAGAAAGGAGCGTTCTGTCTATGCGCGCAGTAGTAACCCGCGTTTCCTCCGCCTCCGTGATCATTGAGGGGAAGGTAAACGGCGCCATTGAAAAGGGCTATCTGGTCCTGCTGGGGGTGGGTCCCAACGACACCCCGGAAATCTGCGACAAGCTGGCGGAGAAAATCTGCAACCTGCGGGTCTTTGAGGACGAGGCCGGAAAAATGAATTTGAACCTGGAGCAGGTGGGCGGCGCAATTTTGGCCGTGTCCCAGTTCACGCTGTACGCCGACACCAAAAGCCGCCGCCCCGGCTTCACCGGAGCCGCCAAGCCGGATGTGGCTATCCCGCTCTATGAGCGCTTTTTGGACCAGTGCCGGACCCGCGGCTTCCAGGTGGAGCACGGAGAGTTCGGCGCGGATATGCAGGTGGCCTCCGTCAACGACGGACCGGTGACTATTTTGTTTGAACTGGATGCTTGAAAATGATTTTGGAGGGATGCGCAATGACTGTACAGCCCAACCCGGACTGGCCCTGGAGCCTCAGCGAGGGCGGAAATCTGGCCGGCTCCTTCGACTGGCATGACATCGAATTTGCCCTGGAGGACCTGTACCCGGACAATGACAGCTTTCTGATCCTGGAGCAGAAGGACCCTCAAAACGACAAAAATTACTGGTATATTCAGAGCGCCATCGCCCTGAAAGGCCCGGACCAGGGAAAATATATCGCCGGCATCGGCTTTCCGGGCGAAACCGGGCCGGTGCTGATGGAGCGGTGCTTTGAGGAGCTGAACGATGTGATTCAGCTCTTTGAGACCGCCTATGACCGGCAGCCTCTGGAGCTGTCCGGCTTCGAGAATTTTTTTGACTGAAACTATAATGGAGGAACAACATGAAGATCAAATCCATGCAGGTAGGCGAGCTGGCTACGAACTGCTATTTTCTCATCGACGAGACCACCAACACCGCCGCCATCATTGACCCCGGCGACCAGGCGGACGACATCCTGGAGGCCGTCCGGGTGGAGGGCGTGAAGGTGGAATACATCCTGCTGACCCACGGCCACTACGACCACATCGGCGCGGTGGCCCCGCTCCACCAGGCCCTGCCGGACTCCAAGGTCTACCTGCACAAGGCCGACTCCAAGGGGACCGGCTTCCACGTGGTCCCCCTGGCGGACCAGATCAGCGACCTGCTCTACTACGACGAGGGCGACGAGATCCCCCTGGGCGCGTTGACCCTCCGCGTCATCCACACCCCCGGCCACACCCCCGGCGGCGTGACCCTTCAGGTAGAGGACGTGCTGTTCACCGGCGATACGCTCTTTGCCGGGTCCATGGGCCGGTCCGACTTCCCCGGCGGCAACACCCAGCAGCTTTTCGCGTCCCTGAAGCGCCTGGCCCTGCTGGAGGGGGACTATCAGGTCCTGCCCGGCCACGACCGGACCACTACCATGGGCCGGGAGCGCACAAGCAATGTGTTCGTTCTGGAAGCGCTGAAATAATTTTATGAAGCTTTATATGCTGGCTCCGCCGCTTTCCGCCCACAAGTACGCGGCGGAGCAAATGATGCTCACCCTCTTTCCCGGCCAGCACCCGGAATACCCCGAAACGCCGCCCCAGCCTGGGGAGGACAGCGCCGCCTTTTCCCTGGAGGACAACGCGGTGACCGCGCGGGTGGTCTGGGAGGGCCGGGAGGCCCTGGGCCGCAGTCCCTTCCAGGAGCCAAGCTACCGGGAGCTGGCGGGGGCCTTGAAGCTGGCCTTCTACCAGGCGGGGACCGCCCTTCTGGGCCGGGAGCTGCCCTGGGGGGCGCTGACCGGCGTGCGGCCCGTAAAGCTGCCCACCCGTGACCTGCGGGAGGGGTTTTCCCCAAAACAGGCCCAGGCCCGCTTGCAGGAGCGCTATCACGTCTCCCCCATGCGGGCCCAGATGGCGGTGGACTGCGCCCAGGCCAGCCGGGCGGCGGAGCTGTCCCTGGCCCCGGACCAGGTCTCGGTCTACGTGGGCGTCCCCTTCTGTCCCACCCGCTGCGCCTACTGCTCTTTTGTCAGCGCGGATGTGGGGAAAACCCTCAAGCTGGTGGACCCCTATGTGGAGCTGCTGCTGGAGGAGCTGGACGCGGCGGCAGCGGTACTGCGCCGGCTCGGCTTGCAGGTGCGCTCTTTTTACATGGGCGGCGGCACTCCCACGGTGTTGAGCGCCCCGCAGCTGGACCGTGTTCTGTCCGCCTGCCGGGAGAAGCTGCCCCTGGCGGCCTGCACCGAGTACACCGTGGAGGCCGGACGGCCGGACACCATTACCCAGGAAAAGCTGAAGGTCCTGAAGGCCTGCGGCGTGGGCCGCATCTCCATCAACCCCCAGACCCTGGAGGACCAGGTGCTGGAGGCCATCGGACGGCGGCATTCGTCCCAGGATATCATTGAGGCCTTCGAGCTGGCCCGCGCGACGGGCTTCGACTGCATCAACATGGACCTGATCGCCGGCCTGCCCCAGGACAATTTTTATGGCTTTTACGCCTCCCTCGTCCGGGTCCTGGAGCTGGAGCCGGAAAACGTCACCATACACACCCTGGCCCTGAAAAAAGGCTCCCGCCTGATGGAAGACGGCTCTGCCCTCCCCTGCGGGGAGGAAACCGCCGCCATGCTGGATTTTTCCATCGAGGCCTTACACGGGAACGGCTTCCGGCCCTACTACCTCTACCGGCAGAAATATATGTCCGGCGCCCTGGAGAACGTGGGCTGGACCCAGCCGGGCCGGGAGAGTCTTTATAATATCGTCATGATGGAGGAGCTGCAAAGCGTCCTCTCCCTGGGGGCGGGGGGCGTGACCAAGCTGATCCGTCCCGGCGGGCAGGAAATTCTCCGCCTCGCAAACCCCAAATACCCCCAGGACTATTTGTCTGCCCGTGAGAAGATTTTGGGGCAGAAAGCAGAGCTTTCCGCGTTTTTTCAAGGTCAGGAAGCTCTTTAGCAAGAATAAATGATGGAGGAATGCCCCTTGAACCGAGCAGACGCCCATGCAATTTACAATTCCCGGAGCACCAAATATAAAACCCCCTACGGCGCGGTTCCGTCCGGAACGCGGGTCCAGTTCACCCTGCGCCCCCAGCGGGCGGAGGGCTTCTCCGGCGGTGTGCTGCTGGCCCAGTTCGAGGACCGGGAGGAGACCGTGCAGATCCCCCTGGTCTGGAGCGGCCTGGAGGGAAGTCAGGACCTGTACCGGGCGGAGCTGGACGTGGGCGGCTATGTGGGTCTGATTTTTTATACCTTCCGGCTGCGGGGATTCTGGGGGCGTAAGCTGTCCCTGGGCACCTATCAGCTCACCGTGTACGACGATACCGAGCAGGTCCCCGACTGGTTCGGCCAGGGCATGAGCTACCAGATTTTCCCTGACCGCTTCTGCCGCACCGGCGTGCCCGACCCGGCGGGGATGGTGGGGGGCCGCTGGGTCCACCAGTCCTGGGAGGAGGACCCGGAGTACCGCCCCGACGAGCACGGGGAGGTCCGCAACCGGGACTTCTTCGGCGGGGACTTGCAGGGTATCCTTTGGAAGCTGCCCTATCTGGAGCGGCTGGGGGTGGAGACCCTGTACTTCTGCCCCATCTTCGAGGCGGCGGAAAACCACCGCTACGGCACCGCGGACTATGGCAGGATCGACCCCATGCTGGGCACGGAGGAGGATTTCCGCAAGCTCTGCCGGGAGGCCCACCGCCGGGGAATGCGGGTGATCCTGGACGGGGTGTTCAATCATACGGGCTTTGTCAGCAAGTACTTCAACGGCGACGGCTTCTACCCGGAGCCGGGGGCGCACCAGAGCTGGGACAGCCCCTACCGGTCCTGGTTCCAGTTCATCCAGTGGCCCGACCAGTACGAGAGCTGGTGGGGCATCTACAGCCTGCCCGCCGTCAACGAGGGGGACCCCTCCTACCGGGAGTTCATCTTCGGCGGGGAGGACTCGGTGGTCCGCCGGTGGCTGCGGGCCGGGGCGGACGGCTGGAGGCTGGACGTGGCCGACGAGCTGCCCGACGATTTTATTGCGGGTATCCACCAGGCGGTCCGGGCGGAGAAGCCGGAGGGCATCGTCATCGGCGAGGTGTGGGAGGACGGCTCCAACAAGATCGCCTACGACGTGCGCCGGAAGCACATCCTGGGCGGACACTGCGACGGGCTGATGAACTACCCCCTGCGCAGCGCCATTCTGGACTACGTGTGCCGCCCGTCGGGGGAGCATTTTATGGAGGAAATGGAGACCATCCGGGAAAATTACCCGCCCTTCGCCTTCCACAACGCCATGAACGCCCTGGGCACCCACGATACCGCCCGTATCCTCACCGTGCTGGGCGCCCAGGAGGCCGGCGTGGGCCAGGACCGGGAGTGGCGGGCCCACCACCGGCTGTCCCCGGAGGAGCTGGCGCGGGGCAAGGCTTTGCTGAAAATCGCCTCCGCGCTGCTGTTCGCCTTCCCCGGCTCTCCCACGGTCTACTACGGCGACGAGGTGGGCATGGAGGGCTTTGAGGATCCCTTCAACCGCCGCACGTTCCCCTGGGGCGGGGAGGACCAGGAGATGCTGGCGTGGTTCTGCGCCTTAGGCGCGCTGCGCAAGCGCATAAAACCCCTGCGCCGGGGCGATATCCGCTATCTGGCGGGGAAGGGCGGTCTGCTGGCCTTCACCCGCACCCTGGACCGGGAGACGGTTTTATGCGTGTTCAACTCCGGCCCGGAGGAGGTCAGGCTCCGCCTGAGCCTGAAGGACCTGCCCCAGCCCCTGGTGACCACCCACCCTCAGGGGGTAGGGACCACCTGCTCCAGGCGGCGCATGGGTATCTCTCTGTTCGTACCCGGCTACAGCGCCCATATTTGGGACATCTCCAACTGTCCCAGAGGGGAGGAGTTATTATGAATCACCGTCCGCCCGTCCGGCGCTCCGCTCCGGTGGAGCAGGAAAACGACGGGGTCATTGAGGGCCGCAACGCCGTCACCGAGGCCATCCGGGCCGGAGTTGCCATTGACAAGATCTATCTGCTCAAGGGGGAGGGGGACTCCGCCCTGGGGCACATCGCCAGCGCCGCGCGGGAGCAGGGCGTGGTTGTGGTCAATACCGACCGCCGGAAGCTGGACGCCATGAGCCGCACCCACGCCCACCAGGGGGTCATTGCCCTGGCGGCGGTCCGGGAGTACGCCTCTGTGGACGATATCCTCGCCGCGGCACGGGCCAAAAACGAGCCGCCGCTGATCGTGGTGTGCGACGAGCTGAGCGACCCCCACAACCTGGGCGCGGTGATCCGCACGGCGGACGCCGCCGGAGCACACGGGGTCATTATCCCCAAGCGCCGCTCCGCCGGGCTGACTGCCGTGGTGGGCAAGACCTCCGCCGGGGCGGTGGCCCACGTGCCTGTGGCGCGGGTCCCCAACCTGCCCGCCCTGCTCAAGGAGCTGAAGGAGGCGGGGGTGTGGGTGTTCGGCACCGCAGCAGAAGGGACCTCTACCCTCTACCAGGCGGACCTGAAGGGTCCCGCCGCCATCGTCATTGGCAGCGAGGGGGACGGCATGGGCCGTCTGGTCCGGGAAAACTGCGATTTTATCGTCTCCATCCCCATGCGGGGGAAAATCAATTCGCTCAACGCCTCCGCGGCGGCGGCCGTGCTGCTGTACGAGGCCGTTAGACAAAGAACAGGCGGATGATCGTATCATGTCCAGATACAGAGGGGGCAGAAGACTTCCATTTCTGCCCGTCGTCGCGGCGGCAGCGGCCCTGGTCATTGGCCTGCTGGTCCTGCTGCTGCCCCGTGAGGAGGCGCAGCTTCCCAACCGTCAGCCCTCCGTCTCTACGATGGCCCCCCAAAAGCCCGTACCCGCGCCGGGTCCGGACGTGTCTCAGCCGGAGCCGGACGCCCGTCCGGAGGGACAGCCGCCCGCGGTCCGGGGCATCTATGTGACCGGCCCGGTGGCGGGGAGCCGCCATATGGAGGACCTGACCGCCCTGGTGGAGGAAACCGAGCTGAACGCCATGGTCATCGACGTGAAGAACGACGAGGGCCGGCTGAGCTTCGTACCGGAGACCGGCGAGGCCGCCCGGCTGGGGGCCGGGACCCGGTACGTCCAGGACCTGCCCGGACTGGTGGCCTCCCTGAAAGAGAAGCAAATTTATACCATTGCCCGTATCGTGGCGTTTAAAGACCCGGTGCTGGCCCAGGCCCGGCCGGAGCTGGCCCTGTGTACGGCGGACGGACAGCCCGTCAGCGAGGGGGGCGGCATCGCCTGGGTGGACCCCGCCTCCCAGGAGGTGTGGGATTATCTGCTGGAAATCGCCCAATTCGCCGTCCAGGCGGGCTTTGACGAGGTCCAGTTTGATTATGTGCGCTATCCCGCCGTTTCCGGCCTGCCGGAGGAGGACCGTCAGGCCATGATCACCGGCTTCCTGGCCTACGCCCGGGAAGAGCTTCACGCGGCGGGGGTGTGGCTGTCGGCGGACGTGTTCGGCACGGTCATTGACAGCGCCGTGGACGCCCGGCAGCTGGGCCAGAGCTACCCGGATATGGCCCAGGCAGCGGATTTCATCTGCCCCATGGTCTACCCCTCCCACTACGCGGCAGGGGCCTACGGCCTGGACGTGCCGGACCAGAAGCCCTATGAGACGGTCCGCGCGGCCCTGGACCGCTCCAGTGACGCCCTGGCCGGAACGGAGAACCCCGCCGGGGTCCGGGCCTGGCTCCAGGGCTTTACCGCCACCTGGGTCCGGGGGCACATCCGCTACGGCGGCGAGGAATTACGGGCGCAGATTCAGGCGGTGTACGACGCGGGGTATACGGACTGGATCATCTGGAACGCCAACAATAACTACCCGGCAGACGGTCTTCTGCCTTCCGAAGGGGATCACCATAATGACCGACAACAAGAACAGTAAAGGCAATACAGAGCTTATCAACATCAAGGACCTGATCCGGGGCGCGGAGCCGGCGGACTACGACCTGGAGGAAATCCTGACGGAGTTCGGCGGCGGGGACGGGGGCGGAAAAATTGTCCCCTTTCCCGGCGTAAAGCAGCCCGTCCCGGAGGAGGAGCCGGAGGATGAACCGGAGGACGCCGCCGGGGACAGCCCGGAGCCTGCGTCCGAGCCGTCCGTCCCAGACGCGCCGCCGGAGTCCATAGCCCAAGCGCCCGCCGAAGAATACGACGGCCCAGACGAGGACGAGGAAGACGAGGAGGACGCGGAAGCTCCGGACCCGGATAAGATCATCGACTTCCCGGAGGAGGAGAGCGTGCTTTCCTCCCTGGTGAAGAGCCTGAGCCAGAAGGCGGACGACTACGCGGAGCATATGTTCGAGGAATCCGAGCGGGAAAACTCGGAGGAAGTCCAGCGGCTGGAGCGGCTGATTCCCGGCACCGACGAGGAGGAGGAGCCGCCCGAACCCCGCAGGCCCCTGTGGCGGCGGGAGCCCCGCGTGGAGCCTCCGCCCCCGGACCTGCCTCCCCAGGAGCTGGCCCGGCGCTACAACCGTGGCCTGAAGGGAATGCGGGTGCGGTCCCTGCTGGTCCTGGCCCTGTTCGTGCCCGCCTGTTACTTCATTCTTCTGCCGCGGGTGCCGCTGCCCGTCCTGCCCGGTATGGACGACGCACTGACCCTGCTGGTCAGCACCGTTTTGATGGCCTGCGGTATTTTGCTGGGGTCGGACATGCTCTTTGTAGGGCTGGTCCGGCTGTGCCGGGGGCGCGTGGGGATGGATACGCTGTGCGCCTTCGCCGGGCTGTTCACCCTCCTGGACGGCATTTTTCTGACCATGGCCGCGCCGGAGGTGGGCGTAGTCCGTCTGCCCTACACCGCACCCTGTCTGCTGGGCATCTTCTATCTGCTCCACGGGAGCTACCACAAGCGCTGCGGGATGCGTCTGGCCTGCCGGACGGCGGCGGCCAGCGCCGAACCGGAGATCGTCACTCTGGAGCCGGAGATGTGGAACGGCCGGGACGCCTACTGCAAATGGACCGGCGACGCCCAGGGCTTTGGCAGTCAGATGCAGATGGACGACGGCGTGCAGGGCGTGTTCCGGGTGTACTGCCCCCTGCTGCTGCTGGGGTGCCTGCTGTTTTCCCTGCTGGTTTCCCTGGGGATGGAGCGGCCGGACCGGCTGTTCTGGGCCCTGTCCGCCACCTGCACCGCCAGCGCCGCCCTGGGCGGGGCCGTGCTCTACGGACGGACCTTCCATAAGTTGGCCCGGCGGCTGTCCAACTCCGGGGCCGCCCTGGCGGGCTGGCCCGCCTGCGCCGCCTCCCGGCGGGGGGGACGGGTGCTGATTTGCGACAAGGATTTATTCCCCACCGGGACCGTCGTTCTCAACGGGGTCAAGATTTTCGGGGACCTGCCCACCGAGCGGGTCATTGCCTATACTGCCACGCTGATGCGGGCCTCCGGCAGCGGGCTGGAGAAGCTTTTTCACGACCTGCTCCGTGCCCAGGGCGGTTTAATGCGGAACGCCTCCGACGTGATCGCCCACGAGGGCGGCGGCGTGTCCGCCACCATCCGGGGGGACCAGGTCCTGGTAGGCTCGGCGTCCTTTATGAAGCTGATGGAGGTGGCGCTTCCCTCCGGCCTCCATGTGAAAAACGCGGTGTTCTGCGCCATCGAGGGGGAACTGGCGGGGATTTTTGCCTTAAATTATTCTCTGCCGGACGCGGTGTTTCCTGCCATGACCCTGCTGCTCCAGGAGCGCATCGGCCCGGTGCTGGCCACGCGGGATTTTAATCTGATCCCGTCCATGCTCCAGCAGCGGTTCCGGCTGGCGGCGGACCGGATGGATTTTCCCCCGGTGGAGCGGCGGTGGGAGCTGTCCGACCCGGACCAGCCCCATGGGAACAAGCTGGTGGCCGTGCTGTGCCGGGAGGGCATGACTCCGCTGTCTGAGGCGGTGGTGGGGGCCAAGCGGCTGCGCTGGGCCACCCGGCTGGGGGCGGTCATTATGTGCATCGGGTCCACGGTGGGGCTGCTGCTGGCCTACTACCTGACCTCCCTGGACGCGGCGACCTCTCTGTCCCCCCTGAACCTGTTGATTTACTTATTGCTTTGGCTTGCGCCCATCTGGTTTTTGAGCGGCTGGGCCCATCGTTTTTAGGAGGTTTTTATGATTCGAGCGGCAACGGAAGCGGACCTGCCCAAGGTCGCGCAGATTTATGAGGAAATATTGGACCTGGAGGAGCAGACCGGCGTGACCACCACCAACTGGCAGCGGGGCAAATACCCCACCCAGGACAGCGCCCGCGAGGCTTTCGCGGCCGGGACCCTCTACGTGATGGAGGAGGAGGGGGATTTGTTCGGGTGCGTCAATCTGAACGGCGTGCAGCTCCCGGAGTACGACGCCATCCCCTGGAGCTTCGCGGCGGACCGGGACCAGGTGATGGTCATTCATACCCTGTGCATCAGCCCCCGGTGGGCGGGCCGGGGAAAGGCCAGGGAATTTGTGGACTTCTGCGAGGCGGAGGCCCGCCGCCAGGGGAAGCGCGTCATGCGGCTGGACACCTGGATCAAAAACACCCCCGCCAACCATCTCTACCCCAAGCTGGGCTACCGGCTGGCGGGCAAGACCATGTTCCACTTCATGGGATTCGTGTGGGAGGAGCTCAACTGCTATGAGCGAGTTCTCTAACCGACTCTTTGACCCGAACAACGACTTTTTCTCGTTTTTGGGCGACCTGGTGGACGTAGTGGGCCTGAGCATTCTGTGGCTGTTCTGCTGCCTGCCGGTGGTCACCATCGGCCCGGCCTGTACAGCGCTGTATCATACGGTGTTCCGGGGCCTGCGGCAGAGGCAGAACGGGCGTTATTTGCGGTTTCTGGAGTGCTTTCGGGAAAACCTGAAACAGGGCGTAGTCGTTACGCTTGTGTGCCTGCCGGCGGGGCTGGTGTTTTACTTCGGCCTGCCGGCCCTGACCGCCCTGGCCCTGAAGGGGGACCAGATGGCGGAGCTGCTGTTCTGGTGCTGGCAGACTCTGGCCGTGCTGCTGGGGACCCTGCCCCTGACCGCTTTTCCGCTGCTGGGCCGGTTCCAGTTCGCCACCAGGGACCTTTTACGCACGACCTTGCAGCTGTGTATCCGGCATTTTCCCAGCGTGTTTCTGCTGTCCCTGTGCGCCAATGCCGCGGTGCAGTTATCGTTCGCCTGGTATGCCTTTGCCCTGTTTCTTCCCGCTCTGACGGCCCTGCTGGCCACCTTTTTGCTGGAGCGGATTTTTTCGCGCTATTGAAAAGGAGAGCAATTGAATGGAAAACCTGCATTTTGTCGAGGCCGTCACCCCGGAGCAGCTTATGCTGATGTCCCGGCTCCACGCCATGGGCTGGCGCACTGCCTACCGGGGGATGATCCCCTCGGAATATCTGGACCACCACATCCAGGAGGACGGCTGGGTGGAGCGCTTTCAGCGCCGCTACGCCGCCGGGGAGGCCCGCGGCCTGCTGCTTTACCGGGGGGAGAAGCCGGTGTGCTGCATCTCCTACGGGGAGGTCCGCACCAGCCCGGAGGAAATGGGCGGCGTGCTGGAGCTTGGCCCGGACAGCCTGGACTGCACCGGCTGGGGGGAGATCCACTCGTTTTACGCCCACCCGGAGGAGACAGGAAAGGGCTACGGCTCGGTGGTAGTGAATGAGGTCGTGAAGCGGTTCCGGGACCAGGGACGGCCTGGTGTGTGTGTATTTGCGCTGCGGGAGAATGTGCGGGCCTGCCGGTTCTATGAAAAGCACGGGTTTTACTGGGACGGGGCCAAGCTGCCGATTTTTTACCCGCCGGACGCGATCTGTGTGGATTTGCGGTATGTGCAGGTGTTGTGAG
>CAJTOE010000046.1 GCA_910577805.1 uncultured Oscillospiraceae bacterium | reverse complement strand
GGCCATCGCCCCCATGCAGGACGTGCTGGGCTTAGGCGCGGACGCCCGGATGAACACCCCCGGCACCATGGGGGACCACAACTGGACCTGGCGGGTCCGGGAGGAGGCCTTGAACCCCTATGTGTCGGGCAAAATGCGGGAGATCACCCGTACATACCGCCGGTAACGAAGGGAGTACACCATGGAGCAGAACCTGAAGCTTCTCCAGCAGTGGGTGGACGAGAGCCGGAGCATCGTCTTTTTCGGCGGGGCCGGCGTTTCCACAGAAAGCGGCATCCCGGATTTCCGCAGCGTGGACGGCCTGTACCACCAGCAGTACGACGACCCGCCGGAGACGATTTTGAGCCGCACCTATTTTGACGCGTTTCCGGAAAAATTCTATCAATTCTACCGGGCCAAAATGCTCTGCCTGGACGCAAAGCCCAACGCCGCCCACCGGAAGCTGGCCCAGTGGGAGCAGGAGGGCCGTTTACGCAGCGTGGTCACCCAGAACATCGACGGCCTGCATCAGGCGGCCGGGAGCCGCCGGGTGTGGGAGCTGCACGGCAGCGTGCTGCGCAACTACTGCATGAGCTGTCACGCATCCTACTCCGCCCAGGACATCCTGGACAGCACCGGCCCGGTCCCCCGCTGCGCCTGCGGCGGAATCATCAAGCCCGACGTGGTCCTGTACGAGGAGTCCTTGGACAGTCAGGTGCTTCAGGGGGCGGTGTCGGACATCCGGCAGGCGGATATGCTCATCATCGGCGGCACCTCCCTGGCGGTGTACCCCGCCGCGGGGCTGATCCACTACTTCCCCGGCAAGCGTTTGGTGCTGATAAACAAAACGCCCACGCCCTGCGATCAGGAGGCCGCGCTCGTCCTCCACGGGGCGATTGGGGAAATTTTCGGGCGCTTATAAAAGAAACGGCCCCCGCTGAGACATACTTCGTTTCAGCGGGGGTTTTGCTGCTTATGGCTTCAGATAGCCCAAGAGCTGGTCTGTAAAAATCCGGACGGCGGCTTTGACAAATTTCTCCCGCTCCGATGCAGTCCCCAGTTTTTGGGCGTATTCGTTCATGGTCCTGAAATTCGGCACATCGTCCCGCGCCGCATCCTGCCGGCCGTTGGAAAAGCGCCAGACAAACCACCAGTTGTCCCGCGAGAGAATGCAGCGGTCCAGATGCTTGATTGCCTCCAGCGGGATGGAATTGGCGTTCACTTTGCTTCCGGACTTGCCCGGCTTTACGTCTGCCAGACAAAATCCAGCGGCCAGATAGCCGTCGTCGGCCACCTCGATTCGGAACCACATTTGCAGGGTTTCTTTTTGGGAAAATGCCGCGTGCCTCACCCGGTAGTTCAGGCCCGGACAGAATTTCAGGTGTTGTTTTTCCTCCCAGTCCAGATAGGATTTATAGGAGTGCGGCAGCTCCTCCAGGCCAAACTGCGCCGCGGTCCCCTGGGCCATTGTGTGACGGAATTCCTCCAGCACCTCCCGGACCAGACAGAGCAAATCACCGCCGGCCTGCGGTTTTTGGGGGACGGGCAAAAAGGACCGGATGGCCTCTGTGTACTGCCTCACCTGCTCCAGGGGGGCGGATTCCTCCTCCAGCCAGAGGCAGATCTGTTTCCAGGAGATGAGGACTATGGGTGTCGCTTCCCCCGTGCCGTCCGCCGCCCTGCGGCTCGACTCGTCCGGCGGAGTCCCCTCCTTGGTCAGGTAGACCAGCTGGGCGTTTCGGGCGTAGGGCTGGTAGTCATAGCACTGGCTCTGCTGGTCCCTGGCGTTGATCTTGGCCTCGATGGGAATGGAAAATTCCGGGTTTTGCAGCATGATGTCGATTCTCCGGTCCTTCTCAATCAGATATTCGGTCATCACGCAGGTCCGCTCCAAAAGTGTGTCCTCAAAGTCCCCTAACTTGATTACATCTCGTAAAAAAGATTTTAGAAATTTCGCTTTGTACCCGTGCCACCCGTGCGGGTCCAGCAGATTCGCCAGAAACCGGCACATCATTACCTCGTTTTGTTCGATGCGCAGAGCCTTGAACATATTGACTGTCATATATGCTGTTCCTTCCCTTGATAGCGCCTCCAGCCCGTCTCCAGCGTATCACAGATTTCCTGCCGCAGCCAGTCCGGCTGTACCACCTGACAGACCTCCACATATTGCAGCGCCCAGAATTTCAAACCGGCGGCTCCGGTGACTATGACGGCGTCAAAGGTCCCGTCCCCGTTGTCATGGAGCTGAGTTTCCATGCCGAAGCGGTCCAGCACATCGCTGAGTAAACCGCTCTCGCAGCGCAGTACCACCCGGACGGCCTCGCCAGGAAAGGGGTACACCCGCTCCCGGACATAGCGCGTGATATCCAGCCCCGGCGGAAGCGGCTCTACGGGCTGGTCCTCCAGCAGGACCGGGGCCTGGATGCGGTCCACCCGGTAGCTGCTGATGTCCTCTCCCCCTTGATAGCGGCAGAGCAGATAATAGTACCCGTTGGCAAAGCACAGACCGTAAGGGGAGACCTGATAGGGCCGGTCCCGGCGGGGCCGGAGCTGCTTGTCCATGCCGTATTCCATGTACTGGAACTGCACCTGGCACCGGCGGGACACAGCCTCCTCCAGCACCTCCACGGACAAAAAAGACTCCTGATTTCTGCCGCGCCAGCACGCGCCTATTACCAGAGGACGGCACTGCTTCCGCTGCCAGCGGCTCAGGCCCCGGCCCAGCTTGTCCAGCAGACGCTGGCACTGGCGCTGGGAGATGCCGGAAAAGGCAGACACCGCGTCCGACAACAGCCGGACCTCCGACGGCTCCAGGGGGCGGGACAGCAGGCGGTAGCCCTCGCCGTCGTCCTGGTACTCCGGGATATGACAGCCCACGGCCCGCAGCTTGTCCAGCGCGGCATACACCGCCCGCCGGTCGCACCGCAGGCCGTATTCCGTCCGCAGCAGCCGGAGCAGCTCCCCCATGGGCAGGGCGTGGTCCCCGTCGGAATGCTCCAAAAGAGTCTGGTACACCCGAAAGGGCAGGATGTTGATGGACACGGCAGCTTCCCCCCGTTTTGGTTGATTCGGATACCGGCATGGTACCATACTCCGCGGCGAAAGGCAAGCAGGGCCCTGTACTTGTTTTGGTACAGGGTCCTGTGCTAACATGGCGGAAATCCAATTTGAGAGGAGAACCGGCCATGACTTATGTGATGTCAGATATCCACGGCTGTTATGACAAATACCAATCCATGCTCGCGGCCATCCACTTCGCGGCGGACGATACTCTTTATGTCCTGGGGGACGTGCTGGACCGTGGACCGGACGGCTTCCGTATCCTTCTGGACCTGGCGGTGCGGCCCAACGTGACCGGGCTTCTGGGGAACCATGAGCTTTTGGCCGCCGCTGTACTGCCTTCTCTCCTGCGCACGATGCGCCAGGGTGAGGACCAGTTTCTCACCCCGGCGGAACGGAAGCTCATGGAAGAATGGCTGCAAAACGGCGGAAAGTCCTCAATCCTGCAATTTCTCCAGCTCAGTGACGAGGAGACGGAGGTCGTATGCGCGTATTTGAACGCCCTGTCCCCCTGGAAGGAGGTCACCGTGCAGGGACGGAAGTTTGTCCTGGTCCGCGCCGGGCTGGCGCATTTTTCTGCCGGCCGTCCTTTGGAGGATTATGACCTGGAAGATTTTCTATTCTGCTGTCCGGATCTGGACACTGTTTACTTTCCGGACAAAACCCTGGTCTTTGGGCACACCCCCACCCGGCTGCTCTACAAGCAGGTCGGGGAACCGGAACGGCTGGACCGGATTTTTCAGCGCGGTACGCTGATTGGCATTGACTGCGGCTGTGCCTACCCCGGCGGACAGCTGGGCTGCTTATGTCTGGAGACCATGGAGGAGTTTTATGTGTAGCGGTTTCAGGTCTCTGGAAGGTTCTGGTCACCCCAGGACTTCATATAGTCGATCACATCCATAAAGCTCCGGCCCAAATCGGACAAGGTGTATTCGACCCGCGGCGGGATTTCCTTAAAATCATGCCGGATCAGGAAACCATCCGCTTCCAGCTCCCGGAGCTGCTTCGTCAGGGAGGATTCCGTGATTTCGCCGAGCTGGCGGCGCAGTGCGCCAAATCGGTGAATATCACAAAACGCGATATAGTAGAGTATCTCAAGCTTCCATTTGCCGCCCAGTATTTTTTGCAGCGTTGACATTGTCTTACAGCGTTGGATTGCGGTCTGCGTTTTTTTCATCTGCACAGCCTCCTGTTGGTAATGACTTTTTATTTGATAGGATATAATAGGGTGAACTGTGGGGCCCAACCCCCTGGGCGGGCCATTCCGCGGAAGGTTTCAGTCACCTCCAAAGCCTCCCCCCCAATTACACCCAGTATTATATCCCCCCTATAATCAAAAAACAAGAGCCTCCAAAGCTTGCTGTTTCCGCTCGGAACCGGGCGGAAATTCTTTTTGCCCCAAGCGTCATACCGCCCTTATAAATTTGATATCCAAATTGCCCGGAAAAAGACTGGAATTGTTTCCTCAGTTGTGCTAATATAGTAATAGTGTCCATTTTCAGTTTTGCCGTTGGGAGGTACACTATTTTGACGTACATGCTCTCCGCCATCCTGGGCTTTGTCCAAGGCGTGGCCGAATTCCTGCCCATCTCCAGCTCCGGCCACCTGACCCTGTTCCAGCACTTTTTCGGCCTCCAGGAGCCGGATACCCTGCTCAATATCCTCCTCCACTTCGCCACCCTGCTGGCGGTGTGCGTGGTCTACTGGCGGGATATCTGGGAAATGATCTTGGAATTTTTCCGCTTCTTCGCCGGCCTGGTCTCCCGCTCGCCTCAGACCGGCAGTCCTCCCCCCGCCCGGCGGTTAGTCCTGCTGCTCATCGTGGGGACTCTGCCCCTCTTTGCGGTGATGCTCATAAAAGATCAGGTAGAGGCGCTGGCCGGAAGCCCCATCTTCGTCAGCTGCGCCCTGCTGTTCACCGGCTGCATCCTCTTTTTCTCCGACCGCCTCCCGCGGGGCCGGAAAACCGAGCGCAGCGCTACCCTGCGCGACGTGCTGCTGGTGGGCGTGGCCCAGGGCTTCGCCACCATCCCCGGCATCTCCCGCTCCGGCTCCACCATCTGCGCCGGTATGGCCCTGGGCTTTCAGCGCTCCTTTGCTGTGCGCTTCTCCTTCCTGCTCTCCCTCCCCGCCGTGCTGGGGGCCACCCTGCTGGAGGTTTTGGACGTGCTGAAGGAGGAGGGCGGCGTGAACCCGGAGCTGCTGCCCATCTATCTGACCGGCATGGCCGTCGCCGCCGTAGTCGGCTACTGCTCCATCTATCTGGTCAAGCTGCTCTCGGAAAAGGGCAAGTTCGGCCTGTTCGCCTTCTACTGCTGGGCGGCTGGCGCGCTGTCCCTGCTGGGCATCGCCCTGGACTTCCACTTCCTCCCCACTACTTGACCCCCGGAAAGGAACGAAAGAAACATGGCAACAAAATCCACCGGCGGAAAACGCACCGCCTCCAAATCCACACGCTCCTCCAGCTCCCGGAGCCGCAAAAAAACGCCCCCCCAGTCCGCCCCCATCCGGCGGGAGGCGGGAGCGGCGGTCTGCCTGATGCTGGCGGTCTTTGCCGTTCTGGGCTTTTTCCCCAGTGAGGCGATCTTCATCCACTTTTTCAGCAACTTCCTGAAAGGTCTGCTGGGCTTTGGGTTCTGGGTGTCCGTCCCGGCCCTGCTGCTGGCCAGCTACATCCTCTTTTTCCACCGGGGACGCCCTGTCCTGGTCCGGACCATCTGCGCCCTGACCCTCCCCCTGGCCTTCTCCTGCATCCTGCACAGCCTGGTGGTGCCGGAGCCTCTCCCCTGGGACGGCGCGCTGCTGAAAACCCTCTGGGCCACTGGACTGGACGTAAGCTCCGGCGGAGCCGTCGGCGGTCTGCTGGCCCAGTGCTGTGTGCGGATTTTCAGCCAGATCGGCGCGGCCATTCTGTTTGTCTTTGCCTTTCTGCTCATGGGGCTTGGGTCCTTTAATCTGACGCTGGTCGATGTGGCGGACTGGTACTTCAACCGCCCGGAGTATGAGTACATCCCGGAGGAGGAGCCGCCCGCCCCCCGCCGCAGTCAGAGGCCCGCCCGCGCCCCTGCCGCTCCGGCCCCCCGTCCGGCCCAGAGCCGCCGCAGTACCTCCACATACATCGACATTCCCGTAGACGACGGCCCGCTGCCGGAAAATGAGGAACCTGCCGAGCCTCAGCCGGAGAAAAAGAAGCTCTTCAACCAAACCCCGCGGGTGCCCACTCCGGACCAGATTCTCTATATCCACAAGCCAGAACCCATCTCCCAGCCGGAACCGGACCCAGTCCCTGAACCGGAGCCGGAGCTGGATTTTCCCGCCCCTGTCTCCCTGGCCCCGGACCCGGAGCCGATTCCGGAGCCTGTGCCGGAGCCGGTCCCCGCACCCGCTCCCATGCCGGAAATCGTCCGGGAACCGGCGGTGCCCAAGAAGATATCCCCCAAGGAGGAGGCCGCGCAAGCCGCCGAGGAAGTGGCCAGAGATATCGCCCAGAGCCTGGAGCAGAAGGACGAGGACGCCCCCTACCCCTATCCTCCCCTGTCCCTGCTGAAGCCCGGCAGCGGCGACTTCGGCGGCGAGGCCCTGGCGGAGCTGAACGCCAACCGCCAGCGGCTCACCAGCACCATCCAGTCCTTCGGCATCAACTCCAGCATCGTCAACGTGGTCCGGGGACCCTCCGTCACCCGGTACGAGCTGGAGATGGACCAGGGCGTGCGGCTGAACAAGCTGACCAATCTCTCCGACGACATCGCCCTGGCTCTGGGGGCCTCCGGGGTGCGTATCGCCCCCATTCCCGACAAAATCTCCATGGTGGGCATCGAGGTCCCCAATAAGCTGGTCTCCCCGGTGAGCATCCACTCTGTCATCAGCTCGGACCTGTTCCAGAACAGCAAATCCCAGGTCTCGTTTGCCGTAGGGAAGGACATCAGCGGCCAGGCCATCGTAGGGGACATCGCCAAGCTGCCCCACCTGCTGGTGGCAGGCACCACCGGCTCCGGCAAGTCCGTGTGTACCAACTCTCTTATTATTTCTCTGCTCTATAAGTCCAGTCCCCGTGATGTGCGCCTTATCATGGTGGACCCCAAAATGGTGGAGCTGAGTAACTACGACGGCATCCCCCACCTGCTGATTCCCGTGGTCACCGACCCCAAAAAAGCCGCCGGTGCGCTCCAGTGGGCGGTGACGGAAATGATGCGCCGTTACCGGACCTTCGCCGACAAGAAAGTCCGGAAGCTGGAGGAGTACAACGCCCTGGCCGCCCGGACCGGCGAGGTGGAGCATATGCCCAGCATCGTCGTTGTCATTGACGAGCTGGCTGACCTGATGCTGGTGGCGGCGAAGGAGGTGGAGGAATCCATCTGCCGGGTGGCCCAGATGGGCCGCGCCGCCGGAATGCACCTGGTCATTGCCACCCAGCGGCCCTCCGCTGACGTGATCACCGGCCTGATGAAGGCCAACATCCCCAGCCGTATTGCCTTTGCCGTGGCCTCCGCTATGGAGTCCCGGATTATTCTGGACACCCAGGGCGCGGAAAAGCTGGTGGGCCGGGGGGACATGCTCTACAATCCTCTGGGTTCCAACAAGCCCACCCGTGTTCAGGGCTGTTTCATCTCCGACGGCGAGGTGGCGGCAGTAGTGGACTACGTGAAGCAAAACAGCGGCACGGCCCAATACTCCGACGACATCATTCAGGAGATCGAGCAGCACGCCGCTGAAAAAGAGAAGGGCGCCAAGGGCATCGGCGGCAGTGCGCCGGAGGAGGTCCATGAGTACGACGAGCTGCTGGATGCTGCCATTGAGGTGGTGGTGGAGACGGGCCAGGCCTCCGCGTCCATGCTCCAGCGCCGCCTGAAGCTGGGCTACGCCCGCGCCGCCCGGCTGGTGGACCAGCTGGAGGAAAAGGGCATCGTAGGCCCCTTCGAGGGCAGTAAGCCCCGGCAGCTCCTCATTACCAAGGAGCAGTGGCAGGAGATGAAATTCCGCCAGGATATGACGGCGGAGCCTGCCCCGGCGGCGGTTCCCGCGTTTAAGCCGGAGCTGGACGAGCCTCCCTTCGCGCTGGATGTGGAGGAGGATGAATTTTAGGGCAGATTCAGGGGGAGTTCAACTCAGATAGTTGACCGCCAAAATCACTGCCCCTAAAATCATCAGCACCACTCCGGTGGCCCGGTTGAGTACGATGGGTTCCGCCTTGTTGGCAAACCGGGCCGCAACCTGCGCCCACAGCAGGGTAAACAGCACGCACAGTGCCAAAACAGTCCAATCCGGCGCGCCGCCAATCAGAAAGTGGGAAACTGAGCCGGTGAACGCCGTAAAGGCCATGATGAACACGCTGGTGCCCACGGCGGTTTTCAGCTCATAGCCCAGTACCGATGTCAGGACCAACAGCATCATCATACCGCCTCCGGCCCCCACAACACCGCAGATCGTCCCTACCAGCGCGCCGCAGAGAACCGACTGTGCGGCGCGCTTTTTCGGAGACGCCGCCGCCATGGCCTCCTTGGTGGTCATAACCGGGCGGACAATGAATTTGATCCCCAAAAACAGGGTCATGCAGGTAGAAAAGCGCCCCATGGTCTGGTTGGGAAGCAGACTGGCCGCGTAGCTGCCCAGCATGGTGAACACCAAGACGCTGGCCATCATGAGCAGGCCGTTGCGCACATCCAGGTTCTTGTTCTTCCCATAGGTATAGGCGGAAGCCGCGCTTGCCAGCACATCGGAGGCCAGAGCGATCCCTACCGCTTGATAGGCGGGCATATCCAAAAACGTAATGAGCATGGGAGAGATCACCGCGGCGGCGCTCATTCCGGCAAAGCCGGTGCCCAGTCCCGCTCCCATTCCGGCAAAAAAGCACACCAAAATCAGAAACCACGCAGACATATTACAGACCTCCCAAGCCCTTGCGGACATTATCGTGTATTTGAGAAAACAGCCGCAAAACCGTTTCCATCTCATCGGAGGAAATCCCCTGGAGCAGCAGACGGAAAAATCTGTCCTGACAGGCAGCCCCCTCCTGGACGGCCGGCAAAGCCTTGTCTGTCAGCTTGAGATGGACGGTCCGGCGGTTATCCGGGTCGGTCCGGCGCTCCAGAAGCCCCAGCTGCACCAGGCCGTCCACCCCCTTGGACACGTTGGACTTTGCCAGCCCCCGGAGACTGCAAACGCTCTGGGCCGTGTCATGCTCCGGATTGTTGTACAAAAAGAGCAGCACGTCTATTTGCAGCTTCGACAGGCCGTTACGCTCCAGCAGGGGGTCCAGCTGCCGCTCGTAGAGGGTCTTTGCGTCCTTGATGCCCAATAAAATTTGTTCACTTCGATTCATTGTTCTTTCACCAACCGTTCTAAAAATAACTGTTGTGATAATAACAGTTCTATCTGCATTTGTCAAGGAGGAATTTTTATGACGCCGGAAAAGCAGCGCCGGGCAATCCGCGCCTTTGTGGCCGTAACGGCTCTGGTCGCTCTGGCGAACGGCCTGGGCAACAGCATTCTTTCCAACTATTTCAACGAAGCCTTCCACATCGACTCCGTTCAGCGGGGATTCATCGAGGTCCCCCGCGAAAGTCCCGGCATCCTGTGCATGGTGCTGGTGGCCGCACTGGGCGGTCTGGGCAACTTCTGGATGTCCGTCGTAGCCCAGGTGCTGGTGCTGGCCGGTATGATCGTTATGGGCTGGTGCGCCCCCAGCTACAGCATTATGCTGGTCTTTCTGTTCATCCACTCCCTGGGTATGCACCTGTTCATGCCCCTGAACGACGCAATTTCCATGGACCTGGCAGAGCACGGCCGAGAGGGCGCGACCCTGGGCCGGTTCAAGGGCGTGTACACCCTGTTCAGCATGGCGGCGGCGGTGCTGGTGTTTCTGGGCTTCCGCTCCGGTTTTTTCAGCTTCCAGACCCAGACGATCATGCCCTTTGCCCTGGGGGCCATCGCCACCGCCGGAGCAGTGGTTTTGCTGGTGCTGATGGCGCTGTCCATAAAGCAGACGGGCGGGGTCAAAAACCACAAGCTCCTGTTCCGCAGACAGTATCTGCCCTATTACATGGTCACCCTGGCCTATGGCTGTCAGAAGCGTATCAAAATCGTCTTTGCCCCCTGGGTCATCATCAATCTGCTGGGCATGGGCGCGGACACCGTGGCTCTGCTGACCATCGCAGTCCATTTGGCCGGCAGCGCCGCCGCCCCCTGGATCGGCCGGATGCTGGACAAGCTGGGGGTCCGGAACATGCTTTGGCTGGAGAGCGTCTACATCGCCGTAAGCTTCTGCATCATGGGCCTTCTGGCGGCGCAGCTCACCGGGGAAACCCAGGGGCCTCTGGTCTGGCTCGTATTCGCCGCCTATATCCTGTGCGTGCTGTTTGAGCAGTTCAACATGGTCCATTCCTACATGATGCGCTCGATCGCCCTGGACCCCAGTGAGGTCACCCGGACTCTCTCCGTGGGCCTGAGCGTGGACCATGTGATGGCAATTCTCGCCTCTCCCCTGCTGGGCCGTATCTGGGACGCCTGGGGCGTTCAGTATGTATTTTATATCGCCGCCGCTTCCGCACTCTTCCAGCTTGCGGCGGCCTCTATGGTAAAAAAGAAAGGAGCTGCTGCACTATGACATTACCCGATCACGTGGGTCTGAGTCCCGACGGAACGAAGGTCCGTATCCTGGACCAAAGCCTCCTGCCGGGCCGGGAGGTCTATTTGGAGCTGGACCAGCTGGACGAGTTGATCGAGGCCATCCAGAGCCTCCGGGTCCGGGGGGCGCCTGCCATCGGCATTTTCGCCGGTTACGCCCTTTACGTGCTGGCCCAACGGCTGGAAAAATCCGCCGTCCAGGAGGAACTGCCCCGTTTAGGGGAGGCCCTGTCCAACGCCCGCCCCACCGCCGTCAACCTGTCCTGGGCGGTCCGGCGGATGCTCCAGGCCGCCCAGGGGCAGGAGGACCCGGTGGCTGTTCTGGGCCGGGAGTGCCGGGCCATCCATGAGGAGGACGCGGCTATGTGCCGGGCCATCGCCGAACACGGTCTGACCCTGGTAAACGCCGGTGACGGTATCCTGACCCACTGCAACGCCGGACAGATTGCCACCTCCCAGTACGGAACTGCGCTGGGGCCTATTCTGCTGGGGCAGGAGCGGGGCATCCCGTTCCGGGTGTTCGCCGACGAGACCCGTCCCCTTCTCCAGGGAGCCAGGCTCACCGCCTGGGAGCTTCAGCGGGCCGGGGTGGATGTGACGTTGATTTGTGACAATATGGCCAGCATGGTAATGAAACAAGGTTTCGTACAGGCCTGCTTTGTGGGCTGCGACCGGATCGCCGCCAACGGGGACGCCGCCAATAAAATCGGCACCTCCGGGGTAGCGGTGCTGGCAAAACACTACGGCATCCCCTTTTACGTGCTGGGACCGTCCTCCACCATCGACCTGGACTGCCCCACCGGCGCGGACATCCCCATTGAGGAGCGCCCCGGCCAGGAAATCGGTTCGCTGTGGTATCGGGAGCCGATGGCCCCGGCGGGCGTGAAGTTCTACAATCCGGCCTTTGATGTGACGGACCATGCGCTGATTACCGGCATTGTCACGGAAACCGGCGTGTGCTATCCCCCGTTCACGGACGCATTACGACGCATGAAGGAGGAGAACGCATGACGCTTGCGCAGGAAAAACAGCGCTTACGGGAGGAGATCTGTCACGCGGCGCATCAGGTGGCGCAGGCCGGCTGGGTCGCGGCCAATGACGGCAATCTTTCGGCCCGCTGTCCGGACGGACACGTTTTGATTACGCCCTCCGGGCTGTACAAGGGGGACGTGACCCCGGAGCTTCTTCTGGAGCTGACCCTGGAGGGAGACGTTGTTTCCCCCGGTCCTCTGCCTCCCTCCACCGAGACTCCGATGCACCTTGCGGTCTACCGCGCCCGTCCGGAGGTGGGCGGCGTGGTCCACACACACTCTCCCTATGCGGTGTGCATGGCCAGCCGGAAGGAGGACTTGACCCAGCGTATTACGATGGACATGGTTCTGCTGCTGGGGGGCTTTGTCCCCTGCCTCCCCTACCTGCCCCTGGGGACGGAAACGCTGGCGCAGGGGGCCGCCAATGTGCAGTCGGAGGCCGCGGTCCTGCTGGCCCATCATGGGGCGGTGACCTGGGGCCGTGATTTGCGGGAGGCCTGGTACAGAACCCAGGCTCTGGAGGCGTACTGCCATCAATTATGGCTCCAGCGGCAGCTTTTTGAGGAAATCCCGGTGCTGGAGCTGGAGTGACTTTTGGGGTGCCTCCCACTCCGCAAATCACAGAATTTCAGAAATTTTCTTGCATTTTCTTCATAGCATGGTATGATGAAGAAGTACCTTAAAATCCGGAGAGAAATGGAGTGTGTTTTATGAAAAAAATCACGGGTAGTCTGCCCTTCCGGCTTCTGGTGGCTGTGGCGCTGGGTATTTGCCTGGGCCTGCTGGCAGAATCCCCCAAAATGCTGGGCTTTATCCCCAGTGAGGCCTTTATGCAGGTGGTGCTGACCGCGAAAAACCTGCTTGGCTCCCTTATTACCTTCTGCGTCCCCCTCATCATCATCGGCTTTATTGCCCCGTCTATCACCCGCATGAAAAGCAACGCCTCCCGGATGCTGGGGGTAGCCCTGGTGCTGGCCTACGTATCCTCCATCGGCGCGGCCCTGTTCTCCATGGCGGCGGGCTACACCATCATCCCCAACCTGTCCATCGTCACCAACCCGGAGGGCTTGAAAGAGCTTCCTGAGCTGCTGTTCCACCTGAGCATCGACCCGGTCATGCCGGTCATGAGTGCGCTGGTGTTCTCCGTGCTGGTTGGCCTCGCCGCCACCTGGACCCAAGCGAAAACCATCACCGCCATTCTGGAGGAGTTCCAGTCTATCGTGCTGGTGATCGTCACGCGGGTCATCATCCCCGTACTCCCCTTCTTCATCGGCGGCACCTTCTGCGGCCTGGCCTACGAGGGCAGCATCACCCGTCAGCTCCCGGTGTTCCTGGTGGTGGTCCTGATCGTCATGGTGGGTCATTTCCTCTGGCTGGCTCTGCTCTACGGCCTGGGCGGACTCTACTCCGGCAAAAACCCCATGGAGGTGCTGAAATACTACGGCCCCGCCTACCTCACCGCTGTGGGCACAATGTCCTCTGCGGCGACCCTGGCCGTCGCCCTGAACGGCGCGAAAAAATCCCCCGTCCTGCGCCCGGACATGGTGGATTTCGGCATTCCCCTGTTCGCGAATATCCACCTTTGCGGCTCTGTGCTGACGGAGGTTTTCTTCGTTATGACCGTCTCTAAAGTCCTCTACGGCACCCTTCCCCCGATGGGCAGCATGGTGCTGTTCTGCCTGCTGCTGGGCGTGTTCGCCATCGGCGCACCCGGCGTGCCCGGCGGCACGGTGATGGCCTCCCTTGGCCTGATTATCAGCGTACTGGGCTTCCAGGACGAGGGCACCGCTTTGATGCTCACCGTATTCGCCCTTCAGGACAGCTTTGGTACGGCCTGCAACGTCACCGGCGACGGCGCGCTGACCCTGATGCTCACCGGCTACGCGGAGAAGCACAATGTCGTGCAGAGCGCGGCGCCTAAACTCTAAGCTGTTTCAAAAAACGCAATAAAAAAGACAAGGATAAAAACGCAACGCACATCCGCTTTGGATAAGATGTGCCAGAGCCGGTAGGTAGCCCGGCCGTCTCGCCGTACTGACGAGGTAAGTAACCTGCCCCTCCTGGGTTGTCCATTCTTTGTCCATAACGCAATTTTAGGAGGGAATGTTATGGACACAGAAAGCGTCATGCTGACTGTATTTTTCGAGGGACCGTTCTGGGCCGGCGTTTTTGAACGGACCGCAGGCGGTAAATTGTCCGTGTGCAAGGTCACCTTTGGCGCAGAACCGAAGGACCAGGAGGTTTGGGAGTTCATCCTAAAACACTACGATGACTTGAAGTTCAGTCCGGCGGTCGAAGCCAGGGTGAAGCAAACGGCGGACAATCCAAAACGCCGGCAGCGCAATGCCAGAAAGCAGCTGCAAGCTTCAGGCATCGGCACCAAGTCCCAGCAGGCGCTGCAAATGCAGCGGGAGGAGCGGAAAACGCAGAGAAAGCAAATCAGCAAGGAGCAGCAGTTGGCCGAGAAGCAGCGCCAATTTGATTTGAAGCAGCAAAAGCGGAAAGCGAAGCATCGCGGCCATTAGATTCCAGCTTAAAGGGGGGATTTCACCTTTGGTGAAGTCCCCCCCTTCGTCTGTTATTCTGCGGATTTGAATTTCAGGAACGCGTAAGAGCACAAAATCAAAAGGATAGCCGCTGCGGCATTGCCCATTATGTTGTCGTGGATGATATAGATTCCTGATAAAGCATTGATACTACAGTGGAACAGCACACAGAGCCAGACACCTTTGGTCATTCTTCTGAGTCCTGCCAGAGCAAAGCTCAGGCCCAGTACAGTCAGCCCAAATGCGAAATAATTCTCCCCATACTGAGATACCCCCTGTATGTAAAACAACGGCAAATGCCACAACCACCAAATTACGCTGACTATGAGCGTGGATACGGTGAACGAATGTATTTTCTCCAATTCCGCCTGGAGAATCCAGCGCCAGCCTGCTTCCTCCAGGCCTCCTCCGAGCAGCATCATAGGTATCATAAACAGGATTGCGAAGAATGGCGCTCCGCTTTCGTATCCGGAAATGACACATTGCGGCAGGATGAATAGAACCGACAGAATCACCACCATACTATAGGAAACAATCGGGTGTTTAATGTCGAAAATGTTTTTCAGCCAGTCTTTGATCCCTGTCACTCTGTTGTGCTTCTTCAATGACAGATAGGACGCAATCGTAGGTGACCATCCGCCTAACAAATACGGCACGTACAACAGCTTATTTTCGTTCAGCGAAAGGCCGTTGATGCTGCATAGGACGCATGTCCCCCAGCAAAGCAGCATAATCAGAAATGTACAGCTCAGATAATCCTTGTTTAATTTGCTCATTTTAAATCTGCCCATTTTTTCACAACTCCTCAAGACCGGTTTGTCGTTGACATTATACATCGATTGTAACAAAAATGAAACAGATTTTTATAGGGCCTGTCATTCGTAAAGTTGAAGTAATTTTGGGCTTCACCCTCATCCGTCACCGCCTGCGGCGGTGCCACCTTCCCCCACTAGGGGGAAGGCTTTTCTCTGCGTCTATTGATACTATTACTCCCGAATTAGAACATAGGAAATCTGGCTATGTTGAAAGAAAGCGGAGACCTTATCAGGGCAATGTTGTAAGGATCGCATAAAAGAAGCTGTTTTATGGCGGATATCGCGTT
>CAJTOE010000045.1 GCA_910577805.1 uncultured Oscillospiraceae bacterium | reverse complement strand
GACCCGGATATCGCCAAAAAGCTCAACTCCGCGATTTTCCCCGGCTCCCAGGGCGGTCCCCTGGAACACATCATTGCCGCAAAGGCCGTCGCCCTTGGGGAGGCCCTCCAGCCTGCGTTCAAGAGCTATCAGGAGCAGATCGTGAAAAACGCCGCCGCTCTGGCCCAGGCCGTGATGGACGGCGGGCTGGACCTGGTGTCCGGCGGCACGGACAACCACCTGATGCTGGTGGACCTGCGCCCCGCGAAGCTCACCGGTAAGGAGATGGAGCGCCGTTTGGATGACATCTATATCACCGTCAACAAAAACGCCATCCCCGACGACCCCGAAAAGCCCTTTGTCACCTCCGGTATCCGGGTGGGTACTCCCGCTGTGACCTCCAGAGGCTTCAACGAGGAGGATATGAAGCTGGTGGGTGCGCTGATCTGCCAGGCCGCCCGGAGCGATTTCGAGCAGCACATCGACAGCCTGCGGGAGCAGGTAAAAGCCCTGACAGGAAAATATCCCCTGTATCAGGTATAAGCAAGTCGATAGAGAGGAGGTGAACTGCAATGTGGCTGGTGTTTGGCGGTTTGAGCGTTGTATTTACGATGGTCAATCTGTTCCTGGACCCGAAGAAGAAGGGGTGTAAGTGGATTACGATGTGCGCCCTTTCTCTGCCGGTGCTGACAGTATTGGCGGCATTCTCCCGTATTAACACATGGGTGGCCCACGAGGACTGGTCCGCGCTGATTGACGTGGTGCCCTACTGGAGCGGGTCCTTGACCGGTTTCTGTGTGCTTATGCTTGCTCTCAATGCCATTGCGATGCTGAAGTATCAGACGCGGCACGATGCGTGATCCCCCAAAAAGTCCCGGCCAGCTGGCCGGGACTTTTTTTAATGCTCTTTTGGGCAGCATACCGCGCCGGCTGTTGGCCCCCCGGACTTTTTTGAACAAAATGTGAACGTTCGTGATATTCTAGTCTCCAGGTGTATTTCTCACCAAGATTTAGAGAAAGATATGGAAAAAGGAGGCAAACAGCATGGCCAGAAAAAAAGTAGAACGGAACATTTCCTATGATGACGTGCGAAAAGTCTACTACGTCAGCATGGACCTGGGCCGGGACGAGAACGGGAAACGCATCAAGCAGTACAAAACGTTTCCCAACATCTCCAGCGCACGGGCAGGCCTGAAGGAGTTCCACGCCGAGCGCAAGCGAAACTCACGCACCACCCCCCACCGCATTACGGTGGCCCAATGGCTGGAGTACTGGATGGATACCATCGTGCGGCCCAACCGGGCGGAAACGACGGTGTACGCCTACCAGAAGATCATTGACAACCACATCAACCCGGCAATGGGCAACGTAGCCCTGACGGACCTGACCGCCAAAGATATCCAGCAATATTACATCGACACCCAGCGGGCGACCGGACTGTCCTCCAACACCATGCGGCGGCACCACGACCTGTTGTCCAGCTCCCTGCGCACCGCCGTGCGGCAGGACATGCTGCTGTCCAACCCGGTGGACCGGGTGGAGCCGCCCAAGAGCCGGCTGTATGAGGCGGATTTTTACGACTCGCAGAATTTGAAGCGGCTGTATATGCTGGTGGGCGGCCACTGGCTGGAGCTGGTGGTGAAGCTGGCCGGGAGTTTAGGGCTGCGCCGGGAGGAGATCTGCGGGCTGAAATGGGAGAGCGTGGACTTTGACCGGCGGCTCATTCACATCAAGGAGGCCCGCACCGCCTACGGGGCGACGATCGTGCAGAAGGAGACGAAAAACCGGTCCTCCATTCGGATGCTCTACATGCCGGAGGAGATTTACCGGCTGATGTGGCGGGAGAAAATGCGCCAGCAGGCGGAAGCCCCCTTACGGGAGGGGGACTATAACCCGGACAACCATGTGGTCCTGGACCGCAACGGCGCGCCCTATTCGCCCAATGCGCTGTCACTGGCGTTTACCCGGTATATCAAGCGCAATAATCTGCCGCGGGTGACCCTGCACGGCCTGCGGCACTCCTTTGCGACGGTGGCGTCGGGCCAGGGGGTGTCGTTGTTTGATATCGGAAAGGCTTTGGGCCACTCCACCCCGGCGACGACCGGGCGGATATACACCCATCTGGTGGACCGGACCCATGAGGAGACGCTATTGCGGGTATCGGACGCGCTGAAATAACAGGAAGCTTCGCCTCCAAAAAACTGGCGGGGAACCGAATTGTTCGGTTCCCCGTTTTCTTATGTGCGGGAGCGGGGGACAAAGCCGTCGTCAAAGAGGATGGGGCCGTGGGCTTTTTCCCAGGCGGCAATGCGCCGTAAGATAAGCTGTTCGATTTCCTTGTTGGCCGAGCGTCCGTTCCGGTCTGCGATGTATTTGAGCTTGTCCATGGTTTCAGTTGGGATACGAAGTGGGTATTGAGGCAGATGTGATGGCATATTGAAATCCTCCAGTGCTGTCAATTTGACAACATAATACCGTCAAACAAAAATTTTGGAAAGTTATTGATTTCTAAGTGATATCACTGTATAATAGGTGATATCACTTAGGCACAAAAATTCAGTAGGAGGAAACATATGAATCGAAAAAAATACCGCGCCAGAGAAACCCAGCGCTTCCTGAAATGGATCTCAGATTATAGAGGCAGGTGGTACCTTATCTGTACCCCAGGTGAACAAATGACAATGAGTAAAATGTACTCCCTCATTAAAAAACTCCGGAAAGAAGGCTTCTATGAATTGATCTTCGTCCTGCTTATGGTCCACCGTGACGCGGAGTTTATGAGAGATATCCCCAATCACCTTGCCCTGGATATGCTTACCAAAGCGTGGCCAGGCAGACAGGACGATGTCCTGGAACGTATTCTGACGTATTTTGCGTAGGCAGAGTGCGGAGGGGACTGGGGGGTGAAAAACCTCCGCACTAAAAATTTTCGTATAATCCCTTGACAAACCAATACAAAACAGGTACACTTTATAAAAGAAAGGGCGCTGCCGGTAGACGGTCAGCCCCTCATTGGGTTACGAAGAAGTAACCGCCGAACTGTGGGGACAGCTGTGGGCGGTTACTTCTTTTTGCTGTTATATACCTGTAAGAACAGGCCGCAAATGCCAATGATAACCAGACAGAACTGAAACAGATCCGAATATGTCAACATGGGCACCCCCTCCTCTCGGCTGGAGAGGGCAAGAAGTCCCCTCCAGGTTATTAGAGGGGCCAACCGCCTACCGTTACGGACAGCGCTGAAAGAATTCATTCTTTCCTGCCAACAGCATATCACAAAATTCGACGCAATGCAATAAAATTAACGCACAAAACGACACAGGTTCTTCCTGGGAAGTCTTGAAAAGTTCATAAATTTCAGGTACAATATTCAAACATGCAAGAAAGGGCGGCGAAGCCATGTCCCAAGAACATCAGAACAGCTCCACCAAAACCATCTCCGCCGTAATGGCCATCACCCTCCTGGGCAAGCTCCTGGGCCTCTACCGGGACCGCCTGCTGGCCGTCCACTACGGCACCGGCATGGAGGCCAACGCCTTCTACACCGCCAGCCGTATCCCAAGAGTCTTTTTTGACGCGGTGTTCGCCTCCGCCATTGCGGCCTGCTTCATCCCCGCCTTTACGGAATGCCTGGCCAAGCGCGGCCAGAAAAAAGCCTTTCAATTTGCCGGAAGCTTTATCACCGCCATCACCCTGGTGTCCGCCCTGCTCACCGTCCTGGGGATGCTGTGCGCCGGACCGCTGGTCACCCTCTTTGCCGACGGCTACGACGCCCCGACCGCCGCCCTGGCCGCGGAGCTGACCCGTATCATGTTCCCCACGGTGCTTTTTACCGGCGCGGCGTTTTCGTTCGTGGGTATCTTGCAGTCGCTGGGAGAATTTAACGTCCCGGCCTTTATCAGCACCGTGTCCAATCTGGTCATCATACTATACTTCTGGACCCTGAACGGCCGCTTCGGCATCTGGGGCCTGGCGGGGGCGTTCCTGCTGGGCTGGTTCCTCCAGGCGGCGGTGCAGGTCCCGGCCCTGCACCGGAAGGGCTTTCGATACCGCCCTGGTCTGGACCTGCGCTCCCATGAGATGGGGCAGGTGCTCGCCCTGATGGGACCTGTGATGGTCTCTACCTGGGTGCAGCCCATCAATCTGACCATCAATTCCAAATTCGGCTCCCGGCTGTACAACGGGGCGGGCGTGTCGGCGATTGAGTACGCCACCAACCTGTACCTGATTTTAGCCGGCGTTTTTGTGCTGTCCATTACCAACGTGATTTTCCCAAAACTCTCCCGTCTCAGCGCCGGAGACGATCAGAACGCCTTTACCGACACCCTGCGCCAGACCCTCCGGGGGACGCTGTTTTTCGTCCTGCCCATGGCGGCGGGCCTGATGATTCTGTCCCGGCCCCTGGTGAGCTTTCTGTACGGGGACGGAGAGTTCGACGCGTTTTCCATCCAAATCACCTCCCAAGGGCTGTTCTGGGTGTCTCTGGGGATGGCGGGCTACGCCGTACAGAATATTTTGAGCCGGGCCTACTTCGCCCGCCAGGAGGGAAAAATCCCCCTGCTGGCCGGAGGCGTGTCCATCCTGGTCAATATCCTGCTGTGCGTCGTGCTGACGCAGCCCTTCGGTGTGGCGGGTCTGGCGGTCTCCTCCGCCGTGTCCTCCACGGTATACGCCCTGCTGCTGCTGCTCCCCATGCAGCGCCGGGAGAAGCTTTTGACCAGAGCGCTGTGGTCCGCCTTTGGGCGGATGCTGGCGGCGGCTTTGCTCATGTCCGCCGCTGCCGCCGGGGTCTGCCGGCTGACGGACGGCCTGCTGGCCGGAAAGCTGGGCCTGCTGCTCACCCTGGGCGCGACCGCCCTGACGGGAGTGCTGGTCTACTTCGGGGCGGCAGTCCTGCTCCGCCTGGAGGAGACGGCGATTTTGAAGAAACTTTTGAAACGAGGTTGAAGCAATGCAGCTTGTATACGATATCCTGCAAGGAAGCCTCCTGTGGCGGTTTTTGGCGGCGGTGTGCGGCTGGTTCGGCCGTCAGTGGCAGTCCAGCCGGGTGGTCCAGGGTTTCCTGCGCCCCACCGCCCTGGGCGAGAACATCGCCCGCTCCAGCATCTTTTTCCGCCTGTGGTCCAGGCTCCGGGAGCTTTTTACCCTGCTCTATCAAAAGCTGAGGCTGGACCGGGTGTTTACCGGCAGCGTCTTTCTGCAAAATTTCTTCTGGTGTACCCTGGCGGCGGTGCTGGCCCCCATGCTGTCCACCATGCAGGCGGCGGCGCTGGTGGCGGCGGCCTTCTGCTCTCTGGCCCTGCGCCTGGTCCGGGAGGGCAGTAAACCCCTGGCCTACGCCCCGGCCAACAAGTACATCCTGCTGTTTGCCGGGGTCTATCTGGCGGCGGCGGTGCTGTCCGTGAACCCCCAGGAGAGCCTGCTTCCGGGGCTTCTGACCTTCTGCTTTGTGCTGTTTTCCCTGGTGGTGGAAAACGGCGCGGACAGCCGCAGAAAGCTGCACACCTTCACCGCTCTGCTGGTGCTGGCGGCAACGGCAGTCTCCCTGCTGGGCGTGGCCCAGTACGTGTTCGGCGTAAGCGGGGAGGCCTCCTGGGTGGACAGCGATATGTTCTCCGTTTCCACGCGGGTATACGCCACCCTGGAAAACCCCAACGTTCTGGGCGAATACCTGGTCCTGATTTTCCCTCTGGGCGGGTCCCTGCTGCTCACGGCAAAGAGCTGGGGGCAGAGAGTGCTGTGGCTGCTGTGCTGCGGCCTGATGGGCCTGTGCCTGCTGATGACCCTTTCGCGGGGCAGCTGGGTGAGCCTGCTGCTGGCGGGCGGTATTTTCTTCCTGCTGCTCAAGCCCCAGCTGATCGTGCTGGCCCCGGTGGTCCTGGTGGGACTGGCGGCGGTGATGCCCGCCTCGGTGATGGAGCGCTTCTCCAGCATCGGCAATCTTCAGGACAGCTCCACGTCCTACCGGGTGGCCATCTGGATGGGTTCTGTGGCGATGCTGAAGGACTACTGGCTGTCCGGAGTTGGCCCCGGCACCGGCGCCTTTAACCTGGTCTACCCCCGGTACAGCTACAACGCCGCCAACGCGGAGCACGCCCACAACCTCTACCTGCAAATGGCGGCGGATGGGGGCATCTGCGCCCTGCTGGTGTTCCTGGTGGTCATTCTGGCCCTGTGCCGTCAGCTCTGCGCGGCGATGGCGAAGAACAAAAAGTGGGAGACCAGACTGTTTTTGATCGGAATTTTATCCGGCATGGGCGGATTTTTAGCAAACGGCATGACGGACCACGCATTTTATAACTACCGGGTAATGCTGCTGTTCTGGGTGGTGGCTGGCCTGGGGATGGCCTGGGCCCGGTTTGCCGCGGAGGAGGCAGAGGCATGACGCGGGTGCTGCATATCATCAGTGACACGAACATTGGCGGCGGCGGACGGGCGCTGCTCAACTATCTGCAATTTGCCGACCGGGAAAAATTCGAGCTGGCGGTGGTCCTGCCGGAGGGCAGCGCCCTGAAGCCCCGGATCGAAAATCTCAAAATCCCCCTGTCCGAGATCCCCGCCCTGGCGGACAAATCCATGGACCGCAAGGCCATTCCCCTGCTGCGCAAGCGCATCCGGGCCTTTCAGCCCCACATCGTCCATACCCACGGGGCCCTGGCCGGCCGCATTGCCGCCCGCCTGGAGGGCAAAAAGGCGGTGTATACCAAGCACTGCGCCTTCCCGCCGGGGAAGCTGCTGTCCTCGCCGCCGGGACGGCTGCTCAACGGCCTGCTGGACGGCCTGCTGGCCGACGCGGTCATTGCCGTAGGACCCTCCGCCCAGGAAATCCTAATCGCCTCCGGCATCCCCAAACGGCGCATCCACCAGATGCTCAACGGCGTGGCCCCCCTGCCCGCGCCGCCGGAGGACTGCCGGAGCCAGTGGGGCCTGCGGCCGGATGATTTTGTGGTGGGCATCCTGGCCCGCGTAGAGCCTTACAAGGGCCACGACGTTTTATTGCAAGCCGCCGGCCTTCTGGAGCAGCGGGGCCGGGCCGTGAAAATCCTCATTGCCGGGGACGGCAGCGAGGCGGAGGAATTACGCAGGCAGGCAAAATCAATGTTCAGCGGCAGCGTGATTTTCGGCGGCTTTGTGACCCGCGTGGAGGAGGCCCTGGGGGCCATGGACGTGCAGGTCAACGCCTCCACCATCTCCGAGACCTCCAGCCTGTCCCTGCTGGAGGGGATGAGCATCGGACTGCCTGCCATAGCCAGCGACTGCGGCGGCAACCCCAGTCTGATTTTTCCGGGGGAAAACGGATTTTTATTTGAAAACGGCAGCGCCGCCGACCTGGCCGGTAAGCTGGAGACCCTGATGGACCGCCCGGAGCTGCGGGCCAGGATGTCCCGCAGGGCGAAAGAGATTTTTGAGAAAAAATTCACCGGCCAGGTTTACGCCCGAAACGTGGAGTCCGTTTACCGGACGATTTGGAAAGGAGCGTCTTAAAATCATGGAACAGCAAACCCCGAAATTCCGCCTGCGGCTGAATTTTTTTGACAGCATCGTACTGCTGCTGGCTCTGCTGGCGGGGGCCTTTCTGCTGTGGCGGGCGGTGGCCCCCCACCAGGCGGAAAACGTGGCCATCCCCCAGACCCAGCAGGTGCGCTACACCATCCGCCTGACCCGCGCCCTCCCCATTCTGGAGGAGCTGGTGCAGCCGGGCCAGAGCATCACCGACTCCGCCCGGAACAACGCTCTGGGCACGGTAGTGGAGGTCCAGTGCGAGCCGGGCACCTATTTCACCCTCAGCGAGCGGGAGCACGCCTGGATCAACGCGCCCGTCCCGGACCGCATCAATGTGAACATGACCGTGGAGGCCAGCGCCACCGGCGACGACAGCCAGCTGCTGATTAACGGCAGCTATGCCCTGCGGGTGGGGGATAAAATCTATGTCCGCGGCCCCGGCTACATCGGCAGCGGCGACGTGATCGCCATTGAGCGCTGAGGAGGGATGGACCAATGAAAAAAATCATCGACAAAAACGGCCGGCTCTTCGGCGTGATCAGCATCATTGACGTGGCGGTCCTGCTGGTGGTGGCCGTGATGGCCCTGGCCCTGTACGTCCGGGGGAACCGGAGCGTCACCGGCACCACCCTGTCCGACGAGTTGATCTCCTTCCAGATGGTCATTGAGGTGGCTCCGGACTATTTGGCGGAATCGGTTCAGGTGGGCGATTTCATCTATGACAAGGAGCGGGTAGGAGCCGGTGCGCTGGGCGAGATCAAAAAGGTGGAGCTGCTCCCCCCCTCCAAGCCGGAGATTTATTTGAGCGGCGACGTCCTCACCACCGGCGGCGAGGACTGCTATAATGTATTGATAACCGCCCAGGGCAAGGGCATCATCGCCGACGGCCGGTTTACCCTGAACCGGGTGTATGAGATGGGCGCCAACGCCGCCCGGATGTTTTATACCAAATATTCCTCCTTCACGGGGGTGGTGACCAACGTGTGGCAGGGCGGCTGGCAGGACGAAGCGGGATGAGGATACTGATGGCCACTATGGGCCTGGACATCGGCGGCGCGGAGACCCATATTGTAGAGCTGTCCAAGCAGCTCCAGAGCCAGGGGCACGAAATCATGATCGCCTCCAACGGCGGGGTCTACGTGCCGGAGATTGAGGCCGCCGGCATCCGCCATTTCAAGGTGCCCATGCACCGGCGGAATATGGGGTGTATGCTCCAATCCTACCGGATGCTGAGGAACATTATCCGGGCGGAACAGCCGGACGTCGTCCACGCCCACGCCCGTATCCCCGCCTTTTTGTGCGGACTGCTGAAAAAACGCCTGAAATTCCCCTTTGTGACCACCGCCCACTGGGTCTTTGAGACCGGCGGCGGCCTGCGCTACCTGACCAACTGGGGCGAGCGGACCGTGGCGGTCTCCGAGGACATCAAGGCCTATCTGATGCGGGAATATCACATCCCGGAGGCGCATATATCTGTTACAATAAATGGCATCGACACGGACAAATTTTCCCCCGCCATTTCGGGGGAGCCGGTGCTGCGGGAATTCGGCCTGGACCCGGCCCGGCCCGTGGTGTCCTACGTCAGCCGCATGGACGAGGACCGGGCGCTGGTGGCCCGGCAGCTCATTGAGATTGCCCCCCGGCTGGCGGAGCGGGTCCCCGGCGTGCAGATGCTGATTGCCGGAGGCGGCAACGTCTTTGAGGAGCTGCGCCAACAGGCGGAGGCGGTGAACCGGACCATGGGCCGGACCTGCGTGGTGATGACCGGACCCCGGACGGACATCAACCAGATTGCCGCCGCCGGAGACGTATTTGTCGGGGTGTCCCGGTCCGCGCTGGAGGCCATGTCCGCCGGGAAGCCGGTGATCGTGGCGGGCAACGAGGGCTATCAGGGCCTGTTCACCCCGGAGGGGCTGGAGGAGGCCCAGGCGGGCAACTTCTGCTGCCGGGGGATGGAGTTATCTACCCCGGACCGGCTGCTGGCGGATACCGAAGCGGCGCTGGCCCTCTCCCCGGAGAAGAAGGCCGCCTGCGGGGCCTTTGGCCGGCAGGTGATTTTTGACTATTACTCCGTGCGCCGGATGGCCGGAGACTGTCTGGCTATGTACGAGCAGGTCCGGCGGAAAAAATACCGGGTGGTCATGAGCGGGTACTACGGCTTCGGCAACGCCGGGGACGACGCGATCCTGGAGGCCATCCAGCAGGCCATTCATCAGGCCAGCGACGAGGTGGCGGTGACGGTGCTGTCCAACGACCCGGAGCTGACCCGGCGGGTGTACCACATGGACGCGCTGCCCCGGTTCCAGCTTGTTCCGGTACTGCGGGCCCTGCGCCGCTGCGACGCGCTGCTGTCCGGCGGCGGGAGCTTATTACAGGACCGGACCTCCACCCGGTCCCTGCTGTACTACCTGTCGGTGATCCGGGCGGCGGAGTGGATGGGCAAGCCGGTGATGCTCTACGCCAACGGCATCGGCCCGGTCCACAAGCGGGAAAACCGCCGCCGGGTGAAGCGGGTGGTGGAGCGGGCGGCGCTGGTGACCCTGCGGGACCGAAGCTCCGCCCAGGAGCTGCGGGACATGGGCGTGGGGCGGACGGACCTGCATGTCACCGCGGACCCGGTGTTCCACCTGGACCCGGCCCCGGCCCAGCGGGCGGCGGAGCTGCTGCGGCAGGCGGGCATCCCGGAGGGGAGCACCTTTTGTGCCGTCTCCGTGCGGCCCTGGGAGGACACGGACGGGTTTCCGCAAAAAATCGCCGCCCTGTGCGACCATTTACGCCGGAAGCACGGGCTGGAGATTTTATTCCTGCTGATGCAGCCCGGCCGGGACCGGGAGATCTCGCAGAAAATCCGCGGCTGTATGAAAGAGCGCTCCTATCTGCTGGATATTCCCTGCATCCCCAGGGAGCTGATGGCGGTGCTGGGGCAGGCCAGGCTGTGTGTGGCGATGCGCCTGCACACGCTGATTTTCTCCGCCCGGATGGCGGTGCCCTGTGTGGGGCTGGTGTACGACCCAAAGGTGGAGAGCTATTTGAACGAGCTGTCTATGCCCTCGGCGGGGCATGTGGAGCGGTTCTCCCTGGAGGAGGCGGTGGCCTGCACAGACGGGCTGCTGGCGGACTATGAGGGCTGTCTGGAGCGTCTGCGGGAGAAGTCCCGCGCCCTGACCCAGGCCGCCCAGGAGAATGAACGTCTGCTTTTGGAGATTTTGGAAAAAAATCCCAAAAGAATATAGATTTATTCACGTTTTTCTCACTTTACAAATGCAGAGAGATTGTGTATAATATCCTAATAAATCAAGCAAAACAATTTGCCCATTCAGGAGAGGTAAGTATCATGCGTCAGATACAGATACTCCATGGAAAAGGAATTTCAGAACTGAGCGCTGCGGGGACCCTGCGGTTTTACGAGCGTCCCCCGCTGGCTCCGGTCATCCACTCCAGCCGGTCCCCCAGAGAGGAGTGGCAGCGGTTTTTAAGCGCCCGGCACGATGCGGTCCTGGAGCTGGCCGCCTTGTGCGACCTGGTTGTTACGCGTCTGGGCCAGGATATGGCGAACATTTTCTTTGCCCACGCCGTCCTGCTGGAGGACGACGATTTGACCGGCATGGTCAATGAGGACATCAGCAGCGGCTTGACGGCGGAGTACGCGGTGTGCCACGCGTGCGAACACTTTGTGGCCGAGTTCCGCGCCCTCCCGGACCCCTATATGCAGGCCCGCGCAATGGATGTTCTGGACGTGTCCCGGCGGCTGTTCCGCACGCTGGAGGGCTGGCGGGAGCCGGACCCCCTGCTCCGAGGCCCCGCTATCCTGGCGGTCTCCCAGATACTCCCCAGCGAGGTGCTGGCCCTGGACCCCGTGAAGCTGCTGGGCATCATTGCCTGCGAAGGAAGCCTGGACAGCCATTCTACGATGATTCTGCGCTCTATGGAGGTGGCTGCCATCGCCCAGGTGGAGGTCCCGCGGGACTGGAACGAGCGTCAGGTGCTGCTGGACGGCGCTACGGGCCGGATTTACCTGGAACCGGACCCCAGCCTGATTCATCAGCCTGCGGTACGAACGCCGCGCCGTGCGCCCCGGCAGCTGCAAATGCGTTGAAACAAAAAGGTCCGCCTGTGGGCGGGCCTTTTTTTATCCCCCTCCAAAACTTTTTCCAAAAACCCCTTGACTTTGCCGTTACGTCATAAGCTACGATATCCCCAGAAAGGAGGGGTTGTATGGAATACACCATCCGGCAGCTTGCGGATCTGGCGGGGGTCACCACCCGGACCCTGCGCTGGTATCACGAAATCGGCCTGCTGGAGCCTGCACGAATGGGAGAGAACGGCTACCGCTACTATGGCCCCGCCCAGGTGGACCGTCTCCAGCACATCCTGTTTTACCGGGCTTTGGGGGTGGAGCTGCCCCGGATCAAGGCCTGTCTGGACGACCCCGCTTTCTGCCGTCTGGACGCCCTGCGGGACCACCTGCGCCAGCTCCAAAGGGAGCAGGGCCGCATTCAACGGCTTATCCAGGCGGTGTCCGAGACCATCACACGGGAAGAAAGGAAGGAAGCTATGAGCGCACAAGAGAAATTCAAGGTATTCCAGGAGGAGGCCCGGCAGCGCTGGGGGGACGAAGCGGTGGACGCGTCCCAGGCGAAGCTGGCCGCGCTGCGTCCGGAGGAGCAGTCCCGCTGGAAGGAGCTGGAGGAGGAGATCCTGACCCGGCTCAACGGCGCGGTGTCCCAGGGGCTGAACCCCAGCGGGGAGGAGGGCCGTGCCATTGCCCGGCTGCACCGGGAGTGGCTGTGCTTCTCCTGGACCAAGTACACCCCCCAGGCTCACCGGGGACTGGCCCAGATGTACACGGCGGACCCCCGGTTCACGGCCTACTATGACCGGGACCAGGCGGGCTGCGCGGCCTTTTTGAAGGCGGCCATCGAAGCGGAAATCTAAAAAAAGCTCCTGAAACACGATTGTTTCAGGAGCTTTTCTTATGCCAGCCGGTAGGCCGCGATCACGGCGAACAGCAGGACAGTACACAGCGTATGGACCGACAGGGAGGTGGAGATGTATTTTCCCTCGTCCCCCACGTCGGCAAACAGCGGGATAATAAAGGGAGCCGGCAGAGCGTACAAAATCATCAGAGCGATTTGCAGGGCCGGGTCGTAGGGAATGATGCGGAAAATCACAAAGCTGACCAGCACGAACAGCCCGCCCATGAGGGCCAGCCGGGTCAGGACCGTGACCGCCACAGGCCGCAGCAGCTTTTTATCCAGCTCCAGCTCGTAGCCCACGATCAGCAGTACCAGGGCGCTGGTGGGAGCGGTGATGGCGGAGATGGTGGGAGTGATGAGAGCCGAGAGGACCCCAAAGACCAGACCCGTGGAGGGTCCGGCCAGCATCCGTTCGCCCACCCCGGCAATGCCCAGAGCGATGCCCAGCGCCATACCGATGCAGCACTTGTTGGTGACGATATTGCGCAGCAGCTTACCGGCGGAGGGGGTCTGGCCGTCTACCAGGGTCAGGGTCCCCAGAAAGGCCGTGTAGGCAAATACGGTCTGCCCCAGGTCCACCACGGCAAAGCCGGACGGCTCGCTTATCAGCATGCCGTACAGAGCGTAGCCCAGCATCCCGCCCTCGGCGCTGGTGAGCAGGAAGGGGAAAAATTTCCCGTGGGGAGCGGCCAGCTTCCGCAGGGCGAAGCCCGCCAGGAGCGCCGCGCCAAAGCCCAGATAGACCGTAAGAAAGATCAGCAGCACCGAGGGGGAGTAGTGGGCGGTAAAAAAGGCGTTGAACAGCACCACCGGCAGACAGATGTTCCCCACGATGGACTTCAGGCCCGCCAGGCCGTCCGGGGTCAGAATCTGCTTGCGGCGGCACAGGGTCCCCAGTCCCAGCAGCAGGACAATGGGGAACACCATTTGCAGTACCGAGAGTACCATCAGCTATGGATCGCGTCCTGGAAGAACTCCAGAGCTTCCTTGTCGGTGAAGCCCTCGTGGACGATCTTGCCCACGGCCATAGCCATCTCCACGGGATGCTCGCTCTGGAAGATGTTGCGGCCCATATCCACGCCATGAGCGCCCTTGCGCATGACGTTATAGGCCAGAGCCATGGCCTCGTCCTCCGGCAGCTTCTTGCCGCCGGCCACCACGATGGGCACCGGGCAGGCCGCCGCGACCTCCTCGAAATTCTCACAGTCGTAGGTCTTGACGATCTGTACGCCCATCTCGGCGATGATGCGGGTAGCCAGCTTGAAGAACCGGTCCGTCCGGGCCATGTCCTTACCCACGGCGCACACGCCTAAGGTGGGGACGCTGTACCGCATACCGGCATTGATGACCTGGTTCAGGTTGTCCAGACTGCTCAGCTGGCCGTCCGCGCCGATGAAGGTCTGGACCGCCATACAGTCCGCGTTCATGCGGATGGCGTCCTCGATGTTCACAGCCACGACCTCGTGGCTCAGGTCCTCCTGGAGCATGGATGAGCCGGAGGTGACCCGCAGGGCGATGCTCTTGGCAAGCTCCGGGGCCACGCAGGTGCGGATAGCGCCGCGGGTGCCCATGAAGCAGTCCACATAGGGGGCCAGCTTGGGCAGGAGCAGGTCCAACCGCTCCAGACCCGCGGTGGAGCCCATGAAGTAGCCGTGGTCAAAGGCAAACATGACGGTGTTGCCGCTCTTGGGATTGAAAATGTTGGACAGGTGCTTTTTCATGCCCCAGTCCAGGCTGTTGCAGCCCTTGAGATAGAAGCCGTTCTGATTGGCAAAGGGGGTGTCTACGTGATAATCCTTGGAAACTTTCAGACCTTCCAAATCAGCCATGGTATCGTCCTCCTAAAAAATCTGTATTCAGAAACCGGAGCGGAGTATAGCCGCCGGCCATGCTCCGCTCCGGGAATCTGCGCAGGGGTATCAGAAATTGTACTGGTCCATATTCTCCGCGGTGAAGATGGCCCGTTCGGGCAGCAGCACCACGCCGTTGTTGGCGTCGCCAGTGGCGTCGTCGGGGTTCAGGCAGTTATTCGGCATGACCTCACAGTCACCGATGCCGGGGATGCTGATGACGTCGCCCACCTTCACGGTGTTGCCGGCGGCGATGTAAGCGGCCACGTAGCAGCCCATCGCGCCCTGGATCTTACAATCCCACAGGCCCCAGTTGTACAGGGTGCCGTTGGTGCAGTAAGCCTTGATGGCGTTGGGGGTGGCAAAGCCGGTGATGGTCACGTCAGCCTTGGTCAGACCCTTGTTCTCCGCGGCCTGGAGCTGGCCGGGCAGAGCGGTGGAGTCGTTGCAGATAATCAGGTCCACGTCGGGGTGGGCGTCCAGAACGGCCTCGCCCACGGTGATGGACTTCTCCGCGTCCTGCTCGGAGTAGTAGTTGTCGGGCTGGACGTTGACCCAGTTGGGGTACTTCTCTTTGATAATCTTCTCACCCTCGACCTGCCAGGAGTTCTGGTCGGTGACGGTGGCCTGGGAGTAGTGCCAGCAGTAGTTGACGGTATCTTTTTCCGGGTCCACGCCCCGGTCCTTCAGGCCGGCCACGGACAGGTCCACCAGCATCTGGCCCAAAACCTCAGGGGTGCCCTGAGAGACCATCAGCGCACGGTCGGTCACAGCGGCGTCGGAGTCCCAGGTGCAGACCACGATGCCCGCATCCTGGGCGGCCTTCAGCGCGTCGGCCACACCGGCGGCGTCCACGGTGGAGATGCAGATGGCGTCCACGCCCTGAGCCACGGCGTCATTGATGACGCCCACCTGGTCAGCAGCAGTGGCGTTGGGGGTGCCGATGTACTCTACGGTCATGCCCCAGTCCTTGCTGAACTCCTGAGCGCCCACATTGGCAACCTCAAAGAAGGCGTTGCCGGTGAGCTTGGGGATGAAGGCTACGGTCTTACCCTCGACGCTGGCGCCGGTGGAGGGAGCGGGGTCGCTGGCGTCAGGGGTGGCGG
>CAJTOE010000044.1 GCA_910577805.1 uncultured Oscillospiraceae bacterium | reverse complement strand
TAAAATGGGGTCAGTGTCCATGCGGCCTTTGATATATTGATTTAATTGAGTGGGTGTGTAGGTCATCCGAATTCTTCTTTCCTGGCCCGGTGGGTCAAAATCGCAGCCCCCATGGCGTTATCGGTGGAAAACTGCGGCTGTGCAAACACTGCTTGGGTCAGCACACTCCGCAGGCGGCGGTTGGAGGCGACCCCGCCGGAGCATAGCACCGGCAGTCCGGGCCAACGCGCCTGGGCCTCCTGGGTGGCGCGCCGGACCACCTGTGCAATGGTATTCAAGGTGAAGCTTGCAATATACGCAGGCGGCTTTTGCCGGGCCGCAAGCTCTTTGATTTGATTCTCGATGCCGGACAGAGAAAATGTAAGGTTTTTTAGCTTTACAGCATAACAATCGGAATGGATTTCCGTCTGTGCCAGCTCGTCCAGGGCTTTTCCGGCGGGAAAGGCCAGTCCCAGCAGCACCCCCGCCCGGTCGATCAGCTGACCGGCGGATAAATCGCTGGCGCCGCCGATGATCTCCGCCCGGACGGAACAGCCCTCCGGCTCTACCTTTAAAAGCTCTGTCGTGCCGCCGGACAGGTGCCACGCCAAAAAAGGCTGCTCTAACAAATCCAGCCGCCCAGCGGACCACGCCGCCGCCGCCAGATGCCCCTGCTGGTGGGAGAACGCGTAAAACGGGACGTTCAGCACATGGGCCATAGACTCCCCAAAGGAAGCGCCCGCCAAAAAGCAGGGCATGTACGACCCCTCCACCTCGCGGGGGCGGGTGCTGGCCCCTACAGCCTGGATTTCCCGCTGCTCCAGGCCCTTCACGATTTCTGGCAGGCGTTTGACATGCTGGAACAGCGCCTCGCTCTGGCGCAGGCCCAGTCGTCCGGGCTGGACCTCCAGAAGCCGGCCTTCGTTGTGCCCCTGCGCCCCGTCGAACCAGGCGGCGGAGGTGGTGTAGTTGCTGGTATCCAGCCCCAAAACCGCCTTCACTCTGGCAGCTCCGTCCGGCTGAAGGTCCCCAGGATGCCGTTTAAGAAGGAGACCGTCTTGTCGTCCTCGTACTTTTTGGCAATCTCCACCGCCTCATTGAGCGCGGCGGCATTGGGGATATCCTGCATATACAGCACCTCATACATCGCGGTGCGCAGAATGGACGCGGCCATCCGCGGGATGCGGGCAAACGCCCAGCCCACCGCATAGCGCTCAATGTAGGTATCCAGCTCCGGCCCGTGGGCGTACACCCCCCGGACCAGCTCCTTGATGTAGCGCTCCTGCTTTGCGTTGGGGAATTCCGCGTACAGGGCGCACTCCTCCCCGATTTCCGCAAAACGCTCCTTGGTGAACTCCTCCTCCAGCAGCGCTTCTACACTGCGGTTGCCGAAGGTCAGCTCAAAGATCATCTGTACCGCGATCTCGCGGGCATTATTTCTCGTCATTTCTCTTTCCCTCCGAAGTCCCTTTCTATCACCATCTATTATATACATGAATATACAAAAAGGAAACCCCTTTTTTCCCTTCAAACGGAGAAATTTTACTGGAAAATACATGAAAAAACCGGCGGAGGATTCCGCCGGTTTTTCAATATTCAACCTAGTGCATTAATAATAGAACCGATGGTTGCCGATTTGTCCTGCAAACGTCCGGTTCCGGGAGGCCCAGCTGCCGCTGGCCGAGTCGAAGTACAGCGCCCCCGCTACCTGGGGAACCTCTCCCCCGTCCATCACCAGCTTGGCAGCGATCACGCTGCCCTCGTTGGGCTTCCGGTTTGCTAAGGCTCCGCCGTTGTAGGTGGTAAACTGATTCTTCTGGGCCAGCACGCCCTCCACAGTGTTGGGATACTTCGGATTCTTTACCCGGTTCATTACCACGTTGCCCACGGCCATACGGCCCTCCAGAGACTGGTTCCCGCTCTCCGCGTAGATGATGCGGGACAGCCAGAAGAGGGTCTCCGCATTATAGAACTCGTCGCCGGACTGAATGGGCGTCCCGCTGGCCTGGATGCTGATGACCTCCGTAGACTCGTTCCAGTTGAGGCTGTAACCAAACGCAGTGGTCAGAGTCTTTAAGGGGACCTCCACCCGGTCATTGACGGTACGTACCTGGTTTGGCACATAGAGATAACGGCCGTTGGCCACCACGTAGGAGTCGCCGCTTTTGGCGGTCATGGTAAGACCGGGGGCGGTGACGGTAACGCCGGTTCTGGCGTTCCAGGTGGCCTGTGCGGAGGCGTTGAGCATCTGGACCATGGGGGCCAGGGCTACATAGGTGGTTCCGTCCAGATTGGACTTGTTTACCGAGGCAGAGACGGGTTTCCCGTCCACCAAAAGGCTGCTGTCGGTGTTGGGCTGCTGGGGGGTGCTGGGGGGCGTATCCTCATTCTCTACAGGAGGCTGGCCATCCTCCGGCTGCTGGGACTCGCTCGGTGTGGTCTGACCAGGCTCCTGTCCGCCAGGCTGAGTTTCCGTCTGATTCGCGTTTGAGTTGTCCGGATGCAGCTTCTGGTCCTCGATAATCAGAGGGTGGGTATCCGCCACGGCAGTGGGGAACTCCTCCTCCGCTACGAGCTGGGCGGAATCGGAGCGGTCCTCCATTCCCGCGCCCATGAGCAGCAGGCAGGCAAACAAGGCGAGTAAGACGGAAAAGAGCTTGCGTATCATTTCGTCTACACTCCTTTAGGAACAAATTCATCTCAAACCGATGACAGCAAAAGCAACTGGTTTGTTACTTTTGTAACCATATTGTAACCGATTGGAAATATCTGCGCAAGGGCAAAAATGACCATATATAAGATGGTAAAATATAGTAATTTCAGCATTCTAATAGGTATATTCGTAAAAAATCGGTGATTAGACAAAAAATATGTTCGTTTTACAAAGAAAAATGGTCCGTGAAAATATACAACTCAATTCCGTTCAGTTTCGCAAAAAGCCCAAAAGAGCGGAAAATAATAAAATTATTTTGTTATTATGGTAACTAAAATTTTTTTATATTATTGCAATTCGTAACAGCGAGCAGCCCTTTGGTTTCACCCTCATCCGTCTGGCCTGCGGCCAGCCACCTTCCCCCATTAGGGGGAAGGCTCGAACACTGACAGTTTCCCAACTGCGGAGTAGTATCGATAGACGCACCAATAAGCCTTCCCCCTCACGGGGGAAGGTGGCACGGCGAAGCCGTGACGGATGAGGGTGAAGCCAAAGTTACGAATTGCAGATAATTCTGCAAAACATCTAAGAGTTCCAGTACACTCTGCAAATGCGCACCGGAGCTCTACACACACCGCCAAAAAAGGGGGGACGGCTTTTGCCGTCCCCCCCTATCTGTTTCTTATAATCTTACTGAATCATGCTGGCGACTTCGGCGGCGAAATCCTCCTCCGCCTTCTCGATGCCCTCACCGGTAGCGAACCGGGTAAAGGCCTTCACAACAATCTTACCGCCCAGCTGCTTGGCAACCTCAGCCACGTGCTTCTCCACGGAAACCTTGTTTTCCTTCACAAAGGCCTGCTGAAGCAGGCAGTTCTCCTCGTAGAACTTGCCGATGCGGCCCATCACCATCTTCTCAATGATGTTCTCAGGCTTGTTGGCGTTCTTGGGGTCCTCCTTGGCCTGAACCATGAGAATCTCCTTCTCCTTGTCCAGGGTAGCCTGCTCCACGTCAGACTTGTCCAGGAAACCGGGATTCATGGCGCAGATCTGCATTGCCACGTCCTTGCCCAGCTCGACCACCTTGTCGGCCTCGATGCCCTCAACCTCCATGTTGACCAGCACGCCGACCTTACCACCCGCATGGATATAGGGCACGTTCACGCCCTCGGCGTAGCGCACGAAGCGGCGAATCTGAATATTCTCACCGATGGACAGCACCTTGTCCGCCAGCACATTGGCAACGGTGCGGTCCTCACCGGGGTACTTGCACTCCTGGAGCGCGGCCACATCAGCTGGGTTCTCCTTAGCGACAATAGCAGCCAGATTATTGACAAAGTCCTGGAACACCTCGTTCTTTGCCACGAAGTCAGTCTGGGAGTTGACCTCGATGACCACGCCCACACCGGACTCATCCACGATGGCGTAAGCCACGCCTTCAGCGGCAATCTTACCGGCCTTTTTGGTCTGGGCAGCAAGGCCCTTTTCCCGCAGCCACTCGATAGCCTTGTCCTTGTCGCCGTCGGCGGCGGCAAGAGCCTTTTTACAATCCATCATCCCCACGCCGGTCATTTCCCGCAGGGCCTGTACATCCTTCGCACTGAAAGCCATAATATATTACCTCCTGAATCGTATCGTTAAAAATTACTGCTGCTCCGCAGGGGCTTCCTCCGCCGCGGGAGCCTCGTCCTGACCCTGCTTGCCCTCCTGGATGGCGTTGGCCATCACGCCGGAAATCAGCTTAATGGCGCGAATCGCGTCGTCGTTGCCGGGAATCACATAGTCAATCTCATCGGGGTCGCAGTTGGTGTCCACGATAGCCACGATGGGGATGTGGAGCTTGCGGGCCTCGTTGATGGCGTTGCGCTCCTTGCGGGGGTCCACGACGAACAGCGCGCCGGGCAGCTTCTTCATCTCGGTAACGCCGCCCAGGTACTTCTCCAGCTTGGCAATCTCGCCCAGGTGCTTCATGACCTCTTTCTTGGGCAGCATGTCGAAAGTGCCCTCAGCCTGCATCCGCTTGAGCTGATTCAGGCGGTCCACACGGCCCCGCATGGTCTTAAAGTTGGTGAGCATACCGCCCAGCCAGCGGGCGTTGACGTAGTACATACCGACCCGGCCGGCCTCTTCCTTGATGGCCTCCTGGGCCTGCTTCTTGGTGCCCACGAACAGGATGGTCTCGCCCTTCTCCCCCAGGGAGCGGACGAAATCATAGGCCTCCTCCAGCTTCTTCACCGTCTTCTGGAGATCAATGATATAGATCCCGTTGCGCTCGGTGTAGATGTAGGTGGCCATTTTGGGGTTCCAGCGGCGGGTCTGGTGTCCGAAGTGGACGCCTGCCTCCAGAAGCTGTTTCATAGATACGACTGCCATTGTTTGTTTCCTCCTAAAATTTTAGTTTCTTACCTCTGGGCGCTTCATCTCCCCCGCCAATCCCGGCTTGACCGGAACACAGGGCGGAGCATCGGCATCCCATGCGTAATGCTCTGGTATTCTAGCACATTGTTCTCCAAAATGCAAGTAGTTTTCCGGATTTTGTTTGACACTTATTCTCATTTGTGATAGGCTATATAAAAAGGGGGGCTGGCTATGAGTAATGAAGAAAAGATTTTGGAGATTTTGACCCGCATGCAACAAGATTTGACCCAGATGCAGCAGGATATTTCCGACTTAAAAACTGGGCAGGCTAACCTGGAGGCGGGACAAGCCGCACTGCACAAAGACGTAGAGCAAATCAAAAACGATATTCAGTTTATGTGGGAAGATATTGATCGAATCTCTGACCGTTTAGGGGTACAGGAGGATATTGTCAAAAAAGGGTTCTGTAAATAGAAAAAGCCGTGGGCGGAAACCCACGGCTTTTTTTGCGCTCATCTCCGGCGGCGGAGTGCCCGCAGTTGAGGCTCCCCTTCCACCAAAATGATATCTTCCCCAAAGCGGCGCACCGTGCCCCAGGGGATATAGCGGTCGTCCTCCCGGCCCAGCAGGCCAAACAGCCGCCTGCGGCCCGGCACCACCAAACAGCGGACCTGTCCGCTCTCCATGTCAACCTCCATATCCTCTACATAGCCGAAGCGGGTGCCGTCCGCTACGCTGATAACTTCCTTCCAGCGCAGGTCTGCAATCGTCGTTTCCATACAAATCCCCCTTTTGTAAAAGGGTATGTGGGAACGGGCCAGTCCTATGCCACTCTTTTAGTTGTTCCGCTTGCCCATATAGCGCAGCAGACGCAGGAACAGGTTCAAAAAGTCCAGGTACAACTGCAGCGCAGAGAAAATGGAGGCCTTGGCCAGCAGGTCCGGGTAGCCGGAATAATACTGATAATACGCTTTGATCTTCTGGGTATCATAAGCGGTGTAACCCAAGAAGAGGGCGATACCCACCAGACACATGATCCGGTCCATCGCGCCAAAGCCGGGAATAAAGCTGCTCACAATGCCGAAGAGGACTACAAACAGCAGGCCGGAAATCAAAATGAGCCGCAGGCCGCTCAAATCGGTCTTGGTGAAGTGTCCGTAAGCCGCCAGCAGAACGAAATACAGTGCCGCCGCCAGGAACGCGAAAATCACACTGCCAAACTGATATACATACAAAATGGTGGACATCATGCAGCCCTCAGCCACGGCAAAAATGATAAACATTGCAATGGCGGTGCCTACGCGCATTTTCTCGATGCGAAGCGACATCGTCAGGGCCAGTCCAAAGGTCACGATGGTCGTAACCAGCATGATATAGGGGAAATGAATCAGGGCAATCAACGTCAGATTGGTCACCCAGCCCAGCATAGCCACGCCGAAGGTAATCAGCAGGCCCAGCACGACCCACAAAAAGGTTTTTACGGTGTACTGTCCCTGGGTTTCCTGGACCTGGCCCAAACTGCGGTCAAATTCATAGGGATCAAAGCTCATACTGCACACTCCTTTTGAACATCAAGTATTGTGGTCACTGATATGGAATTGCTTCAGGTTTCCGATTTTGGCGCTGCGCTGGTCCAGCTCCTCCAGCACGGCCTCCAGCGGAATCCCCTGTTTGACCATCATAACCGTGAGATGATAGAGCAAATCGGAAATTTCCCCTACCGTCTCCGCCTGCACGCCGTTTTTTGCGGCAATAATGGTCTCAGAACACTCCTCCCCTACTTTTTTCAGAATCTTATCCAGCCCCTTATCCAGCAGATAGCAGGTATAGGAGCCTTCCTGGGGGTTGCTCTGCCGGTCCTCTACCACCTGGTAGAGGTGTTTTAGTGTGTCGCTCACAGCACCACCTCCTTGAAAATTTGAACTATGCTGTATTATACCTCAATTTTTCGGAAAAAGCAACTCTTTGCTCCTGTGTGGCAGGTGGGGCCGTCCGGATAGCAGAAATACAGCAGCGTGTCTGTGTCACAGTCGGTCATGATTCGCTGAACGTGCAGAAAATTTCCCGATGTAGCCCCCTTGTTCCACAGCTCCTGACGGCTGCGACTCCAAAACCAGGCGGTCTTGGTCTTTAAGGTCAGCTCCACCGCCTCCTTGTTGGTGAATCCCAGCATCAATACCTCGTTGGTGTCCGCGTGCTGGATAATCACCGGGATAAGCTCCGATTTTTGAAATAACTGGTCCAAATCAAACATATGCTCTTCACCTCACTGGGATGTTCTGTTCTTTGAGATACTGCTTGACCTGGGGGACGGTCAGCTCGCCAAAGTGGAACAGCGACGCCGCCAGAGCCGCGTCACAGCCGGTCTCCCGAAAGACCTCCGCAAAGTGGTTCAAACTGCCGCAGCCGCCGGAGGCGATCACCGGAATGGAAACTGCCTCGGTCACCGCCCTGGTCAGCTCCAGGTCAAAGCCGTTTTTGGTGCCGTCCGCGTCCATGGAGGTCAGCAGAATTTCTCCGGCCCCCAGACGCTCCCCCTCTCTGGCCCACGCAATCGCGTCCAGGCCTGTGGCATTGCGCCCCCCGGCAGTCACGACCTCAAAGGTGCCGTCCGGCCGGCGGCGGGCGTCGATTGCCAGCACAACACATTGACTGCCAAACCGTTCTGCTCCACGGGAAATCAAGGTCTTATCCTTTACAGCAGCGGAGTTGACCGAAATCTTATCCGCCCCCGCCCGTAAAAGCTTATGAAAATCCTCCAGGGTCCGGATACCGCCCCCCACGGTCAAGGGAACGAATACCTGCTCCGCTGTACGCTCCACCACATGGACCACGGTGTTCCGGGCATCACTGGTGGCGGTGATGTCCAGAAAAACGATCTCGTCCGCCCCCTGGTCCGAGTAGAATTTTGCCAGCTCTACCGGGTCTCCGGCATCCCGGATGTTGACGAAGTTAACGCCCTTGACCACCCGTCCGTCCCGCACATCCAGGCAGGGAATGATTCGTTTGGCTAACATTGCTTCACCGCCTCCGCTAAATCCACCTGGCCTGTGTAATAGGCCTTGCCCACGATGGCCCCATAAAGCCCCATTTCGCGCAGCCTGACCAAATCCTCGCTGCACGACACCCCGCCAGAGGCAATGATCTGGCAGGAAACCGCGTTTTGCAGCTCCTCCAACCGGCTGTAGGACGGCCCGGAGAGTGCCCCATCCGTATCTATATCTGTAAAGATAATTATCTTTACACCCATTGCGTCCACTTGCTTTGCAAAGGTCAGGTAATCCAGTCCGGAGTCCTCCACCCAGCCAGCCGTTTTCACCCGGCCGTTCTGGGTGTCGATGCCCACCGCGATTTTTTCCCCGAAGCGCTGGACCGCTTCCCGCACCAGCTCCGGGTGGCTGACTGCGGCGGAGCCGATGACCGCCCGGCTGACGCCCAGCTCGAACACCGCCTCCAGGTCCTCCATGGAGCGGATGCCGCCCCCCAGCTCCACTTGCAGGCCGGACTGCTCCGCCACCTGCCGGACAAGCTCGCTGTTTTGCCGCACGCCGTCCTTCGCACCATCCAGGTCCACCATATGGACCCAGACCGCTCCGGCCTGGGCGAACTGCCGTGCTGTCTCCAGCGGGTCCTGAGCCACCTGGTGGACGGTGCCGAAATCGCCCTTGTACAGCCGGACCACCTGGCCATCCTTTAAATCAATCGCCGGGAGTATGTTCATATTTGTCACGCCCTTCTCAATAAATTATGCAAACCGGTCAAAGAGGAAGGATTTTACCAGCGCCAAAGGCTCCCGGACGTACATATGGAGCCGGGAGGGCAGATGGCTGGAGGGCGCGGCCAACGTGGAGACCTCCACAAAGCCCGCCCGGCCCGCCAGCATCCGGGCACGGGTCAGGTGGAAGCCGTTGGACACCACCACAATCCCCTGCTCCAGGTCATACCCATGCTGTTCCAGCACTTCCTTGGAGTAGGCAAAATTCTGCATCGTGTTGTGGGAGCGGTCCTCCAGCAGGATATTTTCCGGGGCAAAGCCGTGCTCCTCCAGATAATCCGCCATCGCCTGGGCCTCGCTGGTAGGCTCGTCGCTCCCCTGGCCGCCGGACACCACCACGAGCATATCCGGGTGGTCCGCTAAGTACTCCAGCGCCTCATCCAACCGGTCCTGGAGCAGGATCGACGGCCCCCATGGTTTCACTTGACAGCCTAAAATAATCATGGCGTTGGGTTCTCCGCGAAGCTCGTCCCTGGCCCCGCCCAGGACCTGGCCCAACAGCAGAGCAAAAATGACGGCTCCCACCAAAAATATCCCCAGAACGATTTTCAGCCAGAGGGGCATTTTGCGGCCTTTGTAGCTGTGAATCTCTCTTTTTAGTATCTTACTCATCCTCTGGCCTCCTCCAACTGGGCGGACAATGCCTCCCAGTTCTCGTACAACTGCATCAACTCCGCTTCCACTGTCTCCCGCTGCTGGTAAAGCTCCTGGAGCTTTACATAATCGGCGGCGGACGCTTCAATTTGCTCCTCCAGGCCCTTTAACTCCTCCTCTGCCTTGGATACGGCCCGCTCGGCGGCGGTCACCTCTTTCTCCAGATTTTTCGTGCCGCCGGGACGCTTGGGCTTGTCCTTTTTGACCTTCTGCAGCGCCTCCACCGCCGGTTCCGGCAGTTTTTTGCGCTGTTTGGCCTCTAAAAACTCCTGGTAGGTCCCCTTAAAATCCGAAATCTGCCCCTGCTCCAGCTGCCAGACCCGGCTGGCAAAGCGGTCGATAAAATAGCGGTCATGGGAGACAAAGAGCAGATTGCCCTCGTATTCCTCCACCGCCTCCTCGATCCACTCCCGGCTCTGAATGTCCAGGTGGTTTGTAGGCTCGTCCAGAATCAGCAGATTGATTTTCTCATCCATCAGCATACACAGCCGCAGGCGGCTCTGCTCTCCGCCGGACAGAGTAGATACGGGCTTGAACACGTCCTCACCCCGGAAGTTGAAGGAAGCCAAACGGTTCCGGGCGGTCTGGGCGGTGCAGTCCAAATCGTAAATCAACGTATTGACCAGAGAGCGTTCCGGGTGGTCAAAGTGGACATGCTGTGGCAAGTAACCCACCTTTACAGTCGGCCCAAACCGGAGCTTTCCGCCGTCCGGCAGCTCCTCTCCCAGGAGGATTTTCAGCAGTGTGGTCTTGCCAGTGCCGTTGTCGCCAATGAGGGCAATGCGCTCTCCTCCGGCCACCTCCAGGTTCACGTCGGAAAACAAAGTCCGGTCCCCAAAGCCCTTGGAGAGATTTTTTAGGGTAAGGACCTCGTCTCCCCGGAAATCCCGTTCGCCGAACCGGACCTGCATTTTACGCTGCTTTTTGGGGCGGTCGGTGACCCGCATACGCTCAATGCGCTTTTCCATGGACTGGGCACGCTTGAAAATCTTATCATTGCCGGAGTAGGCCCAAATCCGAAGCTGTTACGCCGCCTTCTCCAGCTGCTGAATTTTGGCCTGCTCCTTTTCGTACTGCTTTAGCTGTTCCTCGTAGCGGCGCTCTTTTTCTACTGCATAAAAGCTGTAATTTCCGGCGTAAAACTCTGCCTTGCCCTCTTTGATCTCAATGACCCGGTCCACCACTTTATCCAAAAAATACCGGTCATGGGAGACGGTAAGCACCGTTCCCTTGAATTTTTCCAAATACTCCTCCAGCCACTCGGTAGCCCGCAAATCCAAATGGTTCGTCGGCTCGTCCAGCAGCAGGATATCGGTGTCCTCCAGAATCAGGCGGGCCAGGTTGACACGGGTTTTCTCCCCGCCGGAGAGCTGGTCAAATTGCTGCTCCCGCATGGCGGCGGAAATGGACAGGCCGTTGGCGACCTTGTTTTTCCGGGTATCCGTCTCGTAGCCGCCGCCCGCCTGAAAGGCCGTGGACAGCTTGTCGTAGCGATGCAGTAAAGCGGAATCGCTTGCCCCCTGCTCCATCTGTGCCGAGAGCTTCTGCATCTCTTCTTCCATTTCCCGCAGGGGTGTAAAGGCAGTATCCAATACATCCTCTACCGTGTAGCCGACGGGATAGACGGGAATCTGGGAAATCAGCCCCATGCGCTTGCCGGGGGCGGTCATAACCTCCCCCTCGTCGCAGTCCAACACACCAGTCAGAATCCGCAGAAGGGTGGTTTTACCGCAGCCGTTTGGGCCAAGCAGGCCCACCCGCTCGCCGGTATCCACCTGAAACGTTAGTCCGTCTAATATTTTTGTGCCAACCTCAAACTCCTTGACCAAGTTGGCAACGGAAATGTCAATCATGATTGGGTCCTCTTTCGTAAATCCTTAACCATTCCATATTCGTTCTCTGTTTCCCAGGCAATTTCAAATCCGACCCGCTGGTAGAGGTGAAACGCCCAGTTCGCTTTCTGGACCGAAAGCGAGACTTGTGAAAAGCCTTTTTCCTTTACAGCGCTTACTAGTTCAGTCAAAAGCGCCCTTCCGACACCCTGGTTTCGATATTCCGGCAGCAACGCAATGACCAGCGACGGGGTTTGTTCGTCGATATGCCCATAGTCCTCCATTATTCTGGCCCAGGCTGCGCCAATGACTCTGCCGTTTTTCTCCGCCGCAAAAGCGGTATCCGCCTCCTGGGTCCCAAATCCGGACACATATACTTGCAGTTCCGGATTCAAGAGGATGCTGCGCGGAGGCGGCTGCATTCCTTCCGGAACAAAAATTGCTTCATACAGAAAGGAATCCAGCAAACCGTATTCTGTCTCTTTCAGCGGTCGAATCATTTATTTCTCCTATTTCTCCAGGGTCAGCTCTGTCAGGAATGCAGACAGCTCCTCCATTTTCATGCCGCGGGAGGCTTTTACCAGAAAAACACTGTCCGGCTGGATCAGGCGCTCCAAAATCAGCTTGGCCTCCTCCTTTGTCTGACAGTGGTACACCTCCGGTACGCCGGAGCTTTTGGCCCCCTCGGCGATGTGCGCCGCCAGGTCGCCCACCGCCACCAGACAGTTGACCCCCGCCTTGCCCAGACACTCACCCACACCGGTGTGCAGGGCGGGCGCGAAGGGACCCAGCTCGAACATATCTCCCAGCACCGCGACCTTGTTTTCCCCCTGGCTGTCCGCCAGGACCTGAATAGCCGCCCGCATGGACTGGGGGTTGGCGTTGTAGGTGTCGTCCAGAATGGTGATATGGTCCCGGCGGCACAGCAGATTCATACGCATCCGGGTGGGGACAAACCGGGAGATGCCCTCCTCAATCTCGTCCGGACTCAGGCCAAAGCGCTCCCCAACCACGGCGGCAATCAGAGACGGGTAAATCATGTGGTCCCCCAGGGCGGGTATCTTGACCTCCCGGTCCATTTGGGGAGTGCGCATCCGGCAGTGGATGTGGCTGGTCCCGTCTCCCCCGGTGACCTGGGCCTGGTACTCCAGCCCCTCGCCTTTGCCGTAAAAAACTGTAGGCACGCTGGTGCTCCCCCGGAGCGTGGTGAGAAATTCGTCATCTCCGTTCAGCACCAGCAAGCCATTTTCCTTTACATGGGGAAGCAGCTCACACTTGGCCTTGAAAATGTTTTCCCGGCTGCCCAGACGCTCAATATGCGCGTCGCCGATGTTGGTAATGATGCCGACGTCCGGCTGGACCAGCCCGCCCAGGTAGTCAATCTCCCCGAACCGGTCCATTCCCATCTCCAGTACGCAGATTTGGTGGGAGCGGTTCAGCTCCAACAAAGTCAGGGGCATCCCCACATTGTTGTTGTGGTTTCCGGCGGTCTTCATCACCCGGTAGCGGACCCCCAGCACTGCCGCCAGCATGTCCTTGGTGGTCGTCTTGCCCACACTGCCGGTAACCGCCAGAAAGGGAATGGGGAACAGGGTCTTATACCAGGAGGCCAAGGCCCCCAGCGCCTTTTCCGTGTCCTGGACCCGGACGTAAAACCGGTCGGGCCGGGGATTCACGGGGTCCTTGGCGGTGATACAGCCCACCGCTCCGGCGGACAGGGCGCTCTCGATATAGGCGTGGCCGTCGAACCGGTCCCCTACCAGCGGGATGAACAGGGAACCGGGATGAATGGTCCGGCTGTCGGTGTCCACCCCGAAAATGGGGGCCTCCAAAGCAGAAAATTCTCCGGCCAGTTCTCCGCTGACCGCCTGAATGAGCTGGGAAAGTGTGATTGCCTCCACGCTCAACCGCCTCCTTTTCGGACTTCCAGAGATACGTCCGCAATGATTTGACAAAGACTCTCGTAGTCAATGCCCACTGCCGCCGCTTCCTGAGGGACCAGACTGGTGGGCGTCATACCGGGCAGGGTATTGATTTCCAGAAAATAGGGAGTCCCGTCGGGAGGGACGATAAAATCCGCCCGTGCGTAGACCGACAGTCCCACCGTCTCAAACACCGCCAGGGCGTCCCGGCCCAGCCGCGCTTCCCACTCCGGGGGGATCTCCGCCGGGCAGACCTCCTGGGCCATGCCGGGCTGGTATTTGTTCTCATAATCGTAAAAGCTGTCATCACTGGGAATGATCTCGATGGACGGCAGGGCCTTGCCGTCCAAAATGGCAACCTGGATCTCCCGGCCCTGAATATACTGCTCCAGCACCGTGCGCCCCCCCATCCGGATGCTCTCCTCCAGGCCGTGGGCCAGCTCCCTCCGGGTCTTGGCGATGTACACTCCAATGGACGAGCCGCTGTCAATGGGCTTCACCACCACGGGGAGCTCCGTTTCCTGGGTGAGCTGCTCCAGATTTTCCGGCGTGACCGTGACCGTCTGCCACCGCGGGGTGGTCACCCGGTCCGCCACGAGCCGCTTGGTCAAATCCTTATCCATCGCAATGGCGGAGGCCAGACAGCCGGAACCGGTGTAGGGCACCCCAAGCAAATCCAGCGCGGCCTGGACCCGTCCGTCCTCGCCGCAGGTCCCGTGCAGCGCCAGATAGACCAGGTCCGCCATCTGGCACAGCTCCAATACTCTGGGTCCGATGGCGCTGGGGCTTTGGTCCTTCCGGCTGGCCCGGATGGCGTTCAGGTCCGGGGCCTTGGGGCTGATGCGCTTATACTCCTGGGACAAGGGCGCGTCAAAAAGGGCTTCCAGGTCCGCACCGGAATTCACGCCGAAAAACAGGTCCGCCATGGCAGTACGGTGCCCCTTGGCCCGGAGGGCCTCCGACACCATCGTACCAGAGGACAGGGAAACATTACGTTCCGGCGAAAGCCCGCCGGCCAGCACAACAATTTTCATGGATACAACACAACTCCTTCAAGCAGGAAAAAGTATTCTCACCCTATTTTATACACTAGCTCTGTATTTTAGCACAATCTGGCACAATACTCAATATGCAAATCGGAAAAAGCCTGTGATTTGTGAGGTGTTCCCCCCACTTTCCTGCACCGCATATCTTGAAAATCAGGCGCATATACATAACAGACAAGCTTGCAGGGAGGTTGGACAAATGCTGGGCAGACTGATTCTAACACCGGGAGAACGTGCTCCCATCCGCTTGGAGCGGGACCGGATCAAGGGACTGAACCTGTACCAGGTCCGGGCGGACCCCACCGGCTGGCTGGGGCCTCACAGACTGGAAAAAGCCGTCCGGCTCCTCCGCCGCAGAGGCGTAGGCCGGGTGCTTGCACCAGAAGCCTTCCCCCACTGGGACCGGCTGCAAAAACGGGGCCTGCGTCCGGTGGACCCGGCGCCGTTTCTCCGTGCCCAGGGGGCGCAGCTGGCCCTGACCGCCCTGGAACACCAGGGGCTTGCCCCCAGGCAGTCGGTGGTGGGTTTATGCGCCCAGCGGGTGGACCGGGATTTCACCCAAGCCGCCCGGCTCCTGGCTCCCCAGGTCCGCGGCCTCGTTCTGTGCGCCTCCTCCGGCGGGGAGGAGCTGGCCCGGCAGCTCCAGTGGGAGCTGGGCCTTCCTGTCCGGCCGGCCGGTGAGCCTACCCCCGTCTGCCTGTGGCTGGGCGGAGAGCGGCCCGCCTGGGGCGGCGAAGTGTTTTCTCTGCGGGCGGACGGCTTGGACCTGAACGGGTTTCGGCCCTGCTTTGACGAAATCACGGACCTGCCTACCCTGGCCGCGGTCTGGGAGGCGGGGTATCTCCCGGAAGGAAAATTGCGGTTTTTGAAAATTGAGGCTTGACAACGGGGGCTCCGGCGGCTATAATAGCGCCAACAAGTAAATCCACGAAACCTGCGAGAAAGAGTAGTAACCGGCGCGGCAAACCTTCAGAGAGTCCTGGGTGGTGGGATCAGGACGGGGAGCGGTCAGGTGAATGGACTTTCGAGGGCGGCTTGAACGGCTTTGGCCAAGTAGATGCCGACGGGGCCCCACCCGTTATCCATCGGGCACGCGTGATGGCGCGTGAAGCGAGTGGACGTTTTTCCAAAACGTCAATTTGGGTGGTATCGCAGGAGTTTGGCTCTTGTCCCATGTGGGATAAGGTGCCATTTTTTTATTCCCCGAACCGGGGACCATCTGCCGCCTAAATCTAAAATTTGGAGGAAACAACTATGAAAAAGTACAACCTGATGAAGAAGCTTGCCGC
>CAJTOE010000043.1 GCA_910577805.1 uncultured Oscillospiraceae bacterium | reverse complement strand
TCGTATCCTCTCGGAGCGTTACCGTAACCGCAGAAAGCGCTTTGCTCTCCGCTTTTCCTTGATTGCCGCTATCTGCAACTTTGACCGCCTTGCTTAATTTCGCAAGAGGTCTATTGAGAAAACACCCGGGCGCATGTCGTGGCCCGGGTGAATTTTTATCTTTGGAGCTGGCGAGATAGAGGGGAGTGTCCAAATTACGAAGTTTTTATTGGGGTTCCCTCTGCGGCCGGTGGGGATAAGCCAGGAAGAAATCTTCTTAGCGGGCATGCCCATGCGTGATCACACACCCGCTGGAAGGAGAAAGGGGCCTAGGAGAGACTCCATGTTTCTGACGCTCCGCGCATAAACCGCCTGTTTGACAGGCGGTTTATTTATTGAAAAATTCTATCGGAGCTGTGTGGAATAGACTTATTTGATTTCAAGATATGTGTTAAAAGCGGGGAAAAATATGATAAATAACAACCTTTACACGGGGAAATGTTCGTGATATTCTTTTGTGCGATATATTGTGCCCCTGCGCGTGTACTGGCGCCCAAGGGGACATGGCATATCACAATGAAAAAGCGGAGGAGGGAGAGGGATGAAGCCCCCCTGCATCGAATACATCAGCGCCTGCGGGTGATGTGAGGTCTACGAGGGATTGGTTCGATCCCTGGCGAAAGAGTATGACGGCCAGCTGGAAGTGGTCGTCTACCGCTCCGGTGTGGACACCGGATACGTGGCCAAATACGGCGCGGTTTCCTCCAGCATGCTGGTCATCAACGAGAGCAAGGCAGTCACCAAGCTAAGCAAGAGCGCGGTGCGAAATGCCTTTGAGGAGGCGCTGAAAAAAGCATGAGCGCGTTTTTCGACTTTTTGTGGACGGTGGTCAAGTCGGCGGTCAATATGCTCAACGGGGCGTCCGGCTGGATGATCCTGAGCCTCATTGTGGCCGGCTGCCTCCACGAGTTCCTGACCCCCGAGGCCCTGCACCGCAGCAGCCTGGGCACTACCCGGGTCCGGGGCGTGCTGTGGGCCACCCTCACTGGGATGCTGATCCCGATTTGCAGCTGCGGGAGCATCCCCCTGGGGATCGGGCTGTACCACTCCGGGGCGTACCTGGGGCCCACCCTGGCCTTTATGACCTCGTCCCCCATGATCAACCCCATCGCCATCATCCTCAGCTACGGCCTGCTGGGCCCTAAAATCACCGCTGTCTATGTGATTACCGGTTTTGTGGCCCCTATGATTATCGGCCTGGTGTCCAACCGTTTTGCCGGTGAGGAACTCTACCTGAAACGGGAGGAGGATGCCCCCCGGCGGATTGTCCTCCAGATGGAGAAACCTACCTTTTTCCAGCGGATCGTGGATGGCCTGCGCTGGTCCTTCAGTGAGCTGGCCCTGATGATCGGCAAGTACACCGTGCTGGGGATGCTCACCGCCGCCCTGATTTTCAGCCTGGTGCCCCAGACCGCCATCCAGCGGTATTTGGGCAATCCGGGCTTTGTGTCCCTTCTGGGGATCACCGTGATCGCCGCCGTGATGTATGTGTGCGCGGTGGGGCACATCCCCTTTATCGCCGCCATTGTGGCCAGCGGCGCCGCCCCCGGCGTGGCGATTACCTTTCTGATGGCGGGGGCCGCCACCAATATCTCGGAGTTGATCACGATCCACCGCACCATCGGGAAGCGGGCCATGCTGATGTACTTCGGTCTGGTGGTGGTGATCTCTAACTTTGTGGGCTACATCACAAACCAGATTTTCCCAAACTTCGTCCCGGTGCTGGACTTCGACGCCGCCACCAGCTCCATCTCTATGGCCAATGCCCTGATCCACACTGGCCCGGAATGGCTGCAGTACGCCTGTACCGCTGTGCTGGTGTGTTACGCCCTGTACGCCGGGCTGTCTGCCCTGCGCGGCCGGATCCGCCGGGCACGCCAGGGAGCCAGCCCCGCCTGATGGGAGGACCGCCATGAGGGAAGGAAATAAAATTCCGGGAAAGCATTCCATGCCCCTGTGGCTCATCCTGGCCCTGGCGGCGGCGGGGGTCGTGGGGGGATTTTTCCTGCGGGAACACCTCTTGGCCCTGGAGGCGGAGGAGGCCAAGGGCAGCAACGGTATTATCTACGCCGAGCCGGTGCCCGAAGATCACCCAGGCCTGCTGTACTATGAGGAGCAAGTCCCCGGCCGGGAGATTATATTGGCCTGTGAGGATGACCTGACCGACGATGGCCAGGCCGACCTGGTGGTGATTTACCACAACCCGGAGGAGGGCCGGAAGAACTGGATGGTAGCCCTAATTAACCAAGGCGATGGCATCTACACCATCACCGAGCCCACCCCCGCCCCTATTGAGAACCAGACCATCCGTTTTTTCGAGATGGACAAGGAGCCGCCGCTGGAATTTGTGCTCACCGGGGAGAAGGACGGGGAGATCGGCTATGCCATCTACCGCATGATTGATGGCGCGCTGATCAACCTGTTCGGCGAGGGCATGGAGGACTGCTGCTGAGGAGGAAATCTGTGGACGCAATCAAACGAGGGGCAATTTTTTGGGCCGCCGCCCTGGTTCTGGGGCTGGCCCTGTCCTTCGGGGTGCCCTGGCTCACCTCCCAGGGAGAGGAGGAACCCAAGCTGGTCATCGGCGTGGGGGACGACATTACCGGCCGGCTCACTGAGCGGATCCTGGCCCGCTATGAGGCCGATGGCCACGGCGGCCTGATCCATAACGGCGCTCAGGATCTGGACTCCTACCTGTTCATTGACTGCTGTTCCAACGCCGGGCAGTGGTCCCTGTTGGCCCAGGACACGGATATGGGCTTCTACTGCACCCACATCTCTACCGCCATCGTCAACCAGAACGAGGGGTTCTCCATTTACGGCCCGGTGGTGATGAACGGCGAGGTGCTGGGCTACTGGAAGGAGCCCTCGGAGATCCAGACCATAGCCATCCCCATGAAGCGGGAGCATCTGGCCCGGCTGGTGCGGGAGGGGTACCCCCAGGCGGGGGAGCCCCGGGAGGTGTCCGCCACCTCGATCCTCTACGCCTTTGAGGACAAGCAGGTGGACGGGGCGGTGATGGACATCGCCCGGGCCTTCCAGCTTCCCCAGTACAACTACACCAGGGTCTGCGACCAGGACTATGTGTCCTACTGCCTGGTAGTGCGGGACGATATCACCGGCACCGACCAGTTCCAGACCTTTCTCCGGTATTACAATGAGACAGCCGAGGCCCTCAACGACAGGGAGACCATCCAGGAGCTGTATGGCATGAGCGACCAGTTCTGGGAGGACGTCCGGCTGAAATTCCTTTACCTGCCGGAATAGGTGAACAAACTGAGAAACGAGGAACAGATCTGATATGTCGATCTCTGTGCAAGGTATCACAAAATCCTTTGCAGGCAAGGGCGGGAAAAAGGAGCGCAAGCTGGTCCTGCAAGACATCTCTTTTGAGGTCAACGAGGGGGAGTTTGTCAGCCTGGTGGGGCCCTCCGGCTGCGGCAAGACCACCACGCTGACCATCATCGCCGGGTTCCAGAAGGCGGACTCCGGACAGGTGCTGGTCAACGGCCAGCCGGTGACCAAGCCCGGCCCTGACCGGGCTTTCGTGTTCCAGAACTACGCCCTGCTGCCCTGGCTGAAGGTGAAGGACAACATCATGTACCCCATGAAAAAGCGGGGCATCCCCAAGGCCGAGCGGGAGCGCCGCCTCCAGGAGCTGCTGTCCATCGCCCAGATGGAGGACAGCGCCAACAGCTACATCTACGAGCTGTCCGGCGGCATGAAGCAGCGGGTGGCAATCCTCCGGGGCCTGGCCTGCGACCCCCAGATCCTGCTTATGGACGAGCCCTTGGGCGCCGTGGACTTCCAGATGCGCAAGCTCCTCCAGATCCAGATGGAGGCCATGCTCCAGCAGAGGAAGGTCACCACCATGATGGTCACCCACGACGTGGACGAGGCCATCTATTTCAGCGACCGGGTGGTGGTCATGTCCCGGGACTACGGCCGGATCATGGCCGACGTGGCCATCGACCTGCCCCGGCCCCGGGACCGTGCCGATCCCAGGTACCACGCCTATATGGATCAGCTCACTGAGGTGCTGAAACGGGCCCTCAATGGCGAGGTCTTTAATGATGAGGACAAGGACCTGATGAAGTTCATCCAAAATGTGGAGACCGGCGCCGGCCTCTACGAGGGCCGGGACATTTTAGGGGAGGAGAAGGAGACCTCCGCCCCCAAGAGAAAGAACGAGAACTACCTGCGCTCAACCCAGTGGCGCTGTGGTGAGAAGAAATAAATTTATTTGGGAGGAAATTTTTATGAAAGTCGCTTACCTGTTTGAGTCCGAGCACGCCCGGGAGATCCTGGAGAACATGATCATCCCCCAGCTGGAGAAGGGCACCCATGTGGCCGAGGTAGCCGGCATGATGTTCTTCTTTGACAACTGCTATATGCTGGTGGAGGGCAACGACATCGCCAAGCGCCTGGCCGCTCTCTCTGAAAAGACCGGGATGCTGCTGATGTGCTGTGACCGCTGCTGCATCCAGCGGGAGATCGACGACAAGCTGATCGCCCCCGCCGGTATCGGCTGCTTCCCCAATGTATATACCGCCCTGGCCGGGGCCAACATCGACCAGGTCATCACCCTGTAAGCGATACTCTGCCCAGCGAGAAAGTGAGGCGATGAATACAAGCTATGGATCAAGGCGAAAGAGACATCCGGCGGATGACAACATCCGTGCGCATCGGGGACCGGCGGAATTTCAGGCGGATGTTCGGCTCGACGACCTACTACCTGGCCTTTGGGGGCTGTCTGGCCGTCATCCTGATCGTCTGGTACTTTGCCGCCCACAAGGTCAATTACGTCCTCACCTTCCCCTACATTGAGGACGTGCTGGCCCGGTTCGGGGAGGCCCTTGTGGATGTGGACTACTTCTGGCGCCACTTTTTGATCACCCTGGTCCGGGTGCTGAAAGGGGTGGGGCTGGCGGTGCTCATCGGCTTCCCGGTGGGGATGGCCATGGGCTTCTCCCCCTTCATCATGCGCACCCTGGCCCCCTACATCAACGCCGTCCGGCAGATCCCCATCACCGCGTGGGTACCCATGGCCATCATCTGGTTCGGCCTGGGGGACGGCCCCACCATCTTCATCATCACCTTCAGCACCGTCTTTGTGGTCATCCTCAACGTGGTGGCCGCCGTCCAGGACATCAGCCCCGACTACTACAACGCTGTACGTAGCATGGGGGCCGGCCAGAAGGACGTGCTGCTGGACGTGGTACTGCCTGGATGCAGCTCCGGCCTGGTCACCGGCGTCCGCATGGCCCTGGGAGGGGCCTGGATGACCGTGATGTGAGCGGAGTTCATTGCGACCAGCGACGGTTTTGGCTATATCCTCAGCTATGCCCAGGCCCATCTGTGGACTGACACCGTGGTGGCCTACATGGCCCTGGTGGGCCTCTTTGGATTTGCCCAGGACAGGCTCGTCCTGCTCCTGGAGACCGTGCTGCTCCGCTGGAAGCGGTAAGCGGGCCGCGGGAAACAACCCGCGCGCTGTCGTAATGGACAGTTCCCAGTTGGGAACAGGCTTCCGCCCCCCTTTCGGTGAAGGGCAGGGGTGAGGGCCGCCTCTAAGGCGGCGGGCGGCATTCCGGCCGCCGAAAGATCCACATCGGCCCCGGTATGTCGGGGTCAAAGGAAGTGACCAAAGGAGATATGACGCAACAGAAAAACGGGCTCGTCAAGTCCGGCGGTACCCAGGAAAAGCGCCGCGGACACCGGGCCGAAGCAGTCCGGAGTTGGCTGGCCTATTACGGCAACCTGGCTATTTCCCTGACGTGCATCATTGTCGTCTGGTACTTGGCCGCCCACTGGGTGGACGACTCCTTCAAATTCCCCATGATCGAGGACATTTTGGGTAAAATGGGCTACGCCCTGGGGGATATGTATGTCTGGCGCAGTCTGGCGATCACCATGCGGCGGGTCACCGTGGGGGTGTTCTGGGGGGCGGTCATCGGGTTCCCCATTGGCGCGGCTATGGGTTTTTCCAAGCTGGCGATGTATACCCTGGCCCCCTTCATCAACTCCCTGCGGCAGATCCCCACCATGAGCTGGGTGCCCCTGGCGGTGGTGTGGTTTGGGCTGGGAGACGGCCCCACCATCTTTATCATCGCCTTCCAGGCCACCTTCAACGTCCTGCTGGCCACCGTGGGCGCCGTGCAGGAGATCAGCCCCGACTACTACAACGCCGCGCGCAGTATGGGGGCCAGCGGCTGGGGGACCGTCACGGACGTGGTGTTCCCCTCCAGCATGGCCGGCCTGGTCACTGGGCTGCGGGTCTCCATCGGCAGCGCCTGGGGCGCTGTGGTCTGAGCGGAGTTCATTGCGACCTCTACCGGTTTTGGGTTTATGATCCACGACGCGCAGGTCCAGCTGGATACCACCGCCATCATGGCCTATATGTTTATGGCCGGCATTGTGGGATTCTCTATGGACCGGATTGTGCTGGTGCTGGAGGGTATGCTGCTGCGCTGGAGGCGTGGGGCGTAAGGGCAAAACGGCAGTTTTGTCAAGGTCGTAATGGACAGCTCCCGGTCGGGAGCAGGGCCTGCCCGCTTTGGCGGGCGGGAGCGGCGGCAGCCGCGTGAAATATTGTGTGCTCTCCATGAGAGGATGAGGCATATAGAAAGAGGAGAAGGATATGAGTTGGAAGAAAATGCTGGCTCTGGCCCTGGCCGGAGCGATGGCGGTAAGCGCCCTGGCGGGCTGTCACGACAGTTCTGAGGGCCCCTCAAAGCCCGGCGCCCCAGGCAGCGGCGGGAGCGGCAGCGCCGTCCAGACCGGCGGCAAGGTGGACTATGACCCGGAGGAGGCCATTGCCCCCTACATTGACGCCCTGCCTGAGATCCCCGAGGCCGACAAGGACTTGGTGATCGAGATGGGCTACAACAACTGCGACCACATGGTTGCCGCCATCATTGGCCAGGACACCGGTCTGTATAAAGCCCTGGGCCTGAACGTCAACATCACCAAGACCGGCCAGGTGGCCACCGCCATGGCCTCCGGCGATATGCAGGTGGGCTACGCCGGCTTTGGCGGCCTGATCCAAAACGTGAACAAGGGCGCCCGGATCATGATGCCCGCCGGCTCCCACTTGGGCGGGGCCATGTACATGGTGGTGGCCCCCGAAATCGAATCCCTGGACGAGGTAGTCGGCACCCGCATCGACATGGGCGAGGGTTCCAACTACAGCACCTTCTGGCTGGAAATCTGCGACAAGGTGGGCATCCCCTCTGATATCGGCACCTACTACCAGGGCAACTCCATGGGGGATGAGGACGCCATGCTGGCCCTGCGGGCCGGGCAGGTGGACATCTTCACCTGCTGTGACCCCTACGCCTCCATTGCGGAGGAGGAGGGCTTTGGAAAAATTGTGGGCACCGCCTGGCACGCCGATGTAAAGGCCGACAAATCCACCGGCTGGGGGATCCACTGCGGCTACTATATCAACTCCGACTTTGCCCAGGCGCATCCGGAGCTGACCACCCGCCTGGTGCTGGCCCACTGCCTGGGCATCAAGTATATGTATGAGCACCCCTACAGCGCCGGCCTGATGTTCGCCAACACCTTCGGCACCTCCGACTCCGTGGGCCTGCGCACCATGTACCTGAAAACAAACGCCGAGGGCCGCACCCTGTGCTGGACCATCAGCCAGGAGAACATGAACAACTATGAACAGTGGTATGACGCCCTGGGCGTGCCCGAGGAGGAGCGTACCCTGATCACGGACTCCGAAGGCTTCCTGGATCTGAGCTGGCTGGACAAGTGCGGCATTGAGGATTTTCAGACCTTTATTGACAACGCCGGTATTGATGAGATCCAGCCTTTGGGCATGACCTACGCCGACTGGCTGCACATGGCCGAGGAGATCGACGGCATCGACCACAACAGCCAGGTGGGCAAGGTACAAAAGTGGATGGAGAGCGGCAGCGAGACCATGAGCCCCATCGAGCCCTATACCGGCGAGGGCACCTTTGTGGCCCCCATGCACGCCCACTAACCCTCCCCCGGCTGGTATGGCGGAGACACGCGGCTTTTATCTGGCGGCCTTTTCCAGCGCCAAAGGGGCCCTGACAGCCCAGCGGGCATTTGCCCAAGCGGAGATAGAGACGCCCATGATGCCAACTCCCCGGGAGATCGCCGCCCACTGCGGCCTGTCCCTGCGCTTCGCCCCGGAGCTGCTGCCCAGGGTAAAAGAGGCGCTGGCCGGCTCGGGCATGGCCCGGGAGGAATATAGCTTTTACTCCATGGAGTACGGCGGCGGTAGCCGTGTGGTGGTCCCATTGAAATGACCCTATTTCCGGGCAGACGGCAAGGAGAGAGGACTTATGTATAGTATCGGAGTGGATATCGGCTCCACCTGCGCCAAGCTGGCCGTAGTGGAGGATGGGGAGAACCTGGTCCACCAGCTGGTGATGCCCACCGGCTGGAACAGCGGCGGCGCCGCCCAGGCCATTTTCGACCATCTGGAGCAGGCGGGCTACCGCCCGGGCCAGTCCCCCTGTGTGGCTACCGGCTACGGCCGCCTCAACGTGCCCTACGCCAAAAAGGCGGTGACCGAGATCACCTGCCACGCCAGGGGCGGCGCCTTCCTCTTCGGTTCCGGGCCATGCGTTATCATTGATATCGGCGGCCAAGATACCAAGGTGATCGCCGTGGCGGACGGCGTGGTCCAGGACTTTTTGATGAACGACAAATGCTCCGCCGGCACGGGGCGGTTTTTGGAAATCATGGCCAACACCCTGTGCGTGGACCCGGGCACGCTGTGCGAGCTGGCCCGGAGCGGCTCCGGCGTGTCCATCAGCTCCATGTGTACCGTGTTCGCCGAGAGCGAGGTCATCAGCCTCATCGGCGGCGGCGCGGCCAAGGAGGACATCGCCTACGGTGTGGTGGACTCCATCGTTAACAAAGTGGTCTCCCAGTACGGCAGTCTCTCCTCCGCCGAGGGCCAGTGCTGCCTTACCGGCGGGCTGTGCGAGAGCCCCTATATCCTGGAATCCCTGTCGAAAAAGCTGGGGCGCCCCGTCATCTCCAGCCCGCTGGCCCGGTACGCCGGGGCTATCGGGGCCGCGCTCGCGGCCTATCAGATCAAAAAAGACTAAGGAGGTCTTCCTATATGAGCGAATACCAGCTTCCCGCACAGTTTGAGGAGTTTACCCAGGCCCGCAAGGAGGGCTTTCTTCGGGCCAAGGCCGTTAAGGAGAGCGGTGGCCACATTGCCGGGACTTTCTGTACCTTTACCCCCTGCGAGCTGATGGACGCCGCCGGTGTCCACCCCGTCAGCCTGTGTGGCATGAGCCCGGAGCCCATCCCCGCCGCCGAGAAGGATCTGCCCAAGAATCTGTGTCCCCTCATCAAGTCCAGCTACGGCTTTGCGGTATCCGACACCTGCCCGTATACTTACTTCGCCGACCTGATCGTGGGGGAGACCACCTGCGACGGCAAAAAGAAAATGTACGAGCTGCTGGGCCGCCTGAAAGATGTGTACATCCTCCAGCTGCCCCAGGGCATCGACCGGGAGTACACCCTGGAGATGTGGACAAAGGAGCTCCACCGCTTTAAGGGTGTTCTGGAGGAGAAGTTCCAGGTGGCGATCACCGACGAGAGGCTCCGGGAGGCCTCCGAACTGCGCAACCAGCTCCGCCGGGCCCGCACCGCCCTGATGGAGCTGCAAAAGCTGGACCCGCCGCCCTTCTCCGGCTTGGATCTCTACAAGCTGATGGACGGCCTGGGCTTCAGCTTCGATCTACAGGACAATTTGAGGAAGCTCACCACCCTCACCGCCCAGCTCCAGTCCGACTACGCCGCCGGCGCCCGGCCCGTGCCCGCCGGCCAGAAGCGGATCCTGGTCACTGGATGCCCCATCGGCGGCGTGCTGGAAAAGACCGTCAAAGTGGTGGAGGAGAACGGCGGCGTGGTGGTCTGCTTTGAGAACTGCGGCGGCATCAAGCCCACCCGCTATCTGGTGGACACCCAGGCCGAGGACATCATGGCCGCCATCGCTGAGCGGTACCTGAACATCGGCTGTGCCGTTATGACCCCCAACACCAAGCGGATGGAGACGCTGCCCCAGCTGGTGGAGGAGTTCAACATTGATGGCATCCTGGAGATTGAGCTCCAGACCTGCCAGCCCTATATTGTGGAGCGGTTTGAGATCAAGAAGCTGGCCCAGGAGATGGGGGTGCCCTTCCTGGCCTTGGACACCGATTACTCCCAGTCCGATCTGGGACAGCTCACCACCCGCATTGTGGCATTTATCGAGATGCTATGATGGCGGCCCGGCCCTTTATGTTTCCGCCCGCTGAGGGGAATATTGGGGATTCATTCATAGGAGAAAGGAGGCTTTTGAATTGAGCGAGTTGACTTTCAAGCCCGGCCAGAACGTCCACCGGAAGTTTAACGGCCGGCAAAATGAACTGCGCCTGTTTATCATCAACAGCATTGTGAGCAATGGGCACACCTTTAACCTGGACGATGACCGTCAGAAAGCTATGGATGCCCTGTCTATGGATCAGGCCGAGTACGATGAAATTGTAGCCGTCCTGCTGGAGCGGGACGGTATGGTGATCAACGAGGACACCCGGGATGTAAACTTTATCTATCCTGTGTCCGCCCTGCCCACCGGCCACCATGTCACCCTGGCCGATGGCCGTCAGTTCTGCGCCATGTGTGCCATTGACGCCATCGGCGCCACCTTCACCTTTCACCAGGACACGGTGGTGGACTCCGCCTGTTCCGCCTGCGGCACGCCCGTCCACATTGAGATGAAGGATGGCCGGGCGGCCAAATATGAGCCAGAGGGGCTGTATGCCCTGTCATTTCAGCTGGAGGAGCTGTCCAACTGGGCGGGCTCCTGTTGAAACGCCATGAATTTCTTCTGCAGGTCTGCAGAGTTCGACCAGTATGTGGAGGACATGGGGCTGGACAAGTCCCTGGTAATCAAGGCTGACCTTGACCGTGCCATTGAGGAGGGCAAGGCGACCTTTTGGGTGTAACTCCACGCCGCGCTGGGATAAAGCGGCATTCAAGGGGGGGCATGGCCGACGGCCATGCCCCCCTTCTGCTTCCGCCGTTCAGCGGAGAGTGGTTTTGCTCTTTAGCGAGCGATATTCTGAAAGACGGCTGTTACGCTCCCTGCCATCGTCAATGAGGATATGATGATTGCCGATGGGCGCAAAGGGGTTTCTGCTGCCAATGCTCATGTACGGTAAGGTATCACAAGAAAATTTTGTCGAATTGACAGCCGCCTCCGCTATACCAAATAAGGAAAGAAAGAGTCCTCAAATTTTGCACTACTAAATGAAGACGAGCGGAAGTAATCTCCCGTTCGTCAGTAAACTGAACTATGCCATATCAGTCCCGCTTCTTTGCCGCCACCGGCACCAGGAACAGCACGGGCAACAGCAGGAAAGCGGTACAGACCAGCCCCCAGGGTATGGACACCTGCTGGGCTACCAGCCCCACAATAGGCCCGCCGATGATCTGCCCGAAAGAGTCCAGCTGTCCGCTGGAGGAAAAGACTGTGGCGCGCATTTTCTCCTCCACATGGTCGCTCATCCAGGCGGCCAGCACCGGTTCCTTGATGGTACGCATAAGCCCCGCCAGCAGGAACACCAGCAACATGAACCAAAAGCTCCGCCCCACCGCGAAGAGAACCAAGCACAGGATATACCCGGCGCTGGCGGACATCACCACACTGGTTCGGCTGGCAGTCCCTTTTTGCTCCATGTGGGCGATGAGCAGCTGAGAAGCCAGAATACCTAAGCCGCTGCCGATAAGACTGATAACACCGAACCAAGTGACGCTGTTCAGCGGCCCGATAACGGGTATCACCGTGTCATCCAGAAAATGGGCGATGGAGAGCCGGTCAAAGCCTTCACTGGCAAGTCCCCCGCACAGTGTGATTGCTAAGAGCGCCAGCAACACAGGTGTGCCTTTCACAAAGCCCAAGTTGAGCTTGAACAGGCAGACAAAGTCTTTAAGCAAGCCCTGCCGTTCCTCAATAGCAGGGGAGAAGCTGGTTTCAGGCATGATGTGAACCAGCACCAGCCCCAGCAACAAGCACAAACCGCCCCCCAAGATGACAAGCATTTGCAGATTTATGTTTCCTAGCAGTGTGCCCAGCACCACGCCCAGAATGCCGCCGATTTGCCCCATTTGACTGCCCCGCAGGAACACCTTGTCCATGGGCCTGTCCTCTTCCTCCGAGGCAATCCACGCCTCCAGAGCGCCGGTGATAAAGGTATCACCGCAGCCCCAGACAACCTGGGCCAGCAGAACCGTCGCGAACCACGGTAACGCACCCTCCATCAGAAAGCCCAGGCCGTAGAGGAACATTCTAATCAGTACCGAGCACTGACGGCTATACAAGTCCGCCACCACACCGGTGGGTACCTCGAACAGAAATCAGGAGGTCTCCAGAACCGTCCCCACCAGGACAAGCTGGAAAGCATCCAGCTGCACCACCTCCAGGTAGTACACGATAGAAAGCACTGTGGCCATAGAAACCGCCAGGGAAAAGACAAATCGGAACAGCAGATAGACAGAATATGCCTTTAAATTTTTTGCAAACATGAAGTTACATTCTCCTTTACGAATCAGTGGGTTGTTTTGTGAAACAAGCCCGACTGCCGCGCAGGAAGGGCAAACTTCTCAGCCCTTTCTTACGATGATTTTAGAAAAGGCCTCCTAAAATACCCAAAGCGCCGTTAAAAGACTTGTTTCCGTTTTTGCAGTTTGCCATATGAATACCTCCAATACTGAAATTAGAACAATATGGCCATTCTTTTTCACGGCATTATAGCAAATGGGCTTTACGCTGTCAATGTAAAAAGAGGTGAGAGCAAGTATTGACCCGTGGCCCAAATTTTGCTCCGTTCACTTGTCCCCCTGGTCTGATGCTTGTTGAGGAGTGCCTTTCCTGAACCCTGTTGACCGGCGCTCCGCGCTGGTGTTGTGGCGCAGCCGCGCCACAAAAATCCGCCAGCTTCGCCCTCTGCGTTCTCGCCTGACCGGGCGGAAATCGGAGGCCGTTTCCGCACTCGCCGCAGGCAGCGGGCTTTTCTTCCGGCTTGTCAGCAGCACCACAAGCGGCAGGCTTGTCGGATGCTCCGCAGGAAGAACCGGCCCAGCCGGACAGATTAGAAAGTACCATGGCTGTTACCTCCAGCTTCAATTTGTCGAACCTGTTTCCCGTTCGCAATTTTATCCTAATGGACTTTCGCCGGCAAAACAAGTAGGCACTTTTTTATGACCCAGTCACCTTTTCGTAACCTATTGCATAAATTTGTGTCTTACATTATATTTTGAGTGCAATTTCTATTTTGCTTTTAGGAGAATACATTGCTATGCTGACAAAAGAAGAATTACCAGGGTGCGGGGTTGCTACCACTGTTCAAATGATCGTCAGCAAATGGAAGCTGCTGATTTTGCGGAACCTGCTGCAACGGCCTTGGCGGTTTAATGAGTTGAAAAAGGATTTAGAGGGGATCAGCCATAAGGTTTTGATGGATAGCCTGCGGTCTATGGAGGCTGATGGCATTATCAGCCGCACCGTTTACGCAGAGGTTCCGCCCCGCGTTTGAGTATGCTTTAAATGAGGTTGGCGAAACACTTCGGCCAGTTATGAAAGCCATGGAGGATTGGGGATTTCGTTATAAAAGTTTGGTAAAGTAAATTTGTTCCTTGGTTTTATAGAAAAATCCCGGTATCATGCTGTCCAGCAGGTCATGGGCAGCGCTCTCCTTGCGTTATATCTTCTCTTGGCAAAGGGAAACAGAAAACTAGCAACAGAATGAGCTGTCAATCCGATACAAAACACCACTTCCGTTAAAAACCGGGGCGGTGTTTATGTGTGGCTTCAGGGCACCGTGGGGCTGTTGATACCTGTCCTGTTTTCCGCTTAGCGCTCCCCTGGAAATGGTGCAAAAGAGGCGCTCTTGCATTTTTAAGTGAAGCAAAATATAATGAAAGGGAACATAAAATCAACCAACGATTAGGGGGCCCTATGGCAAACATTTTAATTGTTGAAGACGAAAAAGCCATGCAAGATATTATTGCGGACTATATGCGAAAAGGCGGCCACACCTGCGTTACCGCCGGCGACGGCATAGACGCCCTTGTCACGCTGAAAAATCATCCTATGGATTTGATGATCCTGGACGTGATGATGCCCCATCTGGACGGCTTCTCCGTCTGCAAAATGGTGCGGGAAATGAGCGACATGCCCATTATCATGCTCACCGCAAAAAGCGGGGAGGATGACAAGCTAAAAGGCTACGACTACGGCGCGGATGACTATATGACCAAGCCATTCAGCCCCAAGGTGCTGCTGGCAAAGGCGAACGCCCTCCTGCGCCGCTCCTCCCCCGCTGCCGCCGGAGCGATCACCGCCGGGAAAATCATGCTCCACCCCAACGCACACAAGGTCTATCTGGACGGTCAGGAGATCACCTTGACCCATAAGGAGTATGAACTGCTGGCTTTTTTCATGGCAAACCCTGGGCAGATATTCAATCGGGAGCAGCTTTTGAACCGTGTCTGGGGCTATGATTTCGAGGGAACGACCCGAACCGTGGACACCCACATCAAGACCCTGCGGCAAAAGCTGGGGGACGAGGGGCGGCATATCGTCACGCTGATCCGCTCCGGCTATAAATTTGAGGTGACGGTATGAAAGAGCTGTTTTCACTCCGCACTGTTCGGAAAAAGATTTTGATGCTGTCAAAGCTGGCGGGGCTGGCGCTGATTTTTTCCTATGTCCTCTCCACTGGCCTGCCGATCAGCGAGGATGCCTCTTTTCTGCTTTGGCTGGGATTTGTCCTGCTGCTGGTCTTGGGTATCGACTTTTTTATGGGCCGCTTTATCACAAAACCGATTGACAAACTGAACGCCTCCGCAAAGCGTATGGCGGGGCTGGACTTTTCCGCCCCCTGCGACCTTGCTTCAACCGACGAATTTGGGGAACTGTCCGCCAGCCTGAACATGATGGCGGATAACCTTCAGCAGACCCTCGCTCGCCTGGAGGACGTAAACGCACAGCTTGAAAAGGACGTGGAGAGGGAGCGTCTCCTTCTGGCCGAGCGCAAGGAGTTGGTGGACAGCCTGTCCCATGAAATGAAAACCCCGCTGGGTATCATCCGGGCTTATGCCGAAGGCTTGCAGGATGAAACGGACGAGGACAAAAAGCAGAAATATGCCCAGGTGATTATCTCCGAAGTAGAGCGCATGAACAGCCTCATCGTCACGCTGCTGGATTTGTCGGCGCTAGAGAGCGGGGCCGCTCAACTGAACATTACCCGGTTTGACTTTGTGGAACTGGTGGAGACGGTGGCCGGGCGGCTCTTGGTGGACACGCCCGATGCGGGCTTTGATCTGCAATACGTGCTGCCGGAGCAGAAATGCTTTGTAGAGACAGACCGGCGGCGTATGGAGCAGGTTTTGGAGAACTTCATGGTCAATGCCAGGAAAAATGTATCCCCCGGCGGGATCCTGTGGCTGGAAGTGACAGCAGACGATGGGACGCTGCATTTCTCCATCTTCAACCAAGGCAGGACGATCCCGGAAAACGACCTGCCAAAAATCTGGACAAAATTCTACCGGGACAGCAACGCCGGGTACAGCGGCTCCGGGCTGGGGCTGTCTATTGTGGCGCAAATCCTGTCCATGCAGAATCTGCCCTACGGTGCGGAAAACCGGGTGGACGGGGTGCT
>CAJTOE010000042.1 GCA_910577805.1 uncultured Oscillospiraceae bacterium | reverse complement strand
GCATTTTTGAGGGGGTAAACAGCACCCCGCCGCCAGCAATATCTGGCGGCGGGGTGTATTTTGGGTTATTGATTTGATTTGGGAAGATTGAGGGGCACTTTGGGGAAAACCCCTCACTTATGTTTTTTCGACTTAAAAAACCCCTTCACGCCGCCCTCCGGAGCGCCCTCCCCCATAGCGGCGGCGAAGGCCCGCAGCGCCTCCTTCTGCTCGCCGTTCAGATTGGTGGGCACCTGGACCCGCACCGTGACATACTGGTCTCCCCGGCCCCGTCCCCGGAGGGCGGGAATGCCCTTCTCCCGCAGACGGAAGGTCGTTCCGGTCTGGGTCCCGGCGGGCAGGTCGTATTTCACCTTGCCGTCAATGGTGGGAATCTCCAGCTGCGCGCCTAAGGCCGCCTGGGTGAAGCTCACCGGCTGCTCGTACAGCACAGTGGTGCCCTCCCGCCGGAAGAGATTGTGGGGCTTGATCCGCACTCCCACCAGCAAATCGCCTGCGGGACCGCCGTTGCGTCCGGCGTTGCCCTGGCCGGGCAGGGAGACGGCCTGGCCGTCGTCGATGCCCTGGGGTATTTTTACCGAAAGGCGCTTCTGCCGCTTGACGCTCCCCGCGCCGCCGCAGGCCTTGCAGGGGGATTTTATCATGCGCCCGGTGCCCCGGCAGCGGGTGCAGGGGGCGGAGCTGGAAAAGGCCATCCCGCCCATGCGCTGCTGGACCCGGACGGTGCCCGTACCCCGGCAGTCGGGGCAGGTCTCCGGGCTGGTCCCGGCGGCGCAGCCGGAGCCGTGGCACTCCTCGCAGGGCTCGTTCCGGTTGAGGTTGATCTCTTTCTCACAGCCGAAGGCCGCTTCCTCGAAGGTCAGCTCCAGGCTGGCCCGGAGGGTCTCGCCCTTCTGGGGACCGGTCCGGCGGCTGGAGGAGCCGCCCCCGAAGCCGAACCCGCCAAAGCCGCCCAGCAGATCGCCCAGCAAGTCCCCGAAATCCCCAAAGCCGCCGCCGAAGTCTCCGCCGCCCGCGCCGAAATTGGGGTCTACCCCGGCATGTCCGAACTGGTCGTACCGGGCCTTTTTCTCTTTATCGGTCAAAATGGTGTAGGCCTCGTTGACCTCCTTGAATTTGGCCTCCGCCTCTTTATCCCCCGGATTCAGGTCCGGATGGTACTGCTTTGCCAGTTTGCGGTACGCTTTTTTGATCTCCTCCTCGGAAGCGCCCTTGCTCAGGCCCAGGACCTCATAAAAATCACGCTTTTGTTCCGCCATATTTTATCACCAGCTTTTCTGAAAGACATCCGCATAGGCGGGACCAATGCCCCGCCTATGCCTGCGTCCGAATTATTTATTGTCGTCGTCCACGACCTCGTAGTCCGCGTCCACCACGTCGGGGCCTGCGCCTCCCTGGGGCGCGCCGCCCATGTTGCCCATATCGCCCATGTCCGGGCCGGGCTGGCCGCCCTGCTGGGCGTAGAGCTTCTCGCTGGCGGCGTAGAAAGCCTTGGTCAGGGCTTCCGTAGCGCTCTTGATGGCCTCGGTGTCGTCGCCCTTCAGGGTCTCCTTCACGTGGTTCAGCTCGCTCTCGATGGCGGAGCGGTCCGCCGCGTCCATCTTGCCGCCCATCTCCTCCAGGGATTTTTCGCACTGGAATACCATCTGGTCGGCCTGGTTCCGGGTGTCCGCGGCCTCACGCTGCTTCTTGTCCTCGGCGGCGAACTGCTCCGCCTCCCGGACCGCCTTGTCGATGTCCTCCTTGCTCATGTTGGTGGAGGAGGTGATGGTGATATGCTGCTCCTTGCCGCTGGCCTTATCCATGGCGGACACGTTCACGATGCCGTTGGCGTCGATGTCGAAGGTGACCTCGATCTGGGGCACGCCACGGCGGGCGGGGGCGATGCCGTCCAGCATGAACCGGGCCAGGGTCTTGTTGTACTGGGCCATTTCCCGCTCGCCCTGGAGCACGTGGACCTCCACGGAGGTCTGGTTGTCGGCGGCGGTGGTAAAGGTCTGGCTGGCCTTGGTGGGGATACGGGTGTTGCGCTCGATCACCTTGGTCATCACGTGGCCCATGGTCTCGATGCCCAGGGACAGGGGGGCCACGTCCACCAGCAGCAGGCCCTTCACGTCGCCGGTGAGCACGCCGCCCTGGAGGGCCGCGCCCATAGCCACGCACTCATCGGGGTTGATGCCCTTAAAGCCCTCCCGGCCGGTGATGCCCTTCACCGCGTCCTGCACGGCGGGGATACGGCTGGAGCCGCCCACCAGCAGGACCTTATGCAGGTCGCTGGCGCTCAGGCCCGCGTCGCCCATGGCCTGCCGGACGGGACCCATGGTGGCCTCCACCAGATGGTGGGTCAGCTCGTTGAACTTGGCGCGGGTCAGGGTCAGGTCCAGGTGCTTGGGTCCGGTGGCGTCGGCGGTGATATAGGGCAGGTTGATGCTGGTGGTGGTCACGCCGGACAGCTCGATCTTGGCCTTTTCGGCGGCCTCCTTCAGGCGCTGCATGGCGACCTTGTCGCCGGTCAGGTCCACGCCCTCGGCCTTTTTGAACTCAGCGGCCATCCAGTCCATGACGCACTTGTCAAAGTCGTCGCCGCCCAGACGGTTGTTGCCAGCGGTGGCCTTGACCTCGATCACGCCGTCGTCGATTTCCAGGATGGACACGTCGAAGGTGCCGCCGCCCAGGTCGTAGACCATGACCTTCTGGGCCTCTTCCTTGTCCACGCCGTAAGCCAGGGCCGCGGCGGTAGGCTCGTTGATGATGCGCTTGACCTCCAGACCGGCAATCTTACCCGCGTCCTTGGTGGCCTGACGCTGGGCGTCGGTGAAGTAGGCGGGGACAGTAATGACCGCCTCGGTGACGGGCTGGCCCAGATAGGCCTCCGCGTCCGCCTTCAGCTTCTGGAGGACCATGGCGGAGATCTCCTGGGGGGTGTAGGTCTTGCCGTCGATGTTCACTTTGTAGTCGCTGCCCATCTCCCGCTTGATGGAGATGACGGTGCGGTCAGGGTTGGTGATGGCCTGGCGCTTGGCCACCTGGCCCACCATGCGCTCGCCGTCCTTGGAGAAGGCCACAACAGAGGGGGTGGTGCGGTTGCCCTCGGCGTTGGCGATGACGACGGCGTCGCCGCCCTCCATAACGGACACGCAGCTATTGGTTGTACCTAAGTCGATACCGATGATTTTAGACATGATTTTTTCCTCCTAAAATATATGAAATACAGGTTTCACAGTTCTCAGTTTGCCACCTTGACCATGGCAAAGCGGATGATTTTCTCGCCCAGCTGGAAGCCGGCCTGGAACACCTCCGCCACGGTGTTCTCCCCGAAATTTTCGTCCTCCACGTGCATCACGGCGTTGTGAAGATTGGGGTCGAAGGGCTGACCCAGGGCGGGGATCTCTGTGACCCCAAGCTGTTCCAGCACAGTCTTGAGCTGGGTCAAGGTCATTTCCACGCCCTTTTTATAGGCCTCGTCAGCGGTCTCCTGCTTGAGGGCGCGTTCCAGGTTGTCGTACACCGGCAAGAATTTCTGGACCGTCTCCCCCTTCACGTCCGCCCAGATGCTCTCCTTTTCCTTGGCGGTACGGCGGCGGTAGTTCTCGTACTCCGCGGCCAGCCGGAGGAACTGCTCCTTTTGCTGGGCGCTGGTCTGCTTCAGTGCGTCCAGCTCCGCCTGGAGGGAATTTTTCTCTTCCTCCTCCGGGGCGGGGGTCTCCTGGACCTCACCCTCCAATAAAACCTCTTCCTCAGGGGTCTGCTTCTCTTTTTCGCTCACATCTGGCACTCCTTAATTTATATTCAAATTCGATATCAGGACGGGTCCTCCGGGTCCTCCCCGCCGGGCGGTCCGGGGGGAAGCTCTCCTTTGCCGAACATCCGCGTTAAGCTGTCCGCGAAGTAGGACAGCCGGGCGGTCACTTTGGCGTAATCCATCCGGGTGGGGCCAACCACGCCGATGACCCCCCGCATATTGTCCCCGATGTCGTAGCTGGCCATGACGACACTGGTGTCTTTCAGGGCCTCGTTGACGTTTTCCGGGCCGATCAGGATGCTCATATTCTGGCCGGTGTCCAGGGTGGCGGGGAGCCGGGCGGCGTCCTCCTCGTCGGCCAGATAGCTCATCAGGGGCTTGGCTTTGTCCAGGCTGTGGTACTCCGGATGCTCCAGCAGGTGGGTGATGCCCGCGGTGTGGGCGATCTGCCTGCGCTGGCCGGACAGCACCTCCATGCCGAACTCCACCACCAGGGCGATCAGCCCGTAGGCGCTGGGGGCGGACTTGGCGGCCATGGCCTCCAGGGCGGAGCGCATCTCCTCCAAAGTCAGGCCCAAAAACGAGCTGTTCAGGATGGTGGAGAGCATTTGCAGCTGCGGCTCGGACAGCGGCTGCTCTACGTGGAAGAGCTTGTTTTTCACCACGCTGCTGTCGGTCATAACCACGGCAATAAACGCGTGCTCCTCCACCATCAGCAGGTCCATACGCTGGATGGTGGCGTTGCCGCTGCCGGCGGCCAGGGTAAAAACGGGGTAGTCGCTGATCTGGGACAGCACCTTTCCGGCCCGGTCGATGACCCGGTCCAGCTCCTCCATTTTGACGTTCAGGGCGCTGTTGATGCGCTGGGTCTCCTGGAGGGTCAGCTGATGCTCTCCCATCAGCTCATTGACATACAGCCGGTAGCCCGCCGGAGAGGGGACCCGGCCGGCGGAGGTATGGGGCTGTTCCAGCAGGCCCAGCTCCGTGAGGTCGGCCATCTCATTGCGGATGGTGGCGGTAGAGATGGTCAGGCCGGGAAATTGGGCCACCGCCTTGGAGCCGACCGGCTCTGCGGTGGCAATGTAGGTCTCCACGATGGCGCGCAGGATCAGTTTTTTACGCGGCGTCAATTCCAAGGCTTGTTCCCCCCGTTCGAGTGTCGTATGTTTTTAGCACTCCGTTCGCCTGAGTGCTAACGTAAGAGTACCACTCCCCCCCGAAATTGTCAATAGCTACTTTATGAATTTATTTTAAACAAGCAATTTGCGGGGCGCTTCGCTAAGTTTTTTCGCGGGTTTTGGGAGGAGTGAGCTGTGGGACCCGACCCCCTGGGCGGGTCATGCTGCACAAATTTCAGCTCCGAAAACTTTGATTCGTAACGTAGAGTAGCCCTTCGGCTTCACCCTCATCCGTCTGGCCTGCGGCCATCCACCTTCCCCCGTGAGGGGGAAGGCTCCAACACCGGCACTTGCTTGGCTACACAGTAGTATCGATAGGCGCACCGATAAGCCTTCCCCCTAATGGGGGAAGGTGGCACGGCGAAGCCGTGACGGATGAGGGTGAAAAAACCGAAGGACTGCACTGTCTTCCACAAATTTCAGCTCCGAAAAAATTCCCGTTGACAAAAAGCAGCAGAGCCTGTATAATGGGGTAGCTGAGTGAAACGCGGCTGTGCTGGAATTGGTAGACTGGCAAGCTTGAGGTGCTTGTGTCCTATGGGCGTACGGGTTCGACTCCCGTCAGCCGCACCACAATTCCGGAATCTTTTCCAAGGTTCCGGAATTTTTTAATATTTATATTTGATTTAATATGCCATAAAAAAGTAGTATAATTATGATTATTTAAATGAGAGGAGAAGATTTATGGGAGAATTAGCGAAATTGACCGATGTAATTTCAAAGCGTAATTCTGATAAGACAGAAACCTATGCAGGTAAACATACGGCACGGGTTACTCAAATTTTCAATCAGGAAGATGGTTCTACTATTAAAGCCACACGAAAAATTAACAAAGATGGAAGCATTACCGACAAAATTGAACGTCGGTATAAATAGGCTAATGTTTAAAATTGATACATTGCAGCCCCCTTGGATTTGTGGAAAATCCAAGGGGGTTTTTCGTTGTGCGGGGGTGCCCCCCTAAATATAAAGCTTGGTCTCCGTGCCGCGGGTCATACCGGCGATGTGACAGCGCCTGCCGTCATGCACCACAGTTTTGCCGATGGCCAGGACCTCCTGCCAGCACATACGCTGGCTCTCTAGAATTCCAAAATTCATGCGGTCTCCTTTCTTGTGCTATTCCCCCGGCCTCTCCCGTAAAATCGCGGCAATGTCCGCCGCTGCCGCGGACAGGTCTGCTTTTATCCCATCAAAAATCCCCAGTGCCGCCAGATTCAGCAGTACCAGCGTACAAATCGGCCCCAGAATCATACCCAGCACGCCGGCGATTTTCATGCCCACATAAATGCTGAACAGCGACAAAATCGGGGACAGTCCTGTCTGGTTGCCCACAAATTTCGGCTCCATCACCCGGCGGAACAGCGCAATCACGCCCCAAATGAGCATCAGGTTCACCGCCGTCACATAGTCCCTGGTAAACAGGGCGATCACCGCCCAGGGGACCATCACGGTCCCCGCGCCCACGATGGGGATAAAATCCAGCACCGCCAGCCCCAGGGCCAATAGCAGGCCGTAGGACTGCCGGGTCAAGATAAACCCAACCAGCAGGATAAAAAACACCCCCACGGACAGCATCAATTCCGCCTTCAGATACCCGCCGAAGGCCGCCAGGGCGGTCTGCTTCACCTGGCTGAAAAACCGGGTCACACTGGCGCTGGTGTGCTGTACCGCCCAGGTGCGCAGATAGGGGTAATCCGCTGTGAGAAAATACAGGGCCATCAAAAAAATCACCAGAGCCAGCAGAAAAGACGGCAGAGCGACAGCTTTATTGGTAATCATCTGCGCGAACCCCTGCAAAAGCGGCCCGATGGTGCTTTGCAGCCAGACCACCAGCTCTCCCACCAAATCCTCCCCGGTGCCCGCCAGGGACACCGGCAGCATATCCCACAGCCGGGCGGCAAAGAGCTTCAGTTCTTCCGCCAGCTCCGTCATGCGCTGAAGGATCTGGTCCCAGTTCTGGGACAGGGAGATCAGCTCTCCCGCCGCCGCGTAGCCCACTAACCACAGTGCGCCTCCCACCGACCCCAGCAGCAGAAGCAGTACCAGCAGAGTGAGCAGCGGCCGGGACCAGCCCAGACGGCGCTGGAGCCATCGGATCGCCGGGTTCAGCGCCGCGGCGAACAGGAGCGCAAACACAAAGGGGGCGGTCAGCGCAAACAAAAACCGCCCCATACTGCACACCAGCCCCACAGCCAGCGCCGCCAGCACCAGCCGGATACCCAGCCGCAGCCACAGCTTTCCTCTCTGGGGCCAGCTCAGTTGTTGATTTCCCATAATACACCTTTCTTTCCAAGCGTTCCAGCCGCGTAAATGCGTAAATCCCGCCCCTGACCGGAGCGGGATTTTTTTATCGTTCCCGGTAGATCAGACCGACCAGATTCGGCCCGGCATTGATGGCGATCACCCCGCCAATGCTGAACTCCAGCGCCGGGTCCTGGCCCAGCTCCTGGCGGCAGGCCTCGCCCAGCTTTTCCGCCTGGGGCAGATTATTGCCTTTGATCAGCAGATAGGGGCTGTCCGCCGCCCGGTTCTCCCGGCACAGCTTAATCAGCGCCGGAATGACGCTCTTCTCTCCCCGGACCTTGGACAAAATCTTGGATTCCCCGTCCTGGAAGGTCATAATGGGCTTCAGGCCCAAGGCCTCCCCCACAAACGCGGCGGCGGCGGAGATGCGTCCAGATTTTTTGGCAAAGCGCAGGTCCAGCGGCGCAAAAATCACCCGCACATGGTTTAACCAGTCCTGGATATAGGCCGCGACCTCTTTGGCGGAGGCCCCCTGGGCGGCCATCCTGGCCCCCTGGACCACCGCCCAGCCGTAGCCCATCGTGTAGGTCTTTGCGTCGATGACCTGAACGTCCAGCTTGTCCTTTGCCTCCGGGTGGCGACGGTAAAAGTCGTCGCGGGCCTGGAACGCGTTCTGACAGGTGGAGGAGCCTTTGGAGTTGATGGCCGTATAGATGAGGTCGGTGCAGCCCTCCTCCAAGGCCTGCTCAAAAATCTCCTCGAACACAAAGCTGGTCAGCTGGGAGTGGGTGGGGATCTTCGGCGCGGCCAGGAGCATGTCGTAAAACTCCTGGGGGGTGAAATCGAAGCCGTCCCGCAGCTCCCGCTCCCCCATGGCGATGGGGAAGGGCAGGACTTGGATGGAGTATTCCTCCCGCAGTCCAGCAGGGATGTCGGCGGCGGAGTCCGTCAAAAATTTGATTTGAGCCATAGCATGGCCTCCCGTTCGTAAACTGTATTTATTATCCCAAAACTTTCAGGGAATGTCAAGGGTGTCTCCCACGCAGGCGGGGGCGTTATCCCGGTCCCAGGTATAGCCCAGGTCCTCCATCTCCCGGTCTGTGCGTAAAGCCAGCTCCGTTCCCTCCGGCGGGGAGGGGTCCAGATGCCGGGGGCCGTTCTCCGTGTCTACGATGGTCCAGAAGTGGGGGCTTTCTTCCTCGCCCGCCAGTAAAGTTCCCTCTACCAGCTCTCCGCCCAGCTCCAGCCGCCCGCACAGGGCCAGCAGAGCCAGGGCGGCTCCCTGGCTGTCCGCCCGGCGCTCCACCAGCACATGGTACGCCGTGGAGCCTCCCTCCGGGTCGTAGTCGCACCGCTGGGCCAAAGCCTGGGCAAAGTCCAAAGGCTGACAGTCCCAGTAGTCGTTGGCCCACCGGTCCAGCACGCGGCCCAGGGACTCATACCGGGCCTGGAGCTGCACCGGGTCCATATGATAGTGCAGAGAAATTTCCACAATGCGCTGCCGCCCGAAGTCCGGATAAATCTCCACCGAGATTTCGGGGAAATCCAGGGCGTATTCCGGCGCGGTATAATAGGCCTGCCGGGCCAGGTCTTGAATATAGGCCTCGTCCCCCTCGAAGTAGCTGATACGCAGCACCAGTTCTTCCCCATACCGCTGGAGCGTCTGGGCCAGCTCCCGGCGGATGGCATTGGTCCCAGTGGCGGGGACGATGGAGGCCACCTGTTCCTGGGTGCGCCGGTAGGTGAAGTGCAGGTTGGCCTCATAGCTGGACACCACCGGGGTCAGCTCATACTGGATGTCTTTTACGCTGTAGGCTCCTAAGGGGTCCTCCAGCATGACCTCCTGCCGGGCGGCGGCCAGATAAGCGGCCACTGTCTCCCCCTCGCCCAGCAGCCGGACCGTCCCCTGGTCCGCCCGCTGGGCCACCAGATAGCTCAGGGCGTTCACCAGCTCCTGGTAGCTCTCTGCCCGGAGGGTAGAGGAGTCGTCCTCGGCGGTGGGGACGGCGTTATGGGGGGTGACGGAGCTGTACTCCCGGCTGAGGAGGGCGGAGCAGCCCGTCAGCAGCAGACAGCCGCTCAGCCCCAGCGCCAGGAGGGTTTTTTGGCCCATATCAATAGCCCAGCTCCTCCCCGACGATCACCACCTCCGCCTGGAAGGCTTTCGGCTTACGCCAGAGGACCACGAGGGCGTTGCAGATGCGCTGGGGGCTTTTGCAGTCGTAGCACTTGTCCCCCTTTGCCGCGCAGGGGGTGTTCACCCCGATGCGCTGGGCGTTTTTGGGGGAGGCGATGTTCCTGGCCCGCCAGAGGGCTTTTTCGTAGTCCGGGGCAATTTTGTTGATGCCAATGACGAAGTACACTTTTTTGTGGCCGTACAGGGTGGAGGACACCCGATTGCCGGTGCCGTCGATGTTGATGATCTCCCCAGTCTCGGCCACGCCGTTGGCGGAGGTCAGGTAGATATCTGTATCCATGGCTTTGGCCGGGTCGCCCCCCTCCCAGTGCCAGTTTACTTGGTTGTGGGCAGCCAGCTTGGGGTAGAGGTCCATCTCCTTGATGGTGATAGCGCCGCCGATGGCGACGGTTTGCTGGTCGATCTGACGGTCCAGGTAGGCGGCGGCTTCCTCCTTGGTGGGGAAGTAGCTGGTCTGGAAGTTGTTGGCCTCTAAATTTTTGCGCAGAAGTTCAATGTTTGGCATGATGCAGTTCCTCCTTTGTTTTGTTGGCTGGGAGTTCTTTCCCCCTTAAACCTCATTTTTCGTATAAGCGGCAAAGCCGTTTCCGGTCACCTCATGGGTGGCGCACACGATAATAAACGCATCCGGGTCCAGCTCAAAGACCAAGGACTTCAGCGCCACGATTTCCCGCTGCTTGAACGCGCACATCAACACCTGCTTGTCCTGGCCGGAGTACGCCCCCTCCCCGTGGAGGATGGTCACACCCCGGTCCAGCTCCCGGTCGATGGCCTGAATGGTCTCTCTGGGGACGCGGCTGATAATATAAGCGACTTTGGACTGGTCCAGGCCGTACAGGACCATGTCCATCACAATGCCCTGGATATACAGGGCGATCAGGCCGTACAGACCGCTTTCCAGACTGCGGAACGCAGCCACGATAACCACCAGCACCGCCATATCCACCACCATCAGCAGTTTTCCCACCGGGAGCCACGCAAAGGGGATTTTCAGCAGCCGCGCGGCCAAGTCAGTTCCGCCGGTGGTGGCCCCATGGGCAAAGACAATGCCCAGTGACGCGCCAATCAGCACGCCGCCGAACACGGAGGCCAGCACCATGTCCATCGGCTGGAACGTGAACATGCTGGCAAATATGTCCATCAGCACGGAGGACACCGCCATCGCGTACAGGGAGGATATCAGCAGATGTGCGCCTAAAAATTTCCACCCCAACAAAAACAGGGGGATATTCAGCACGATCACCACCACGCCGATGGGCAGAGCGGGAATGTAGTAGTTCAAAATCTGACCGATACCGGTAATGCCCCCGAAGCCGATCTGGTTGGGGACGAACAGCCAGTCAAAGGCAATGGCATAAATCACACAGCCGACCGTGATCCAAAAATAGGACGCCAGCATTTTCTTCATAGACGATACCTCTCTTTATGTCTCCGAATCCAGCAGGGAAATCTGCTCCTGCTCCAGGTCCGCGTCCCGGAGTAAGGCTCCCGCCGCGGGCAGGTTCTTGGCCCGGTAGCGGGCCGCGTGGATCATTTTCGCTTCTTCCAGGCTCTGAACCCGGACCAGCTTGTAAATGGGCCGGATGGTCATAACCGCCACGCCCTGGGTGGTCCGGGTGGCCTTGGGGGCCAGCTGGGCCGTCTGGATAATCAGACAGCGGTTCTCGCTGGTGGTGAGGGCCAATTCCCGCTCTTCCCGCAGCAGAAGCGCCCCGGCCAAGGGCGATTTGTCCGAATAGGCCCCGGTGAGCTTCCGCCGCCGGGTCTGGGTCCGGTAGGCGGCAAGCTCCACCCTGGCCGCTTTGCCGTTTTCAAAGAAGAACAGCACGTGTCCGGAGTAATCCCCCGGCACGCAGACCCAGACCACCCGCTCCTCCTGGTCCATGGACAGCTTGGTGGGCAGATAGTCCCCCAGCACACTGGCCTTGCTGTCGTCGAACTCGCTCAGGCGGGTTTTATAGCACTGCTGCTTGTCGGTGAACACCAGCAGCTCGTCCCGGTTGTTCCCCTCCCAGTACATCCAGGGGCCGTCGCCCTCCTTGTACTTCTGGTCGCTGGCCATCCGCAGGGATTGGGGGGTGATTTTCTTAAAATACCCCTCCTGGGACAGGAACATGTGGACAGGATAGTCCGGGGTCTCGTCCTCCGGCTCCGCCTCCGGGGCGGTCTGGTGGTCGTAGATAATCTCCGTGCGGCGGGGCTGGCCGAATTTTTTCTTCACGTCCCGCAGCTCACTGGTAATGATGCTCCGGATGCGCTGGGTGCTGTTGACCGTGTCCTCCAGGTCCTGGATCTCGGCCTGGAGGGTGTCCACCTCCTGGGTGCGCTTCAAGATGTATTCTTTATTGATATTGCGCAGGCGGATATCGGCCACATACTCCGCCTGAACCTGGTCGATGCCAAAGCCGATCATCAGGTTGGGGACGACCTCCGCGTCCTCCTCCGTCTCCCGGATGATCTGAATGGCCCGGTCGATGTCCAGCAGGATGCGCCGCAGGCCCAGCAGCAGGTGCAGCTTCTCCTTTTTCTTGTTCATGCTGTAGTAGACCCGGCGGCGCACGCAGTCCATCCGCCAGGCGGTCCACTCCTCCAGAATCTCCCGCACGCCCATCACCCGGGGCATTCCGCCCACCAGGATGTTGAAGTTGCAGGACTGGCTGTCCTGGAGGGGGGTGGCCCGGAAGAGCTTGGCCATGAGCTTGTCCGGGTCGGCGCCCCGCTTCAGGTCGATGGTCAGCTTCAGGCCGGACAGGTCCGTCTCGTCCCGCATGTCGGCAATTTCTTTGACCTTTCCGGTTTTAATCAGCTCCGCGACCTTGTCCATAATGGCCTCGGAGGTGGTGGAATAGGGGATCTCATAGACCTCGATCAAATTTTCGGACTTGAGATAGCGCCACTTGGACCGGACCTTGAAGGACCCCCGGCCGGTCCGGTAGATATCGGACAGCACCGCCCCGTCATACAGGAGCTGGCCGCCGGTGGGGAGGTCCGGGGCTTTCAGCGTGGAGAGGATATCATGCTCCGGGTTCTTGAGGAAGGCTATGGTGGTATCGCACACCTCCCCCAGGTTGAAGCCGCACAGGCTGCTGGCCATGCCTACGGCAATGCCCTGGTTGGCGGACACCAGCACATTGGGGAAGGTAGTGGGCAGAAGGGTCGGCTCCTTGAGCTTGCCGTCATAGTTGTCCACAAAATCCACCGTGTCCTGGTCGATGTCCCGGAACAGCTCACCGCAGATGGCGTCCAGCTTGGCCTCGGTGTACCGGGAGGCGGCCCAGGCCATATCGCGGGAATAGACCTTGCCGAAGTTGCCCTTGGAGTCCACAAAGGGGTGGAGCAGCGCGCCGTAGCCCCGTGAGAGGCGGACCATAGTGTCATAGATGGCGGCGTCGCCGTGGGGGTTGAGCTTCATGGTCTGGCCCACGATGTTGGCGGATTTGGTGCGGGTCTTGGTGAGCAGGCCCATATCGTACATGGTGTAGAGCAGCTTCCGGTGGGAGGGCTTGAAGCCGTCGATCTCCGGGATGGCGCGGGAGACGATGACGGACATCGCATAGGGCATGTAGTTGATCTCCAGCGTCTGGGTGATGGGCTGCTCCAGCACCTCCGCCCGCAGGCCCATGACATTGGGGTTGCTGTTCTTTGCATTCTTCTCGTTGGGAGATTTTTTCTTTGCCAAGTAAATCAGTCCTTATCTTGCAGCCATTTTTGTGGGTTTTCTGTATAAAGCGGCGCAGCCCTTTGGCTTCACCCTCATCCGTCACGGCTTCGCCGTGCCACCTTCCCCCGTGAGGGGGAAGGCCTGGGTCTGCCGCTCTGACCAACTGCCTATCAGCCTTATGAGATATCCGCCAGCTCCAAATACTCATGCCCATGCCCGGCAATGTGATTTTTCCGGCCGGCCAGGTCATCCCCCAGCAGCAGGTCAAACATCTGGGCGGTGCGCTCGATATCCTCCGGCATGACCTTAATCAGCCGCCGGGTCTCCGGGTTCATGGTGGTCAGCCACATCATATCCGGCTCGTTCTCACCCAGTCCCTTGGAGCGCTGGACCTCATATTTTTTCCCCTTCAAGGAGTCCACAATGTCGCTGCGCTCTTTATTGGAGTAAGCGAACCAGGTCTTTTCTTTACAGGTGATTTCATACAGGGGCGATTCCGCGATATACACATATCCCTTTTGAATCAGCGTCGGGGTCAGACGGTACAGCATGGTCAAAATCAGGGTCCGGATCTGGAACCCGTCCACATCGGCGTCGGTGCAGATCACGATTTTGCTCCAGCGCAGGGATTCCAGGTCAAAGGCGTTCAAATCCTTCACATGCTTGTCCTGGACCTCCACGCCGCAGCCCAGCACCTTCAGCAGGTCGGTAATGATCTCACTCTTGAATATCTTGGCATAGTCGGCTTTCAGGCAGTTCAGTATCTTGCCCCGCACCGGCATGATGCCCTGGTACTCCGCGTCCCGGCTGAGCTTCACCGCTCCCATAGCCGAGTCGCCCTCCACGATGTACAGCTCCCGGCGGCCCGGGTCCTTGGTCCGGCAGTCCACAAACTTCTGCACCCGGTTGGCGATGTCCAGGGAGCCGGTGAGGTTTTTCTTGATGTTCAGCCGGGCCTTTTCCGCGCTCTCCCGGCTGCGCTTGTTGATTAACACCTGCTCGCATATCTTGTCCGCGTCAAATGGATTTTCGATGAAATAGACTTCCAGCTGACTGCGCAGGAACTCATCCATCGCGTCCTGGACGAACCGGTTGTTGATGGCCTTTTTGGTCTGGTTCTCGTAGCTGGTCTGGGTGGAAAAGTTGTTGCTCACCAGCACCAGCGCGTCCTGAATGTCGTTGAAGGTCACTTTGGATTCGGACTTCTGATATTTTCCGCCCTGCTTGAGCCGGGCGTCTATGGCGGCGACAAAGGCCAGCTTCACGGCCTTTTCCGGAGAGCCGCCATGCTCCAGCCAGGAGGAGTTGTGATAATGCTCGATCAGCTGCCGCTTGTTGGAAAAGCAGAAGGAGATGGAGAGCTTTACTTTGTATTCCGGCTTATCGGCCCGGTCCCGGCCCCGGCGCTCGGCCTGCCAGAACACCGGCTGGGTGAGCGCGTCCTCCCCGGCCAGCTCCGCCACGTAGTCCGCAATGCCGTTGTCATACCGGAAGTCGGTGATTTCAAATTTTCCGTCTATCTGATTGCGGAACCGGAACGTGATCCCAGCGTTGACCACCGCCTGGCGCTTCATCACGTCCAGGTAGTAGTCCGCCGGGATGTCGATGTCGGTAAAAACCTCCAGGTCCGGCTTCCAGCGGAAGGTGGAGCCGGTTTTCTTCCCCCGCGGGGCCGGCTCTTTTTTCAGGCCCCCCACGTTCTCGCCCTTTTCAAAGTGCAGGGTGTACTGGAAGCCGTCCCGGACGATGACTGCGTCGAAATATTCGCTGGCGTACTGGGTGGCGCAGGAGCCAAGGCCGTTCAAGCCCAGGGAGTATTCGTAGTTGTCCCCGTCGCCGCCGTACTTGCCGCCGGCGTACAGCTCGCAGAACACCAGCTCCCAGTTGAATTTCTGTTCCTTCTCGTTCCAGTCCACCGGACAGCCCCGGCCCTGGTCCTCCACCTGGATGGAGCGGTCGGCAAAGCGGGTGACGGTGATGAGCGTACCGTGGCCCTCTCTGGCCTCGTCGATGGCGTTGGACATGATCTCAAAAACGGCGTGCTCACAGCCCTCCAGCCCGTCGGAGCCGAAGATAACGCCGGGCCGTTTCCGGACCCGGTCGGCCCCCTTCAGGGCGGAGATGGAGTCGTTGCCGTAGGCGGTTTTTTTCTGGGCCATAGCCTGATTCCTCACAATTCAATATTCTTTCGTTTCTACATCATACATGATTTCCCCGTCGAAAGTCAAGGAAATGCGCGGACTTACCGTTCACTGATGCGCCAGCCGCCCTCCTGGCGGAAGATGTACTCGTCCAGGTCCGCCGGCGGGGGCGGCGCCTGCGGCGCGGGCTTGGATGGGGCGGCGAGAGTCCTGGGGTCTTGTTTCTCTGTCATAAGCTGATTCCTCCATTTTTGATCTTCATACCAGGATATGCGCCTGATTGGGAAATATGTGTGTTGGGGGGAAGGCCTTGGAGGTAAATAGAAATCTCTGCAAAATGGCCTGCCCAGGGGGGGCGGGCCCCACAGTCGGTGCGGTATGACGCTTCCCCCCTCATCCGTCACGCTTCGCGTGCCACCTTCCCCCGCCAGGGGGGGAAGGCTCGAACACTGGCATTTGCCCAACTGCACAGCAGTATCGTTAGACGCACCGATAAGCCTTCCCCCTCACGGGGGAAGGTGGCACCGCCAGAGGCGGTGACGGATGAGGGTGAAAAACCCAAAAGCCATCTCTATTTTACGAATTAAAGAAAGTAAATAGATTTTTCTTGACCCGCCTACTAAAAATGGTATAATAATTATTATTTGACTTCTGCAATAGGAGACAGAAGCGTTTGGGAAAGGAGCGGAACCGGCTGTGCGATATGAAACCTGGGAATTGTCCCCCTCCAGCCGGAAGGCCCGGAAGCGGCTGGAGGAAGCCGGTCTGCCCTCTTTGCTGTGCGCGGTCCTGGCTTCCCGCG
>CAJTOE010000041.1 GCA_910577805.1 uncultured Oscillospiraceae bacterium | reverse complement strand
GGTTGGGGTTGGGGTAGATCGTCTTTAAATTGTTGGCGATGATCTGTGCGGCCCGCTGGCCCTCAATGCTGCCAGGATAATAAAAGGTAATAGAGCCCTGCACAGTCCCGCTCTGGGCGGGGGGCGCGGCGTTGGAGTGGAGGGCCAGATGCAGGTCGTAATTCCCGGCGTTGGAGGCGGTAATGGACGATGCGGCGGTCATATCCGGGGTGTTGCGGCTGTACCGGATGCCGGAGGCGTCCAGATAGGGGACCATTTTGTCCGCCAGCAGGTTCATGTACTGCTCTTCGCTGCCTCCGTTGACATAAGGATTATATTCCTGTGTGGACGGCGATAAGTAAATGATTGGCATAGGCTTAAAACCTCCTGTTTTTCCACATTCTATGTGAAATGGACCCGGATGGTGATTAAAAACCGCGCCATTGAACCAAGCTATGGGTACGCAAGGAGGAATGCTTATGGACGAAAATCAGGAACAGCCCCAGCTCCAGGCTATTAACGAGCTGGGTTCTTCAATCATTGAGACGCAGCGGGGGACCATCCACGTCCTGACCATCGTGGGACAGATCGAGGGCCACCAGGTCCTGCCCCCCACCAGCAAAAGCACCAAGTACGAGCATGTAATGCCCCTGCTGGCCACGGTGGAGGAGAGCGACCAGATCGACGGGCTTCTGGTGCTGCTGAACACGGTAGGGGGCGACATAGAAGCGGGCCTTGGGATTGCGGAGCTGATTTCCAGCATGTCCAAGCCCACAGTGTCGCTGGTACTGGGAGGCGGGCACTCCATTGGGGTGCCCTTGGCGGTGTCGGCCAAGCAGTCGTTTATCGCGCCCTCCGCCGCTATGACCATCCATCCGGTGCGGCTCAACGGGCTGGTGATTGGGGTGCCCCAGACCTTTTACTATTTTGAGCGCATTCAGGAGCGCATCATACAGTTCGTCACGGCCAACAGCCGGGTGAAGCGGGATGTATTTACCAAATTGATGCTCCAGACCGGGGAGCTGGCGGCGGACGTCGGGAGCGTGATTTACGGTGAGGAGGCGGTGGAATTGGGGCTGATCGATGAAATCGGCGGGCTTTCGGCGGCTCTGGAGCGGCTTCACGGGATGATTGACGAAAGAAAAAATAAATAATTTATAAAAATTTCAAAACCCTATTGTTTTTTTATAAGGTATGTGATAGAATCCGGCCGAGGTGATCAATATGGCAGACTACAGAGAAGAGATGTACCTGGAAATGGCACGCAGTGTCGAGAAGGCCCTCAACATTCTGATGGACGCACAGAAGAAGTGCGAAGAGCTGCATTTTGCACCCACCGAAACGGAGAAGGACCTGTAAGGGCGGCCCCTTGGGCCGCCCTTACTGTATCTGTTTGCGTGATAACGGAAAAGTGAACGGTGGGACCCGGCCCCCTGGGCGGGTCATGTTCCACAGACTTCCACCCACCTCCAAAGCCCCCAGAAAAAAACTCCCTTTTAAGATATCGGAATTTGTAAGAATCATTCGAGAGGTTGGCAGGAGGGGCAGTATGAAACTGCGGCCGCGATGGAATGCAAATCAGGTAAAGCTGATTGCAATTATTGCCATGACGATAGACCATGTATCCGATCTGATCTATCCCGGTTTTCCCGCTGAACCGGGGGCAATGATATTGCATATCGTCGGGCGTTTAACCGCGCCGATTATGTGGTTTTTCGTGTGTGAAGGATACTATTACACACGTAATGTAAAACGGTACATGCTGCGAATGGGAATTTTTGCAGTTATTTCACATTTCGCATATTGCTTTGCATTCGGAATCAACCCAATTCCGTTCAGTACGGGAATCTTTAATCAGACAAGTGTTATGTATCCGCTTTTTATTGCGGTTTTGGTCCTGTGGATGCAGGACAATGATCTGCCAATGAAGGATTGGATCAAAAATACGCTCATTTTTGTATTGGTTTGGAGCGCTTTCCCGGCGGATTGGAGCTGCATAGCGGTACTTGCCATATTGGAAATGTATAAGAGAAGGGGAAACCTGAATGCACAGATGAAGCAAATACTCCTGTATGCTGCGCTATATGCAGCGGTATCCTTCTTTTTTGTGAGTAAAATTTACGCTTTGATACAGATTGGTGTTCTGCTGGTCTATCCTGTGCTAAAGCTGTACAATGGCGAAAAAGGGGATGCAAAATGGATGAAGTGGGTTTTTTATTTATATTATCCCATCCACTTGATTGTCGTCGGAGTGCTTCGCGTCTGTATTTATGGAGATATCAGCTTATTGTGTTAGCGAATAATTTGACGAAAGCCGATTCGTCAAACCGCGCGTCAAAATATCCAAAGTGAGCAATCCCCTGTTGATGGATCACTGTCCGATAAATGGGAATTTCTGTGTCAGACAAAACGTTTTAATCTGACATACTATAAATAACAATCTTATAATCTCCAATAAAATTACTGCATTTGGCCGCTAAAGTATATGTATCTGAACGCTCCAAAGTGAAAAAAGTTTCTAACGCTTTTGCGTTGTCTAATGTGTATACTTCATTTTCAACTGAATCATATAAGACCATATCTAAATTCCCGCTTATAATATCAGACTTGAATGAAAACTTTATTCTATCGCCTGCTTCCCCCGAAAACGAAATATCAGAAGTTGTAGTTATTTGCTCTGAATAACTTTTGCTCATATTGCCTAATACTTTGGGGCTGGTTATTAGATGGATACTTATTGCGCTGACTATTACAATGATTATAACGATTATAAAGCCTGTCTTTTTCATCCCAATGTTCCCTTTCAAAAGTAGATTTGTCGAGCCAATTATAACACAGGGCTCCTGCTGCATCAATGTGCTTTTGTAGAAACCGCCGAAGTTATATCCCAGCAACACTGTTCTGAAAAGGGGCGAAAAAACTCCCTCTTGACAAATCTGCCCCGCTCGGCTAAAATAGCACTCACTACAAGAATGCGTTGACGGGAAGAAAAACAGTCCCCTCCCCCTCAGAGAACCGGCGGTTGGTGCGAGCCGGCGGGCGGAGCGCTGTGCAATACTGGTCCCTGAGCAGTCCGCCTGAACGGTTTCCCTCCAGTAGGGCGGAACGTCTGGCCCCGTTACCGGCCGCGGCCTTGCTGGAGGCCTTGAGGGCTGTGCGGGCGACCGCCGGCCGAACCAGGGTGGTACCGCGTGACGTCTTTCCACGCCCCTGACTGCAAAAAGTCGGGGGCGTTTTTGCGCCCCCAAACAACAAGGAGGAATTTTTATGAGACCCGGTTATCAAAAGTATATCCCCTTCCAGCCCCAGAAGATCGTGGGCCGGACCTGGCCGGATAAAATCATCCGGAAAGCCCCCGTGTGGTGCTCCGTGGACCTGCGGGACGGCAACCAGGCTCTGGTGGACCCCATGAACCTGGACGAAAAGCTGGAGTATTTCCATACCCTGATAGATGTGGGCATCAAGGAAATCGAGATTGGCTTCCCCTCCGCCTCCGAGACGGAGTATGAGATCTGCCGGGAGCTGATCGAGGGAGGCCACATCCCCGACGACGTGACCATTCAAGTGCTGGTCCAGGCCCGTGAGCACCTCATCAAAAAGACCTTTGAGGCCATCCGGGGCGCAAAGAACGTCATTCTGCACTTCTATAACTCCACCTCCACCCTCCAGCGCAAGGTCGTGTTCCACATGGACACCGACGGCATCACGAAAATCGCCACCGACGCGGCGGATCTGATTTACGAGATGTCCAAGCCTCTGATTGACGAGGGGATGAATCTGCGCTTTGAATACTCTCCGGAGTCGTTCATGGGCACGGAAATGGACTACGCCGTGGAAATCTGCCAGGCGGTGCTGGAGCATCTCCACGCCACCCCGGAGCGTAAGGTCATCCTGAATCTGCCCACCACGGTAGAAAACTGTATGCCCAACCAGTTTGCGGACATGCTGGAGTATTTTTGCAAAAAAATACCCGGCCGGGACAGGGCCATCATCTCCCTGCACCCCCACAACGACCGGGGCTGCGGCGTGGCGACCGCGGAAATGGGCCTGCTGGCCGGAGCGGACCGGGTGGAGGCCACCCTGTTCGGCAACGGGGAGCGCACCGGCAATGTGGACATCGTGACCCTGGCCATGAACATGTACACCCAGGGAGTGGACCCGGAGCTGGACTTCTCCAACATGAATAAAATCAAGGAAATGTTTGAGCGCTGCACCAAAATGCCCGTAGGCGACCGCCAGCCCTACGCCGGAAAGCTGGTGTTCACGGCCTTCTCCGGCAGCCACCAGGACGCCATCAACAAGGGCACCCAGTATATGAAGGAGAGCAACAGCGATTTCTGGGAAATCCCCTACCTGCCCATCGACCCCGCCGATGTGGGCCGGGCCTACGAGCCGATCATCCGCATCAACTCCCAGTCGGGCAAGGGCGGCGCGGCCTATATCATGGAACACAACTTCGGCTACGACCTGCCCAAGACCATGCACCCGGAGCTGGGGAGCATCGTCCAGAAGGAGACCGACCGGGTGGGCAAGGAGATTGCCCCGGAGCGTATCCTGGAGCTGTTCCAGCAGGAGTATGTGGAGGCCACAGCGCCCTATCAGCTCCTGAAGCACGCCTTCACCGAGACCATCGACGAATCCGGCCACTCCCACGTGGCCTTCCAGGGCACCCTGCGGCACACGGACACCGTCTTTGAGGTGGCCGGGCAGGGCAACGGCCCCATTGACGCGTTCTTTAACGCCATTAAAGACGAAAAAATGGCCCACTTCACGTTCCTGGACTACAAGTCCCACGCCATCACCGACGGCTCGGACTCCCAGGGCGTGGCCTATATCCTGCTGCAGGAGCAGCGCACCGGCAAGAAGTATTGGGGTGTGGGACTGTCCCACAACATCAACCTGGCCCCTCTGCGGGCGATCTTGTCGGCGGTGAACCGCTCCAAAAAGCACGAAGCATAACCGGAAACGAAAGGGGCGGCCCGCCGGGCCGCCCCTCGCTGCTTAGAGCAGATAGTTATTTTCTTTGTGCGCGGTTTGCAGGGCCTTGAGCTTGTACGTTGCAAAGCCCTCCACCACAAGAGGCTCCGCCTTGCAAAGCTCCTCCGCCGCCTCGTAGCTCTCCGCCTTTAAAATGTACATCCCCGCTACGCCGGGATAGCCCTTGAATACACCGGCCAGCGCCAGATGCCCCTGCTCGTCCAGGCTTCTCAGGTTGGCGACATGCCGTTCCACCGCCGCCTTGGTCAGCTTGTTGTAGGTCTTTGTCTTTTCAATGAACATCATGTACAGCCAGTCTTCCATAAGGGGGGGCCTCCTTGTCGTTTATTTCTCGTATTATACTGTATTTGATTGGATTTGACAAGTGGGGTGCAGAAATTTACGGGGGGTCCCCCCTCATCCGTCTGGCCTTCGGCCAGCCACCTTCCCCCGCCAGGGGGGAAGGCTTATCGGTGCGTCTACCGATACTACTCCAGAGTGGGGTGAGTGCCAGGGTCCGCGCCTTCCCCCTCACGGGGGAAGGTGGCACGGCGAAGCCGTGACGGATGAGGGTGAATCACCCCAAATCCTCCCACATCCCCATCGCCCAGCGGACCCCAAGCTTCTGGGACACCTCCATCTTTTTTACCAGCGTCTCCCCGTCATCGTACAGCACGAAATGCGCCCCGCTCTCCCGGCTCATGTAGGTAAAATACCGTGCGCATAATTCCTGCGAAAAAAACACCGACGGCTGCGTCCGGTCCATCAGCTCCCGCAGGGCCTCCCGGCTCAAGGGCTGGCCGCTCCCCGTGGGGGAGGGCAGGAAAAAATCCTCCGCCCGCCGCTCCAGAAACAGCACCACCCGCTCCTGGCCGTAGCGCCCCAGCACATCCCGCAGGCGCTGTTCCAGCGAGCCGCCGGAGACGGCGGAGGACACCAGCGCCCGTGCATGGCTGGAACACCCGGCGTACTGCTCCGGCACATAAAAAGTCAGCTTCTGATGGGACAGCCGGTCCCCCAGAAGCTGGACCGTCCGGCACAGCTGAGGGGTGCGGCCCTCCCCCAGCAGGCACACCACCCCCCGGAAACTCCGCGCCCCGCACTCCCGTAAAATTTCCTGGCAGAAGGGCGCCGGGTCCACCGGGCCCTCCAGCCCCCGGCCGTCCACCGCCATCAGCCCGCCGCGGGCGTTCAGGGCGCTGGAGCGGAATAAATGTCCCTCTTTCCCCAGCCGGTAGGCCCGGTGGGCCGGGAATCTCTGGGTCCCGGAGAGGGCCTGGGCCTGCTCCGGCGGCAGCAGAACGATCAAGGTTTGTTTGGCCACGGCGGTTTCCCCCTTGTTGAAACAAAAAAAGAATGGTATAATCCCAAATATATGCTTTCAAGAGGAGGATATGTCCTTTGTTCTCACCCATTCCCCAGGGGGTCTACCCCCGGATCACCGATTTGGACCCTGCCGCCCTGGCCCGGCGGGGCGTGAAGCTGGTGCTGGCCGACCTGGACAACACCCTGGTCCCCTACAAGGCCACAGAGCCGCCGCCGGAGCTGGTGGCCTGGAAGCAGGCCCTGGAGGCGGAGGGCATCATCCTGTACCTGCTCTCCAACAGCCGCAAGCCGGGCCGTGCCCAGGCGTTTGCCCAAAAGCTGGGCATCCCCTTCCAGGGGCACTCCGGCAAGCCCCGGAAGGCGGGCTATCTCCGGGCCATGGAGCGCATGGGCTGTACCCCGGAGCAGACGGTCATGGTCGGCGACCAGATTTTTACCGACACTCTGGGGGCCAACAACGCCGGCGTCACCCCTCTGCTGGTCCAGCCCATCCGGCTGGCCGGCAATCCGGGACGCTACATCCGGTACGCCGTAGAAACCCCCTTCCGGCTGCTGGGAAAAAGGAGGCCTTTTCTATGAGCGCGAAATTTGGTCCCGCCGGAAACTCCGACAGCTTTTCCAAGGCCCATAAATCCTCCCTGGCCGCGCCGAAGTGGATCGCGGACTTCGGCCTGGACTGCTACGAATACCAGTGCGGCAAGGGCATTCACGTGGGCATGGACACCGCCCGTAAGGTCGGGGAGAACGCCGCCGCCTGCGGGATATCCCTGTCCCTCCACGCCCCCTACTTCATCAATCTGGCCAACCCGGACCCAGAGGCCCTGCAAAAGACCATCGGCTATATCACCGGGGCCTGTCAGATTGCCGATGCCATGGGGGCGGGCCGGGTGGTCATACACTCCGGAGCTTTGATGAAGCGCAGCCGCGCCGAGGCCCTGGACATCGCCCAGAAATCCCTCCGGGAGGTCATGGCTGCCTGCGACAGCCAGGGCTTCGCCCACATCACCCTATGTCCGGAGACCATGGGCAAGATCAACCAGCTTGGAGATCTGGACGAGGTTCTGGAGCTGTGTACCCTGGACGAGCGCTTAACGCCCTGTATTGATTTCGGGCATTTATACGCACGGTCATTAGGCGGGCTGGAGGAGTACAGCAAGCTGCTGGACCGGGTGGAGGCTGTTTTGGGGACGGACCGGGCCAGCCGGTTCCACAGCCACTTTTCCCACATCGAATACACCCCCAACGGCGGCGAGAAGTGCCACCGGACCTTTGAGGACGACGGCGGCTTCGGGCCGGACTGGGCGCCGCTGGCGGTGGAGGTCGCCCGGCGGGGCTGGTCGCCCACGTTCATCTGTGAGAGCGCCGGGACCCAGGCGGAGGACGCCCGGACCATGAAAGAAGTATACCAAGCCTGCTGTAAGGAGGATACACCATGAAACAGATCATTTTACTGCTCCTGACCACCCTGTTTGCCGTATCCGGTTCCGCCGGAGCGCCCCTCCCGGATACGACGGCGACGCCTCTGTCCTACCAGACCACCACGCAGCTGGACCCCAAGACCCATATCCAGCGCACGACCCTGGACCCCCAGGGCTATGAGCTGGAGGTCTACTTTGAGGTCCCCATCTTCGAGGAATCCACCCAGGGCGGAAAGAGCATCAACGCCTTTTTCTACGAGCTGAACGAGGCCTTTTTTACCCCGGACAATGAAAATCTGAAGCGAATCTGGGAGGGTATCACACTGCACGAGGTCAACGCCACCCCCTACTTCTACCGCTGGAACGCCCATGTGAATACCCAGACGGAACAGCTCGTCAGCGTGAGTATCGCCTATGAGTGGTACGCCGGGGGCGTGGTGGACTACGGCAGCGACAGCTACACCTTCCGGGCGGACACCGGGGCGCTGCTGAAGCTGACAGACGTGGTGGACGGCTCGGAGGAGGACCTCCGGGCGATGATCGAAGCCGCCCTCCAGGCCCAGGACGAGGGCGCGGGTATCGTGAATACCGAGCTGGCCCAGACCAGACCCCTGGACGAGTTTGAGTTCTACGTGGAGGACGGACGCGTCGTCCTGCCCTTTGACAAATACGAGGCGGCCTTTGGGGCCTATGGCGGCTTTGCCGTGGAGCTGCCGGCGGACCTGAAAACGCTGTAATCTTGCAAAAATTTTTGGAAAAGAGGATTTTTATGAACCACCTATCCCAAATCGCCCAAAAGCTCCCGGAACACGATCTGGACGCGCTCCTGATCACCAGCGAGCCGGGCGAACGGTACGCCCTGGGCTTTCACGGGGAGGGCGTGGTGCTGGTCACCCGGAAGGGCGCCCACTACTCCACCGACGGCCGGTATATGGAGCAGGCCAAGCTCCAGGTGACCGGGGCGGAGCTTACCCTGACCTACACCGGCAAGGGGCACATGGCGCTTGCCAAGGAGTATATGAAGGAGCACCACCTGGAGCGGGTGGGCTTTGAAAGCGGGCAGATGCCGGTGGACGAGTACCACCGCTGGGCGGAGCTGCTGCCCTGCATCCTGACCCCCGCCCAGGGTCTGCTGGACGGTCTGCGGGCTTCTAAGGACCCCCAGGAGCTGGAGGCCATGCGGCAGGCCCAGCGCATCACCGACCAGGCCTTTGGGGAGATTTTGAATTTCATCCGCCCCGGCCGCACGGAGCGGGAGATTGCCGCCCGGTTGGTTTACGAGCTGCTGCGGCTGGGGGGCGAGAAAATGGCCTTTGACCCCATCGTTGCCGCCGGGGCCAACGGCTCCAAGCCCCACGCCCAGCCGGGAGACCAGGCCGTGGCTCCGGGGATGTTCCTTACGATGGACTTCGGCTGTGTCTGGGAGGGCTACTGCTCCGATATGACCCGGACGGTCTGTGTGGGACAGCCCACCGAGGAGATGGAGCGGGTCTATCAGACCGTCCTGGACGCGCAGAAGGCGGGCATTGCCGCGGCGCGGGCCGGTGTGACGGGCAAATCTGTGGATGCCGCCGCCCGGCAGGTCATGGAGGAGGCGGGCTATGAGGAGTATTTTTCTCACAGTCTGGGCCACTCCCTGGGCCTGGAGATCCACGAAAGCCCCAATTTGTCCTACACCAACGAAAAGCCGCTGCCGGTGGGGGCTGTGACCTCCGTGGAGCCGGGAATTTATCTCCCCGGACGCTTTGGTGTGCGCATTGAGGACGTAGTGGCGCTGGGAGAGACGGGCTGCGAAAACCTGACCCAGTCGCCGAAAAATCTGATTGTTTTGTGAGGCTGGGGGATTTCACCCTCATCCGTCTGGCCTCCGGCCAGCCACCTTCCCCCGTGAGGGGGAAGGTGGCACGCGAAGCGTGACGGATGAGGGGGAGGGCGCATCAACTGTGGGGCCCGACCCCCTGGGCGGGCCATTTCGCTGAAACCCCCAGTCATACAATCCGCCGCAAACGAAAAAATATTCCTGCTTCCCTCTTGCAAAAGTGCCGGAAATAGGGTAGAATAAGTCAGTTCAATTTAAACTTTTGATTTCATATATGGAGGATGATTCCAATGGCAATGATTTCCGCCAGTGATTTCCGCAACGGCGTGACCTTCGAGATGGACGGCAAGGTCATGCAGGTCGTCGAGTTCCAGCACGTGAAGCCCGGCAAGGGCGCCGCTTTCGTCCGCACCAAAATGAAGAATGTCATTACCGGCGGCGTGACCGAGACCTCGTTCAACCCCACCGCCAAGTTCGAGCAGGCCTTCGTGGAGCGTAAGGACATGGAGTACAGCTACAACGACGGCGACCTGTACTATTTCATGGACATGGAGTCCTTTGAGATGACCCCCATCAGCAAGGACATGCTGGGCGACGCGTTCCGCTTCGTGAAGGAGAACATGAGCTGCAAGGTGATGTCCTACAAGGGCAGCGTGTTCGGCGTGGAGCCTCCCAACTTCGTGGACCTGGAGGTCACCGACACGGACCCCGGCTTCAAGGGCGACACCGCCACCAACGTGACCAAACCCGCCACCCTGGAGACCGGCGCGGAGATCAAGGTCCCCCTGTTCATCAACCCCGGTGACAAAATCCGCATTGATACCCGCTCCGGCGAGTATCTGGAGCGCTGCAAGGGCTGACGGCCCGGCGCGGAAAGGAGTATACCCCAATGACGATTTCTGAGAAGGTAGCCTATCTGAAGGGCCTGGCCGAGGGCCTGAATCTGGATACGGAAAAGTCCAAGGAGGGCAAGCTGATCTCCGTGATGATCGGCATTCTGGAAGAGGTTGCGATGTCCATTGAGGACCTGGAGGAAAATTCCCTCGCCCTGGGGGAGGAGATCGACACCCTGTCCGACGATCTGGCCGACGTGGAAAACGTGGTCTTTGAGGAGGACGACGACGATTTTTTTGAGGTGGAGTGTCCCGACTGCGGCGAGCCTCTGCGCATTGACGAGGACGACCTGGCCGAGGGCGTCGTACAGTGCCCCAGCTGCGATTCCACCTATTCCCTGGACCTGGTGGACGACGAGGACGAGGAAGACGAGGACATCGAGGATTGATTCAAAAAAAACTCCGCTGGCAGGCCGCCAGCGGAGTTTTTTCTTATTTCCGGCCTTTCCAGTCCGGTCTGGTCTCGGTGCTGGAGGCGGTGGCTTTCTTGATCTGATATACGATCTCACTGTACAGCCGGGGGGACACCTCCCCCAGCCGGAGGAGCCGGTCGCCCTGCGGCTCGTCGTAGACGTAGCTGCCCCGCTGGACGCTCCCCGCCCGGTAGAACTGCACGTCCTGGACCTCGACCTCCTCGTCCTCGCCGCCGACCCACATGCCGGAGAAATTCAGCTCCACACCCACCGGGCCGTCCTCCCGGTAGAAATCATAATAGCACCCTGCGTCCTGGACGCTGCCCCGGAACCAACCCTGGCCCAACAGCTTCCCCGACAGGGACAGGCCGTTGAGCACCACGCCCCCGAACAGCTCCAGGGACGTCGCGTCGCTCTGGGCCGGGTCCAGCCGGTACACTGGCCGCTCCAGCTGGGGGAAGGGCTGCCTGATCTCATAGTCCTCCAGCTGTTCCTTCCAGGCGGACAGCTCCTCCGGGGACAGCTCCACCGGATGGAGCAGCCCCACCCGCGCCGTCTCGGACAGCTCGTATTCCTCTTCGTCCGCCGTGTTCAGACTGCCGTCCTCCAGGTAGCGGAAGGCGGCGGTATGGGTGCTTTCTCCGTCCTCGTACACGCCCCAGATCAGCCCCACCGCAAACTGCCGCATCACCGGCTTTTTGACAAACAGGTCCTGCCAGCCCGCGCCGGTCCAGGTCCGGCCCGTGGACAGGGCCTGCTCCAGCCGGAGGGTCTGGGTGGTCACGGTGGCCTTGATCTGCTTTTTCAGGGCCTTGAACTGGGCGGAGGACTCCGCCGCAAGCTCCGGGTCGTCCTGCTTGCCGGGGGCGGGCATGGTCTTGAGCTTTTTCCCCTCCGCCGTGCGCACCTCCAGCTCCAGGGCCGGGGAGAGGGACACGTCAAACTGCCGCGGCCCATAGTCGAAGGTCCGGTGTCCCCGCTGGTCCAGCCCCAGGTCCGGGACGATCCGGTCCGCCAGCTCCTCCGGGGTGAGGCCCAGCTCCTTTGCCGCGTAGTCCAGGGCGCGTCCGGCGGCGGCTTTGACCTGCTTGAACTTGAATTTCCGGGACATGCTGTCCACCGTAAGCAGCGCCTCCGGCTCCGGGCTGAGGGCCAGGGCCATTACGCCGTCGCAGGCGATCGCGCCGCGGGCCTCCTGGGGCCATTGGGTGATCTGCCGCTTGAGGGCGTCCACCATCTCCCGGCCCCCGAACAGAGACGCGAAGGTCAGCACCCACTTCTGCTTGGAGGGGGCCTTCTGGTCCAGCCACAGGTTGAATACCCCGTGGGCGTAGGCGGTCAGCTCTTTCTGGTCCAAATCCTTGGCTAAGGACCGGGCGGCGGGCAGGTCGTTGTTCATGCAGCTCACCATCACAGCGGCAAACCGGTCCTCCTCCCGGGGGGCGGGGACCGCGTCCAGCACCCACTGGACCCTGCGCTTTTTGCCCCCCTTCAGGGCCAGGGCCACCGGGTCCCCTGTAATGGTCTTGACCACCACCGCTTCCCCCTCCTCGTCCTTGACGCCCAGCAGCCGCTTGAGCCAGGAGGCCAGATTGGCGCTCTTCTCCTTGGCCAGGGCCGCTTCCAGCTCCGGGCGGTATTTTTGGGAAAACAGACCGTGCAGGTGGGCCTTCTGGTCCAGCTTGTTGATGATGACAAGCCCTGTATCCCGCTGGCTGGCTTTTTTGCCCTCCAGCAGCTTCAGGGCCGCCTCCGGCCCCTCCTTTGTGGGGTGGGCGGCGAACAGGTCCGCCACCAGCAGACGCACCTGCTTGGAGCTGTCCTTGGCCAGCTCCAGCAGACCGTCGAAATCCCGTCTGGCGTCCAGGGCGCGGGCGGCGGTACTCCGGGTAAAGACCTCGCCGGTCAGGCACTCCTCCACGGTCCCCTCCGGCTGGGTCAGCAGCCAGGCCAGGGCCTCCTTCTCAATGCGCTTTTGCTTCTCTGACTGATAGGAATAGTGACTATAAATCAGGGATGCGACAGCCAGACAGTTCACCGCGGACAGCCCCATGCCGTGCATCCGCTCCAGAAGATAGTCCATGCCCTCCTGCTCCTTGGATTTCTCGGCATGGTCCCAGCCGTAGGCGACAAGAGAGGGGACGCTGGACGCAGCGGTTACGATCAAGCAGCGGACCATAAAATCGTCCAAGCCGTACTCCTGGGCGTAGTTGCTCAGACAGTTGTAGCTGCACCGGTTGACGAGTCCGCTGGCCAGGATATGGCCGGGAACCAGCGTATCGAGGCCCTCGCCGGTACGGAGAAATTTCGCTATTTTTACCGGGTCAGACGAGCCGGAGGACAGATCGTTGACAATCATGGCCTGGGTGTTGGGGCGGGCCTGCTCATAGATCGCCCGGAAGCGCTCCGGCTGGGCCTCCTGATAGACAACAGCGACGGGGACGGACCGCTTGAGCGGCCGCATCTGCTTCAAAATACGCTCAAACTCCTCCGGGTAGTCCTTGGCCAGGCCCACCGCCAGCTTGCGGTAGGAGGAGGTACACAGATAATTGAGTACAGTAAAGAAATCGGTATGCTGCACCAGCCAGGGAGTTTTGGCCCGGAAGCGCATAGGCTTGGCCAGCTCCACGGCGTAGCGCATGGCCAGGGCCGGCTGAGCGGAGGCGCAGACCAAAAAGGCCGCTTGCAGCTCCGGGGCGGCCTCCATAGCCAGAAAGCACATCCCGCCAAAGGCGCCGGGGAGGCTGGTATAGAGATTCGAGACCGTCCCTGTCACCTTCGGCAGGGGACCGTCCTCCCCCCGGCGGATGTAGTCGGCGAGCTGCTGTAAATCGCCGGACAGCAGGTTGGGGGCCATCCGGGGCAGCAGGGCAATGATCCCCTCCTGGACCGCCTCCACCGCCCACCGGTGGCCGTCCTGTCCCCCCAGCAGGGCCTTCAGCAGACCCTTGGCGGCGGGCCCCTTCTGGTTGAGCCACAGGCAGGCCAGCACGGTCCGGGCCGGGTCCTGGGGGCCGCCGCACAGCTCCAGGGCCTTTTCGATCTCCTCCGGCTTGGCCTTGAGCAGATATTCCCGCAGGTTCGGCGCGCCCTGCCACGCATTGGCGTACAGGGCCAGGGCGGCGGCGGGGTCGAGTGCGCTGCCCAGGCTGATAAGCTGGGCGGACAGGTTGTTCCATAGACAGGCCTGCATGATGGCCTCCCCGCTCAGGTCCGTGCCGAACACCGCGTAAAAGGCCTTCGCCGTCCGCTTGCGCAGGTCCGCGTTTTCCTGGGTGATCAGCCCCTTGAGCAGATTGGAGCAGTGCCGCCGCTGTTCCGGGACCAGGGTCATGGGGTCCTGCCGCTGGGCCTGGTTCAGCAATTCTGTGTCGTCCTTCCCCGCCGGGTCCAGATAGTCCTGCATCCAGTTGATGTTCTCCTGGATGAATCCGGCGTCCGTCAGCTGCCGCACCAGGCGGCTGCTGGGCTGTGCGTGTAGTTGTCTCATTGCGCTTCCTCCTCATATGCTTGTTCTGTCTGGCACAGCCGCCGTCCGGCCGCGTCCAGGCAGTATTTTTGCAGACAGAATTGGGTATACCGGGCGGCGTCGCCCACCAGCGCCATCAGCGCCAGCGGGTCCGCCGTGCCGCCGTGGCGGCGGTCCTCCAGGGTTTTGGCGATCTCGTCCAGCCGCCTGGCCCCGGTGTGCAGGCCGCTGGCCTCCCAGTCCTGGGAGAGTTTTTGCAGCCGCTCCGCCGTCTCCGGGTGGCAGGTCCCCGCGCCGCTTTGCAGCAGGTCGGACAGCACCAATAAGCCCTCGTCCAGCAGTGCCTTCATCCCGCGCACCCCCAATCGGAATAATATTCAATGGGATAAAATGTAAGCCCCTCCCCCTCCAGCCGGAGCAGGCCCAGAAAGGCGGTGTTCTCCTGGGGCGTTTGGGCGATTTTCTCCAAAAGCTCCACCAGCGCTTTGGACTGGGCGCTGAAGCGCACCTCCAGGGGCAGGACCCGGCCCTTCGTGTCCAGCAGGAGCATCCGGAAGAGCTGGGCGGTCTTGTCAAATTTCTGGGGGACCCACCGGCTGGGCCGGACCAGGACCGTCCGGTCCGTCTCCGCGCCCTCCAGCAGGTGAGGCTCCAAGGCCTGGAACAGTTTTGCGAAATCCGTCCAGCAGACCTCCTCCGGCAGGGCCTCCCAGGGCTGGAGGGAGTCCCCCGCCATGGCCCGGCAGTCCTCGGAGGAGGACAGCCGCCGGTCCCGCGTGGCCTTGCCCCGCTCCAGGGTGAGGCGCAGGCCGTAGAGCTGGTCCATCTGGCAGTCCAGCCCCCAGGGGGCCGGAATGTGGCTGTGCCGGCGGCGGTCCCTTTTGTCATAGAACGTGGGCCGGGCAAAGGTGTAAGTATACCACTGGCGCTGCTTCAGCTCCCAGAAGTAGTAGACCACCCCGGCGTAGCCGCTGTCTGTATGAAACGCCCGCTCCCCCACCAGCGTGAGGGTCAGGGCCGGGCAGGCGGCGTACTCCTCCCGGAAGGTCCCGGCCAGCTCCGGGATCTGGTTCCCGTCCTGGACCTGCTCCAGCTTCCGGGCCAGATGCTCCAGCCGGGCCAGGCGTAAGAGTAAATCCTCCGTCCGGAAGGCCGCGCTGCGGTCCAAGGCCCGCTCCAGCAGAGTGCCCAGGGACCGCAGGCCGTTTTCCAGCCGGGGCAGGGCGGCGGTGTGGCACAGGGCGGACAGTCTTTGCGCGCTGTCCGGGGCGGAGGGGGACAGCCGGGACAGCCCCGTGTCCAGCAGCTCCGCCGTCAGCTCCCGCACGGCCTGGGCGGCGGCAGCGGCCTGCTCCAAATCCCAGCGGGACTCCCCCGGCGGGGCCTGGCCCGCCAGCTCCTCCAGGGTGTGCCGCTTTTTCATAAGCTGATAGGCCAGCAGGGCCGCGGCCTTGTGGCGGCACAGCTCCCGGCTGCGGCAGGTGCAGGCGGAGTGCTCCAGGGGCAGCAGCAGCTTGACTGCGGCATTCTCCCAGGGCAGCTCTACCTGGAGGATGGACCCCTCCTGAATGGGCGGCAGGCCGTCCCGGCCCAGGCGAAAGACCAGGGCGTGAAAGGCCTTTGCGCCTATTGCCCGGCGGAGCTGGTCCACCGGCACCTCCAGCAGGGGGGACAGGTCCGCGGGTTTTTCCTCCCCGGGG
>CAJTOE010000040.1 GCA_910577805.1 uncultured Oscillospiraceae bacterium | reverse complement strand
GCTGGGGCTTGTCGGCAACCAGGCTCTCGGTGGTCAGCAGGATGGCGGCCACAGAGGCGGCGTTCTCCAGCGCGGAGCGGGTGACCTTGGTGGGGTCCACGATACCGGCGGGGATCATGTCGCAGTAAACCTCGTTGTAAGCGTCGAAGCCGTAGCCGGTCTTGCCGGATTCCATCACCTTGGACAGCACCACAGAACCCTCGATGCCGGCGTTGTCGGCAATCTGCTTCATGGGGGCGGTCAGAGCCTTGGCGATGATCTTCACGCCGGTCTGCTCGTCGCCCTCGACCTCGCCCAGCAGCTTCTCCACGGCGGGGATGGCGTTCAGGTAGGCGGTGCCGCCGCCAGCCACAATGCCCTCTTCCACAGCGGCGCGGGTGGCGTTGAGCGCGTCCTCGATGCGCAGCTTCTTTTCCTTCATCTCCGTCTCGGTGGCCGCGCCGACCTTGATGACGGCCACGCCGCCAGCCAGCTTCGCCAGACGCTCCTGAAGCTTCTCGCGGTCATAATCGGAGGTGGTCTCCTCGATCTGCGTTTTGATCTGGCCGATGCGGGCCTTGATCTCCTCCGCGCTGCCCGCGCCGTCCACGATGATGGTGTTCTCCTTGGTCACCTTGATCTGACGGGCCTGACCGAGCTGGTTGAGCTGCGCTTCCTTCAGCTCCAGACCGACCTCGCTGGAGATGACAGTTCCGCCGGTGAGGATGGCGATATCCTGAAGCATCTCCTTGCGGCGGTCGCCGAAGCCGGGGGCCTTCACGCACACCACGTTCAGGGTGCCGCGCAGACGGTTGACGATCAAAGTGGACAGCGCGTCGCCCTCCACATCCTCGGCAATGATAAAGAGCTTTTTGCCGGACTGCACCACCTGCTCCAGCAGGGGCAGCAGCTCCTGGATGTTGGAGATCTTCTTATCGGTAATGAGAATCAGAGCGTCGTCCAGGACGGCCTCCATTTTCTCCATATCGGTAGCCATATAGGGGGTGATGTAGCCCCGGTCGAACTGCATTCCTTCCACGGTCTCGGAGTAAGTCTCGGCGGTCTTGGACTCCTCCACGGTGATAACGCCGTCGTGGGAGACCTTCTCCATCGCCTCGGCGATCAGCTTTCCGATGGCCTCGTCGCCGGAGGACACCGCGCCCACACGGGCGATATCGTCGGTGCCGTTGACCTTCTGGCTGTTGGCCTTCATGGCCTCGATGGCGGCGGCAGCGGCCTTGGCGATGCCCTTCTTCATAACCATGGGATTCGCGCCGGCGGCCAGGTTCTTCAGGCCCTCCTTCACGATGGCCTGAGCCAGCAGGGTAGCGGTGGTGGTACCGTCGCCGGCCACGTCGTTGGTCTTGGTGGAGACCTCCTTGACCAGCTGCGCGCCCATATTCTCAAAGGGGTCGTCCAGCTCGATTTCCTTGGCGATGGTCACGCCGTCGTTGGTGATGAGGGGGGAGCCGAACTTCTTGTCCAGGACCACGTTGCGGCCCTTGGGACCCATAGTGATTTTCACGGTGTCGGCCAGCTGGTCCACGCCGCGCAGCAGCGCCTGACGGGCCTCGTCGCCGTAGCAGATGATTTTAGCCATATCGCATTACCTCCAAAATAATGATCTGAAATTCAAATTATTCGACGACCGCCAGAATATCGTTCTGGCGCACGATGGTCAGCTCTTCGCCGTCGATCTTCACCTGAGTGCCGGAATACTTGCTGGTGATGACCTTGTCGCCCACCTTCACGGTCATAACGACTTCCTTACCGTCCACCATGCCGCCGGGACCGACAGCCAGCACCTCGGCGATTTCGGGCTTCTCCTTGGCCGCGCCGGTGAGAATGATACCGCCCTTGGTGGTCTCCTCGGCCTCCACCAGCTTGACGATCACGCGGTCGGAAAGGGGTTTGAGTTTCATGATAGTGTTCCTCCTTATATGATAATTCTTTTTGTGGTAAACAGAACCATTGGATTAGCACTCGTTTTAGCTAAGTGCTAAGTCTATCCTAGATAATAAACGCTTCTTCGCAAAAAATCAACCCCTAATTTGAAAAAATTAGAGGGAAATTTTAAAATGTTTACGATGTGTTCACAAACGAGAGGGCGGAGTGCTAATGGGAGGGGGAGTTTTGGGGGGAGCGGGGGGAGGCGTAATGGCCCGCCCAGGGGGGCGGGGTGATGGTTTGTGGGGGATGTTACCCTCGCCCTCATCCGTCTGGCCTCCGGCCAGCCACCTTCCCCCGCCAGGGGGAAGGCTTATCGCTGCGCCTACCGATACTACTGTGCAGTCATGCAAGTGCCAGTGTCCGAAGCCTTCCCCCTCACGGGGGAAGGTGGCACCGCCGGAGGCGGTGACGGATGAGGGTGAAAACCCAAAGGGCTGCACCGCCTCAAAAATTAAGAGATAAAACCACGGGAAAACTGCTTGACAGGACCCTACGCACGTGCTACAATAAAGACAGGATAAACATGAACATATCTTCCTGAAATGATAATGTTATGGAGGAATAAAAAATGAACAACATGAACGAAAAGAAAGCTTGGCTGATCCGTCCTCGTCCCCATGAAATCTATCGTATGCCGGAATTTAAGACGAAAAACATCGTTGCTATCGGCTGGCCAGGGATTGGTGATATCACCGGCATGTCGCGGGAGGACTTAAAGCAGACCCTTGCAGATGCGCCCTATCACCTGAGCGGACTGGCCCTGGGCAATGCGTATGCGACCATCGACATCCTGCTGAATCAGATGAAGAAAGGTGACCTTGTTTTGGTTGCGGACGGTGCGGACATCTATTTCGGGGAAATTGCCGGAGACTACAGCTTTGACAGAAGTGTGGACAATGCCTCCGATGGCTATCCCCATCAGCGTACTGTCCGGTGGATGAACAGTCTTTCCCGCGAGGACTTATCCAAGGAATTGCGCTCTGCCCTGAAGGTCCACCGGACGGCGGCGAACCTCTCCCACCACTTTGCAGAAATCGACGCGCTGGCCCATGGCCAGCCCTACCAGCCGGAGAAAGCAGTCTCCGACACAATAGGGGTCTCCTATCCTCTCCGCCCCAATTTCAATATCCAATTTGAAATTCCCAATGACATCACCCGTGACGAAGCCCAACGGTTAAGCAGCTATTTTGCATCCCTCTACTTTAGCAACTGAATGAACCCACAGCGCAGGGGCGGCCGCAGGCCGCCCCTCTCAATCTTTCACACGGTAATCAGCCCCCGCCGGATAGAAGAAATTGATCTTCTTTTCCGACAGCCGCACCGTAAACCGGGTATCCCGCATAACCTCCCCGTCCACCACCACGGTAATCGGCTCCAGCGCGGAAAACTCCACCCGCTCTCCGTGGTAGTGGTCGATCAGCTCCGGATACTCCCGGTAGCGCCCCTTGGCGTACTGGCCCACCAGCCGCAGAAACGTCCACAAGCTGATCTGCCGCACCCGCAGCATATCCAGCACCCCGTCATCGGGCATAGCGTCCCCTACGGGCATGAAGCCCCCGCCATAATACCGCCCGCTGCATACACACAGCAGACAGGCCGGCGCATTCTCCCAGCGCTTGTCCCCCATCTGAACCGACATGGACCGGCTGATGCCTTTCAGAAAAATATTTTCCAGCAGCGCCAGCACATAGGCTCCCTTGCCTGTGACCAAGGGCCAGTCCTTATACCGGTGGACGTCCGCCGCGATTCGGGCGTCCACCCCGGCGCACACTACATCGATTCCCAGCCGGCCGTTGCAGTCAATCAGATCAAAGGCGGTCTGGGGTCCCTGGGCCAGGGCCTCTAAATCGTAAAAAATCTTTCGGTAATCCGGACCAAAAATTTTCAGAAAATCGTTTCCCGTCCCCTTTGGCACATTGGTGACCGCCGCGTTTTCGTACCCCGCAGCCCCGTTGACCACCTCATTCAGCGTGCCGTCCCCGCCGCAGGCGTAAATACGCACAGGCGCTCCTGCGGCGGCGGCTTCCCTGGCAAACCGTTCCGCGTCCCCTGCGCCGCCGGTGTAAACCACCTCATGGGGAACACGCAGCCGGTCCAGCAAACCCTCCAGCTGCCTGGTGGTCCCGCGCTTCCCCGCCGCCGGGTTCAGGATGAACAAATGGCGCATCCGGTCACCTCCTCTTGGGGAGATACATAAACAGGTCACACTTGAGCATACCATTATAGAGCTTACGTTTTTTGTCCGCCCGCTTCCCAAAAGTCCGCTCGAATTCCGTGTGGGAGGACAGCAGATACAGTTCCCAGGCATCGGGGAACTTGTTCCAGGCTGTGCCGAATTTCCGGTACAATTCCTCCGCCTCCCGGCGCTCCAGCACCCGTTCGCCGTAGGGCGGATTGGTGACCACCCGTCCCCGGAGCCCGCCCCAGTGGAAGCGGGAAGCGTCCGCCGTCTCGAACTGCACCAGCTCGTCCACCTCGGCAAGCCGGGCGTTGTGCCGGGCCAGCTCTACGGCGGCGGGGTCCAAGTCTCCGCCCCAGATTTCGTAATTGCCGTCAAACTCCTGGTCCATGGCCTCGTCCGCCCCCTGGAGCCAGTGCTTTTTGTCCAGCCACTCCCATTTTTGCGCGGAAAAACTCCGGTTGAGGCCGGGGGCACGGTTTTTGGCAATCAGCGCCGCCTCAATCGGGATGGTCCCGGAGCCGCAGAAGGGGTCGCAGAACGGGTCCCGGCCCCGGTAGCGCGACAGCAGGACCATCGCGGCGGCCAGCGTCTCCCGCAGGGGAGCGGCCACGCCCTGGGCACGATAGCCCCGCTTATGCAGGCCCGCCCCGCTGGTGTCCAGCATCAGCACCGCTTCGTCATTCAGGATAGAAAACTGTACCTGGTACACCACCCCCGTCTCCGGCAGGATTTCCAGGCCGTACCGTTCCCCTAACCGCCGGGCGATTGCCTTTTTCACAAAGCTCTGGCAGGTCGGGACCGAGTGGAGCGCGGAATTGAGACTGTGCCCCTTGACGGGAAACTGACCCGTCCGGGGAATAAAATCCTCCCAGGGCAGGGCATAGGTGCCCTCGAATAATTCGTCAAAGGTTTTGGCGGAAAAGCGTCCCAGTACCAGCAGGACCCGTTCTCCGGTGCGCAGATTCAGGTTCAGGCGGGGGATATCCGCCGGGGTGCCGGAGCAGAATACCCGGCCGTTGGCGGCCTGGACGTTGGGCAGGCCCAGCCGCCGCAGCTCGTTGGCGGTGAGGCCCTCCACACCGAACAGGGTGGGCACGGCAAATTGCAGCTCGTTCAAGGCTTTGTCTCCCTTCTATATATTATAATCATTCATTGTAATTTGTAGGGCAGAGGGGACTGGAAGCTTCGCCCTCATCCGTCACGGCTTCGCCGTGCCACCTTCCCCCGCCAGGGGGAAGGCTTATCGGTGCGTCTATCGATACTACTGTGCAGGGGGGCAGGTGCCAGTGTCCGCGCCTTCCCCCTCACGGGGGAAGGTGGCTGGCCGGAGGCCAGACGGATGAGGGTGAAAAGCCACCTCTTCACAAATCGCAAAAAATTGTAATCACTTTGTTATGGTTTTTTTGTGCGGGATGTGCTATGATAAAGGCGGCGGAGGAATTTCTTCGCTGGATACAGAAAGGAGTGTGCTATGATACCGCCCAGTGTATTCTGGCTCATTGCCCTCATCGTGTTCGCCGTAGGCGAGGCCCTGACCGTGGGGCTGACCTCCATCTGGTTCGCAATCGGCGCATTGGGAGCCCTGCTCGTCTCCAAAGGCCCGGTGGCCCTTCAGATTGTGGTGTTCCTGGTGCTGTCCGGGCTGTCCCTGCTGCTGGTGCGTCCGCTGGCAAAAAAGCTGCTGTCGCCCCGGTATGTACGTACCAATGCGGACCGGGTCATCGACAAGACCGCCGTGGTCACCGAAACGGTCGATAACCTCAACGGGACCGGACAGGTCTCGGTGGCCGGTCAGGTTTGGACGGCCCGCAGCGAACATGACGTGGTCCTGGCCGCCGGCAGGCAGGTGCGCATCCTGCGCATCGAGGGCGTGAAGGTCTTTGTGGAAGCATTGTAGAAGAAGCATCGTAGAAAAGAGGAGGAGTATTTATGCCAGAACAGATTCTTGGATTCATCGTCCCCGTCATCGTGATTTTGCTGCTGCTGTGCATCGTGGCGTCCAACGTCCGGGTGGTCCAGCAGTCGCGGGCCTACGTCATCGAGCGTCTGGGCGCGTTCCAGGCCGTGTGGGGCGTGGGACTGCACTTCAAGATTCCCTTTATTGAGCGAGTGGCCAAAAACGTGTCCCTGAAGGAGCAGGTGGTGGACTTTGCCCCCCAGCCCGTCATTACCAAAGACAACGTGACCATGCAGATCGACAGCGTGATTTACTTCCAGATCACCGACCCCAAGCTTTACACCTACGGAGTGGAGCACCCCATGGCGGCCATCGAGAACCTGACCGCCACCACCCTGCGCAACATCATCGGCGACCTGGAGCTGGAGCAGACCCTCACCAGCCGGGACCACATCAACACCAAAATGCGCGCGCTCCTGGACGAGGCCACCGACCCCTGGGGCATCAAGGTCAACCGTGTGGAGCTGAAGAACATCATGCCGCCCCGTGACATCCAGGAGGCCATGGAGAAGCAGATGCGGGCGGAGCGGGAGCGCCGGGAATCCGTCCTCCAGGCCCAGGGCCAGAAGGAGAGCCAGATCCTGGTCGCCGAGGGCGAGAAGCAGTCCGCCATCCTGCGGGCCGACGCGGCCAAGCAGGCCAAGATCATGCAGGCCGAGGCCGAGAAAGCCGCCCGCATCATGGAAGCCGAGGCTGAGGCGGAGGCCATCACCAAGGTCCAGCAGGCTACCGCCGACGCGATCAAGCTCATCAACGCCGCCGCGCCCAGCGAGGGCGTCATCAAAATCAAGGCCCTGGAGGCCTTTACCGCCGCCGCCGACGGAAAGGCGACCAAAATCATCATTCCCAGCGAGCTGCAAAGCCTGGCCGGTCTGGCCGCCGCGGGCAAGACCGTGTTCGACACGGAGGACCCCAAGAGATAAGCCAATATGCTGCGATTTCCATTCCCTTCCGGTTTTGCCGGAGGGGAATTTTTTTTCGTCCCCCGCGCATACTGAAAGAAAAGGGTGGTGGGGTTCGTGAAGCGCAGAGTATGGAGTGTTCTGTTGGCGGTTTTTTTGCTGTTTTTGCTGCCGGAGCGGCAGACGCCCGGCCGGCCGGCCCAGGGGGAGGCGCAGGTGGATATGCCCATGGTGGCCCTCACCTTTGACGACGGCCCCCGGACCGACGCGACGGCCCGCCTGCTGGACGGCCTGGCCCTCCGGGAGGCCCCCGCCACCTTCTTCGTGGTGGGGAACCGGATTGCGGGCAATGAGGACCTCATCCGCCGGATGCGGGACGAGGGCCATCAAATCGGGATACACACCTTCGACCATGTGGAGGTCACCAAGCTGTCCCGGCCGGACTTTGACCTCCAGGTGGGCAAGACCCAGGCGCTTCTGGCCTCCCTCACCGGGGAGGGGGAGTTCTGGCTGCGCCCGCCCTACGGCAAGGTAGACGACTCCGTGCGCCAGTGGACGGACAGCCCCTTGATCCTGTGGTCCGTGGACCCGGAGGACTGGAAGGACCATGATGTGAACCGTATCGTGGGCCACATCCTCTCCCACGTCCAGGACGGGGATATTATTTTGATGCACGATATTTTCAACAGCTCCGTGGACGCGGCCCTCCAGGCGGTGGACGCGCTGCAAGCCCAGGGGTACTGCTTCGTCACTGTGGAGCAGCTGTTGGAGGCGAGAGGCATACGTCCCCAGGCGGGGGAGCTATATCGCTAAGTGCCGCACAGAGGCGATTTGCAGCAGACCGGCGGTCTCCGCCTTGTGGGCGTAGTCCGGGGCGCTGCCAGTGGTGTAGATTTCCAGCCGCCCCAGCTCCGGGGAGGGATTGAGCAGGCTGTGTTCCGTCAAAAAAGCCTCCACGGCCCCGGCCAGCTCTTCAGCGGGGTCCAGCCATTGGACGTGGGGATAAAGCCGCTGGAAATTCTCCTGGGCCAGGGGGTAGTGGGTGCAGGCCAGCAAAAAGCAGTCCAAATCCTCCAGACCCGCCAGATTGTCCCGGATGGCCTGGTCAATGCGTCCCGCCCCGCCGGGCTGGTCGATGTAGCGCTCGATCAAATCCGCCAGATCCGGACAGCCCCGGCTGATGGCCTGGGTGTCCGGGGACAGGCGGAGGATGCGTTCCGGATAGCAGCCGCTCTGGGCGGTAAAGCAGGTGGAGATCACCCCCACCCGGTCCGGCTGGAGCCGGGCCACGGCCTGGGCGCCGGACTGGAGCACGTTCAGGATGGGGCACTCCAGCGCTCCGATGAGCTGCTCCGCCACGCAGGAGATGGTGTTGCAGGCCACCACCAGAGCCTTCACCCGCCGCTGCGCCATGAACTGGAGCAGGCGGCGGGTCATGTGCAGAATCTCCTGGGCGGAGTGATTGCCGTAGGGGGTGTTGGCCCCGTCCCCCAGGTAGAGGAAATCCTCGTGGGGCAGGTGGTTCTGTAAGCGGCGGGCCACGCTGTACCCCCCGATGCCGGAGTCTATGATTCCGATGGGACTGTGTTTGTCAAGCATCCTTGCAACTCCCTAGCATAAGATTCCTGTGATGGATAGAGCGGAGGGTGACACCCCAAACGCCAACTCCACGCAGCGCTCACGCGGCGGAGCGGGACAGCTGGCCGGAGACCGTGTCCAGCTGATATACGCCGGTATCTGTGGTGATGTGCCACACCGGGCGCAACGTCATGGTGGACCCGTGGAGGGTGGACAGGCTTACATAAGACGGCTGGATGTGCAGAATCTGACTGCACACGTCCCCCAGCCGGTTCAGGCCCGTAAACGCGTCCATCAAAGCGGTGGGCACGGTCATGCCGCCCTGGTCTTTGACAGCGGACGGTTCCCCGATGAGCCGCCGGCCAGTCAGGCGCACGCCGTCCTCATCCCAGCGGACTTCTACCCGGTGGTTGAGCAGCGGAGCGCGCTTCCACACCTGCCGCAGGACCGCATAGCCCTCCTGGGCGTCGCCGGAGGACTCCAGAAGCGTCCCGTCAAAATCCAGCTTGGCCAGCAGGGCTTTTGCCCAGCGCTCCACCTCCTCCCCCTTCCGGGGCCGGGCGGAGGCCCCAAGCTGCACGCTGAAGGACCCGTCATTGTGCAGCTGCACCGTGCCGTTAGAGCCGGTGTACCGGTACATCTGCCCCCCCAGAGCGTCCACCTGCACCGGTCCGCCCACCAGGGCCTCCGCCAGGGACTGCTCCCGTTCCAGGGCGCGTTCCGCCTGCTGGGGCACAAGCTCCATCCGGTCCGGCACCACGTCCGCATCTAATTGAATCCCCCGCTGGTTGAGAAAGACCACGGTATTTTCCAAAGCCTCCCGCTCAAGCCGCTGGGCTTTTCCCTCCTCCTGGACCACCAGGCCCAGCAGAAACAGATTGGTGATGACCAGCATCCAAATGACGATGGTTTTGATCTTGGACCACTCCACCTATACGCGCCCCCCTCCCTCAGTATACCAGGCCGGCGACAGGCGGTCGCTGCCGCTGTCGAAGTAGACCAGGCACAGCTCCTGGCCGCTGCGTCCCAGGGCCTGGAGGGCGGCGGCGGCCTGGACCTCCGGCAGAACAAGGGCCTGCTCCGGCAGGGACTGATACGTCCGGTAATGCAGGGTGAACTGGGTGAGCTGGTCCCCCTCGATGACGAACTGGGCCGCATAGCTCTCGCTGCCCAGCTGGACCTGGGCGCCGTGCAGTAAATACCCAAACTCCACCGCGGTCCCCTGGTCGGTCTGGCGGATGCTTTGGAGATAAAGCCGTGCGTCGCCGCACAGAGCGCCCACCGTGTCCTGGGCCAGGGCGCGGCACTCCTCCACCTGCTCCGCCAGACGGCCGGACAGACGGTAGCGGCTGCTCTCCCCCGCCAGGGCGTGGTAGGTCATGGTGCCGTTCTGGTCCAGGCGTAGGGTGTCGTTGCCGCTGCGGATGGCCTGGGTGCCGGAGGTGGTGTAAATATGGTTCGTATCCGGCGAAAAGGTCAGGGCGGAAAGCTGGCTGTTGAGCAAAGCGCTGCCCTCCCCCTGATTTTCCAGGGGATTCAGGGCGGTGCAGGCGGGCAGGGAGGGCGTTTGAGGTAAAATCAGGGTGTCCGGGTCCAGGGCGGCGTAGGAGTCCTCCTCAAAGGCGAACTGGGCCTGATTGCCCGTCAGACCGGATAAAGCCTCCTCCAGCTGGCTCTGGGTCACCATAGGCGCGGCGCAGACGTAATACGCCCCCGCCTCCTGGTAATACAGCTCCACGCCGTCCCCGCTGGCGGACAGCACCAGCCGCCGGACGGTCCCCTCCAGAGCGCAGCCCTCCGCCCCCAGCCAGGCGGACAGCACCTGCAAGGGGACCTCCCCCTGCAAGTCAAAATATATCCCCGGCGCGGCGTTCAAGGCGGTCTCCCAGCCGGTCCGGGCGATGGGCTGCGGCGTTTGGGCACAGCTCAGGGCCTCCATCAGGGGCCGGGCGGTGAGCTGGAACAGGTTGTCGCAGGCGGCGGGGTCGTACTGCACCCCATAGCGGGCGATCTCGTCCCCCACGGACAGGGTAGCCGCCATCCGGGCGGGCCGGGCCAGCTCGGCCTGGGGGCCGATGGAGGTCTCCTTCTGCCAGCTGGTGCTCTGGCTCTGGTGGGAGAGCAGGCCCCGTCCCAGCTGGGTCCGGGCGGTGAGATACAGGGCGGAGCAGGCCAGCAGGACGATCAGCAGGCTTTTTCCCGTTTCCAGCAGGCGTTTATTCATGGTCCGGGCCCTCGATTCTCAGTGTCAGCCGGATGGCCAGACCGGGACCGTCCTTTTCCAGCAGCTCTAACCGGCCCTGGTGCCGGTCCACGATCTCCTTGGCGATAGACAAACCCAGGCCGGTGCCGCCGGACTGGCGGGAGCGGGCCTTGTCCACCCGGTAAAACCGCTCGAAGATACGGGAGCGGTCCTCTGGGGGAATGCCGATGCCGTTGTCGTCCACGGTCATCCAGACTGTCTCCTCCTCCTGGGCGGCGGTGATCTGGATGACGCCGCCGTCGGGGGTGTATTTGATGGAGTTGGAGACGATGTTCATCATCACCTGCATGATACGTTCCCGGTCCGCCCGGACCTGGGGGAGCCAGGAGGGCAGTTCCAGGGTCAAGGTATGATTATGCCGCTGGGCCTCCATGTATACCGCGTTGTACAGGTCCCGGACGAGGATATCGAAGGGGAATTTCGCCAGCTTCAGGTCGTCCCGGCCGGAGTCGAAGCGGGACAGGGTCAGCAGGTCCTGGACGATGTGGGTCATGCGGTCGCTCTCGTTCAAAATCACGGTGAGGAATTTTTTCTCCATGGCGGGGGGCATCTCCCCGGCGTTTTCGGCGATCGTCTCCGCGTAGCTGCGGATGTTGGTCAGGGGGGTGCGCAGCTCGTGGGACACGTTGGCGACAAACTCCCGGCGCATCTCCTCGTTTTTCCGCTGCTCGGTTACGTCGTGAATGACCACCAGCGCCCCCACATGGGGTCCCCGGTCGAAGGGGGCCAGCAGGAGGTCCAGATAGCGGTCGGAGATCTCCCGTTCCTGCTCCAGATAGTCCAGAGAGTCCAGCACGCTTTGCAGGGGGGCCACCTGGCCGAACAGCGCGTCGTAGGTGGTATCCTCGGTGATGGCACAGTGAAGCATCTGATTGGCGGCGGGGTTGGAGTGAATGACCCGGCCCTCCTTGGAGAAGGCCACCACGCCGTCGGTCATGTGGAGGAACAGGGTGTCCAGCTTGTTGCGCTCGTTTTCCACCTGCCGGATGGTGTCCCGGAGCTGCCGGGCCATGTTGTTGAAGGTGTCGGTCAGCACGCCGATTTCGTCCCTGGAGCTGACCTGGATGCGGTGGGTGAAGTCGCCCTTGGCCACCCGCATGGCCCCCTCGGTGAGGCGCTGGATGGGGGTGACCATGGTTTTGGACAACAGAAAGGACAGCAGGATGGCAATCACCAGACCAAAGCCCAGCGCCTCCACAATCAGCACGAAAATCTGGTCCACCAGATTGGACAGCACGGCGGTGTTGTCCAGAATGTAGATGATATAGGGGGTGTCCCCCCGCTGGAAGGGCAGGGCCACATCCATGTACCCGGCGGCGATGCTGCTCTTGTCGCCGTTCTCCCCCCGGAGGGCGGCGGTGAGGTTGGGGGTGAAAATCAAATCCTCCCCGCTGTCGTTGGCGCCGCCGCTGCCGGCCAGCACCTCGCCGCTGGCGCCGTTGAGGATGTAGAATTTACGGTTGATGCCGTCCACGCCCAGGCTGCCGGAGTAGGCGGACAGGATACTGCGCAGCAGCTCCACGCTGTCCTCCCCCTCCTCGGTGGGGGTGCGCAAATCGTCGCTCAGCTCCTGGTCCTGGAACACGGCGCTCATTTGACTGTAAAACTCCTCCAGGTAGAAGCCTCGGACGGAGTTGATGAGAAAGACTCCCACCACCGTCATCAGCGACAGAATGAGCAGCACCATCAGCATCACAAGCTTCATATGCAGGCTGCGCAGCATGGCCGGAGCCTCCTTTCCCTGCAAGCCGGCGGCTTATCCGCCGTAGTAATACCCCATTCCCCGCTTGGTCACGATGAATTTGGGGTTCGCCGGGTCGTCCTCCAGCTTTTCCCGCAGCCGCCGCACGGCCACGTCTACCGCCCGCACGTCGCCCACGTAGCCCTCGTAGTTCCACACATGCTCCATCAGCGCCTCGCGGGAGAACACTTTTCCCGGCTGGGCGGCCAGGAAGCGGATCAGGTCGTATTCCCGCTGGGTCAGCTCCAGCGGCCGGCCGTCCTTCCGGATCGCCGCCTGGGCGGTGTCGATCACGAGCCGTCCGCCGTCGCTGCGGCCCGCGCCCTCGGAGCTGGGTGCGGCGGTGGAGAGCATGGAGGTGCGGCGGATGTTGGCCTTGACCCGTGCGATGACCTCCCGCATTTTGAAGGGCTTGACGATGTAGTCGTCCGCCCCCAGCTCCAGGCCCATGACCCGGTCGTCCTCCTCCTCGCGGGCCGTGAGCATGAGAATGGGAATCGAGCTGCCCTGCTCCCGGAGGCGGCGGCAGACCTCAAAGCCGTCCATACCCGGCAGCATCAGATCCAGGAGCATCAGGTCCGGATTGTGCTCCAGAGCCAGCTGAAGGCCGGTGGGTCCGTCGTAGGCCTCCAGGGTGTCGTAGCCCTCTTTTACCAGGTTGAAGCAGAGGATATCCACAATGTTCTGTTCGTCCTCCACAATCAAAATCGTTTTTCCCAAAAAGCATTCCTCCTCAGTTACCGTCAAAGTCCCAGCAAAACCTTGGTTTTCAGCGTAATCGCCACGCTCTTTGCGTCGTGCAGCTCCCCGGCCATGACCTTGGAGAGAAGCTCAGAATAGGGCATGGTGAACACGTCCAGAAATTCGTCCTCGTCCGGGTGGCTGTCCAGATGCTCCAGCTCCTGGGCCAGGAACATGTGAAGCCGCTCGTCGCAGAACCCCGGAGAGGCCAGCAGATAGCCCAGATAGGTCAGCTTTCCCGCCCGTAAGCCGGTCTCCTCCTCCAGCTCCCGCCGGGCGGCGACGGAGGGTTCTTCTCCGGGGTCCAGCTTGCCGGCGGGCAGTTCGATGATGTGTTCTCCCATGGGGTAGCGGTACTGCCGGACCAGCGTGACCTGTGCGTCCTGGTCCAGGGCCAGGACGCACACGCCGCCGGGATGGCGGACCACCTCCCGCTGGGCGGGCCGACCGTTGGGCAGGGCAATCTCGTCCAGCTCTACCTGTATGATGTGTCCCTCGAACACGGTTTTTCCAGTTACCTTACGCTCGGTATAATCCATCCTGACGCACCTCCAGAAGAGTTCCAACGCAACATTGCGGTGTTTTTCCCCCTAGTATACCACAAGCGGGAGAGTTTGCAAAGTGGGGAACGGGGATTTTTTCTGTGAGGCGCGGGGGGAGGGGAGCGGGAGTCTGTGGAACATGACCCGCCCAGGGGGTCGGGTCCCACAGTTCACTCCAAAGAACAAAAACCCGCCGCACCCCGCCCCGCAGCGCACTTTTCCACAAAATCCCCTCCCAAAAACGGATTTTCTCCTGGCAGTCCGTCCGTGTACTGTTGACTTTCCCCAGTGTTCGTAATAAAATCATTCTACTTCAAAATATCCATCTCAGCAAGGAGCGTGACCACCATGTCCCATTACCTGGACAACGCAGCCACCACCCCCGTCCGTCCGGAGGCCGTTCAGGCGGCGCTGGACGCGATGCAGTCACAGTGGGGAAACCCCTCCTCCCAGTACGCCCTGGGCCAGTCGGCCAGGGACCTGCTGGACAGCGGGCGGCGGGACGCGGCCCAGGGGCTGGGGTGCGCTCCGGAGGAATTTTATTTCACCTCCGGCGGCACGGAGGGCGACAACTGGGCCATTGCCGCCGCCGCGGAGCTGGGCCGCCGCAAGGGAAAACACATCATCACCACCGCCATCGAGCACGACGGTGTCTTACAGCCCTGCAAGGCCCTGGAGCAGCGGGGGTATTCCGTCACCTTCTTAAAGCCGGACCGTGGGGGCCGCATCACGGCGGAGCAGGTCCGGGACGCGCTGCGGCCGGACACGGTGCTGGTGTCCATGATGCTGGTGAACAATGAGCTGGGGACCGTCCTTCCCGTGGCGGAGACCGCCCAAGTCCTTCGAGCTGCCAACAGTACCGCCCTGCTCCACTGCGACGCAGTCCAGGGTTTTCTAAAAATGCCCTTCACCCCCCGCGGCCTGGGGGTAGACCTGCTGACGGTCAGCGGCCATAAAATCCACGCCCCGAAGGGTATTGGCGGCTTGTACATCCGCTCCGGCCTGCGCCTGCCTCCCTTTATCCGGGGCGGCGGTCAGGAATACGGCCTGCGCTCCGGCACCGAGCCTACCGCACAGATCGCCGCCTTTGCCGCCGCTGTCCGGGCGGGCCGGGCCAGCCTGGAGGAGGACCTGCGGCACGCGGCCCAGCTCAAGCAGTACGCCCTGGAACGCCTGGAGGCTCTGGACATCCTGCCGGTGGTGCTGGGGGAGTCTGCCCATATTCTTCCCATTGCCCTGCCCGGCTATAAGAGCGAGGTGGTGGTGCGGTTCCTGAGCGACCGGGAGGTCTACGTGTCCGCCGGGTCCGCCTGCCACAAGGGGAAGCCCAGCCATGTGTACGCCGCGCTCAACCTGCCTAAGCCTCTGCGGGATGGCGTACTGCGGGTGAGCTTTTCTTACGATACCAAGAAAGAAGACGTGGACGCGCTGGCGGACGCCCTGGCGGCGGCAAAGCAGGCGCTTTTCCCGTCCATGTCGTGAGGGATTTTACATGTTCTCCTATCTGAAGCGCGGGCCGCAGTTCTACCGTCAGGTGGCGGCGCTGGCCCTGCCTATCGTGCTGCAAAACCTGATTACCAGCACCCTTGCGATGGCGGATACCTTCATGGTGGGTCTGCTGGGGGAACTGCCAATGGCGGCAGTTGCCCTGGCGAATATCCCTCTGTTCATGGTGCAGATGTTCATTTTCGGCGTCCAGAGCGGCGCGACGGTCCTGTTCAGCCAGTACTGGGGACGGCAGAAAATGGACGACATCCAGCGGGTGATGGGGGTGGCTGTGTGGTGCGTGGGGACAGTCGCTCTGGCGGTGGCGCTGCTTCTGTGGACCGCGCCGGAGCCGTTCCTGTCCCTGTTCGGCGACGACCCCGCCATCGTGGCTCTGGGGGCGAAATACGGCCGTATTGCCGGGTTCTCCTACTTCCTGAACGCGTTTACCATGATGTATATTTCCGCCTACCGGGCCATGGAGCGCCCCCAGCTGGGTATGTATATCCTGATGGTTTCTATGGGGTGCAACACGTTCCTGAACTGGATGCTGATTTTCGGCAATCTGGGCGCTCCGGCCATGGGGGTGGAGGGCGCGGCTTTGGCGACTCTCATTTCCCGCGGCGTGGAGCTGGTGATTTTGGCCGTCCACATCAAATGCAGCCGCTTTTTGTCCCTGAAACCGGGTCTGCTGCTGCGTCCGGGCATGGAAATGGCCCGCCGCTTTGTGAGGTACGGCGGGCCGGTGGTGTGCAACGAGACCATGTGGGGGCTGGGTACGGGCATCATCCCGACCATTATGGGCCACATGGAAAACAGCCAGGAGATTTTAGCCGCCTACACCCTGGCGGGCAATGTGGAAAAAATCTGCATG
>CAJTOE010000039.1 GCA_910577805.1 uncultured Oscillospiraceae bacterium | reverse complement strand
CGCCGCAGCGGCGGTCCCACAAAGGCCCGCAGGGCCTCCCGCTCCGGCACCGGAAGTTTTAGGCGCTCCAACGCGAAGGCCGCGCAGTTCATGATGCCCGGCCCTGAGTCGGTCAGCGTCCCGTCCAGATCGAAAAAAAGTGTCTTTGCCATTTCCGTTCGTCCTTTCCTGCAAAGCAAATGAATATATTTCTTATTATACAATAGTTATAATTGCTTTGCAACCGGGGGATTTGCGTATTTTTTCTTGGAACATTCTCCAAAGCGCCGGGGGAAAGCGGAGCGTTTTTCAGTCATGCGCCGGTTTTCATTTTTGCAAGCTGAAAGGCCTTGACTTGCACATTCTGTTATGGTATGTTTAATATGCTAAATCGGTAAACCAAAGGAATTGCAGGAGGAGAGTTATTATGAGCATTCAAAATGAATATTTGAACGGATTGATGGAGCGGGTCATCAAGCGGGACCCCGCCGAGCCGGAGTTTCACCAGGCCGTCCGGGAAGTGCTGACCTCCCTGGCCCCTGTCGCCAACGCCCGTCCGGAGCTGATCCGTGAGGGCATCATGGACTGCCTGGTGGAGCCGGAGCGCACCATCAAGTTCCGGGTGCCCTGGGAGGACGACCAGGGGAACGTCCATGTGAACCGGGGCTACCGCATCCAGTTCAACAGCGCCATCGGCCCCTACAAGGGCGGCCTGCGGTTCCACCCCTCCGTCAACGAGAGCATCATCAAGTTCCTGGGCTTTGAGCAGACCTTTAAGAACAGCCTCACCGGCCTGCCCATCGGCGGCGGCAAGGGCGGCTCCGACTTCGACCCCAAGGGCAAGTCCGAGGCGGAGGTCATGCGGTTCTGCCAGTCCTTCATGAACGAACTGTTTAAATATATCGGTCCCGACACCGACGTGCCCGCCGGCGACATCGGCGTAGGCGCACGGGAGATCGGCTACCTGTTCGGCCAGTACAAGCGCCTGCGTAACGAGTTCACCGGCGTGCTCACCGGCAAGGGCCTGACCTACGGCGGCTCCCTGGCCCGGAAAGAGGCCACCGGCTACGGCCTGTGCTACTTCACGGACAACATGCTCAAGGACGCGGGAAAGAGCTTCGAGGGGGCTACAGTGGTGATCTCCGGCTCCGGCAACGTGGCCACCTACGCCTGTGAGAAGGCTGCCCAGCTGGGCGGCAAGGTCGTGGCCATGTCCGACTCCAACGGCTATGTCTACGACAAGGACGGCATCGACCTGGAGCTGATGAAGCAGATCAAAGAGGTGGAGCGGGCCCGCATTAAAGAGTACGCCGCCCGGAAGTCCGGCGCGGAGTACCACGAGGGCTGCGTCAACATCTGGAACGTCCCCTGCCACATCGCCCTGCCCTGCGCCACCCAGAACGAGCTGCCCCTGGAGGGCGCGAAGGCCCTGATCCAGAACGGCTGCTTTGCCGTGGCCGAGGGCGCGAACATGCCCTCCACCCCCGACGCCATGGACGCGTTCCAGGAGGCCGGCGTGCTGTTCGCCCCCGCCAAGGCCTCCAACGCCGGCGGCGTGGCGGTGTCCGCCCTGGAGATGAGCCAGAACTCCATGCGCTTCTCCTGGACCTTCCAGGAGGTGGACGACCGGCTGAAAACCATTATGACCGACCTGTATCACAACGCCTCCAACGCCGCCGCCCAGTTCGGCCTGGCCGGAAACCTGGTGGCGGGCGCGAACATCGCCGGCTTCCTGAAGGTAGCCGACTCCATGCTGGCCTACGGCCTGGTGTAAGGAGGGACCTCTATGAATAATTACGCGGTCCGCGTCGCCGCCCAGCTGCGGCAGCGGTATGCCAACGAGCCGGAGTACCTCCAGAGCGTACTGACCTGGCTGGATATGATCGACCCGGCTCTGGACGACCCCCGGTACGAAAAGCTGGACCTGCTCACCCGCATGGTGGAGCCGGAGCGTATGTTCACCTTCCTGGTGCCCTGGGTGGACGACAACGGCACAGCCCACACCAGCCACGGCTACCGGGTGCAGTTCAACAGCGCCATCGGCCCCTATAAGGGCGGCCTGCGGTTCCACCCCGGCGTGAACCCCTCTGTGGTAAAGTTTCTGGGCTTTGAGCAGACCTACAAAAACGCCCTCACCGGACTGCCCATCGGCGGCGCCTCCGGCGGCGCGGACTTCGACCCCCGCGGCAGGAGCAGCCGGGAGATTATGCGCTTCTGCCAGTCCTTCATGAACGCCCTGTACCGCTACATCGGCTCGGACACCGACGTGCCCGCCGGCGACATCGGCGTAGGCGCGCGGGAAATCGGCTATCTGTACGGCCAGTACAAGCGTCTTTTGGGCAAGGCGGAGAGCAGCGCCCTCACCGGCAAGGGCCTGACCTACGGCGGGAGCAAGGTCCGTCTGGAGGCGGCGGGCTTCGGCACGGTGTACTTCCTGGCCCGGATGCTGGAGCATCAGAAGGACTCCATTGAGGGCAAGACCATTGCCGTATCCGGCTTTGGCAACATGTCCTGGGGCGTGTGCCGCAAGGCGGCGGAGCTGGGGGCCAAGGTCGTCACCCTCTCCGGCCCGGACGGCTATGTCCACGACCCGGACGGCGTGGTCACGGAAGAAAAGCTGGAATTTTTGATGGATATGCGCGACAGCGGCCAGGACAAGGTGTCGGTGTACGCCGACCGGTTCGGCGCGGCGTTCCACCCCGGCAAAAAGCCCTGGGAGGTGCCGGTGAACGTGGTCATCCCCTGCGCCACCCAGAACGAGCTGGACGTGGAGGACGCGGTGCGCATCATGGCCAACGACGTGCGCTACTACGTGGAGGGCGCCAACATGCCCGCCACCGCCGAGGCTCTGAAGCTGCTGCGGCTGAGTCCCAAAATCCTGACGGCAGGCTCCAAGGCCTCCGGCTCCGGCGGCGTAGCGGTGTCCGCCCTGGAGATGGCCCAGAACTCCATCCGCTACAACTGGAAGCGCTCCGAGGTGGACGCCCGCCTGCGGGAGATCATGAGTTCGATCTACGACGCTTCTGCGGCCGCCGCCGAGGAATACGGCCTGGGCTACGACCTGATCGCCGGCAACGATATTGCGGCATTCAAAAAAATCTCTGAGGCCATGATTGCCCAGGGACTGTAAAAAAAGCCCTCCGGTTTCAAAAACCGGAGGGCTTTTTGTATTCGGTTGTGTATTCGGTTCAGAAGGGCAGGTTCAGTCCGCCGGTGAGCTTCTGCATGGTCCCGGCCGCGTCGTTCTCGGCGGCGCGCAGCGCCTCGTTGACCGCGGCGACGATCATGTCCTCCAGCATCTCCACATCGTCCGGGTCCACCGCGTCCGGGTCGATTTTCAGGGATTGCAGCTCCCGCTTGCCGGTCACGCTGGCGGTGACCACGCCGCCGCCTGCCGCCGCCTCGTAGATTTTCTCCTCCAGCTCCTGCTGCATCCGAAGCATGTCCTGCTGCATCTTCTGGGCCTGCTTTATCATGTTCATATTCACACCGCCGCCCATCATGCCGCCGCGGTTTCCGTATCCTTTTGCCATTGTGCCTTGCTCCTTTCGTTTCTCGTTATTCGGTCACTTGGATATTATCAAACGCCCCAAAGGCCAGTAAATCATCCAGCGCGTCTTTTTTGGGGGCCTGGGCCGGGGCTGGAGTTGAAACCGGTGCGGGGGCCTGTGTTTGCTGCGGCGCTTTGCCGGTGACCACCGCCGCCCGTGTGCATACGCCGAACCGGGCCTGCGCCGCCTGGACCAGGGCCTCCAGAATCGCGGGCTTGTTGAGCATGGTCCGGGTAAATTCGCTGTCCGTCCACAGGGTCAGGGTATTGTTCTGCCACACGCCGGAAACTTTATCGGGGTTATTCAAATAGGGCATCACCGACGGGGGGACTTTTCCCCGCAGGCCCGCCGCAAAGGACGGCCAGAAGGCCGTATCAGCCTGGGTCTGGGCCTGGACCGGAGCCGGTGCGGGGGCCGGTTCTGGTTTGGGTTCCGGTTTTGGCTCCGGCTTTGCCTCCAGCTTCGGCTGGGGGGCAGGCTCCGGCTGCTTGTCCGGGAGGTTTTGGGGGATTTTCCCGGCCTGGAGGTTCTGCAAACGCTCCTCCAGGGCGGCGACCCGTGCGCTGAGTCCGCCGAAGGACTCGTCCGCCGTCTCGTCGCACAGCCGGATCAGGCACAGCTCCACATCCGTGCGGCGGTTGGAGCTGCGGGCCAGCGCCGTCTGAGCGGCCTGCATCACGGTGAGGACCTGAAGCAGCCGGGGGGTGGTGAACGCCTGGCCCAGCTCCCGTAAAGTGGTCTCGTCATAGCCGCCGGTGAGCAGCGCCGCTCCGCCCTGGGGCGCGGTTTTACGCAAAAGCAAATCCCGTGCCAGAGCGGACAACTCCCCCAGCAGGGAGCCAAGCTCTTTTCCGGCGGCGTAGAGCCGGGACAGGGTCTCCAGGGCCGCGCCGGTGTTCCGGGCGGCGATCTCGCCCATCAGACGGGCGGTCTCCAAATTGCCCGCCAGGCCCAGAATGTCCAGGACCTCCCGTTCCCCGATCTCCTCCTGGCCGCCGGCGCACTGGTCCAGCAGGGACAGCGCGTCCCGCAGGCCGCCATCCGCCAGACGGGCCAGCAAAGCGCAGGCCTCCTGGGTCAGGGGGATATTTTCCTGGGCGGACACCTCTCCCAGCCGCCGGGCGATGTCCTGGGGCAGGATGCGCTTGAAGGCGAACTGCTGGCAGCGGGAGCGGATGGTGGAGGGGACCTTGTGCAGGTCGGTGGTTGCCAGAATGAACATCAGGTGGGACGGCGGCTCCTCCAGTATTTTCAGCAACGCGTTGAACGCCGGGGTGGACAGCATATGCACCTCGTCCACGATGTACACCCGCTTGCGGACGGCGGCAGGGGTATAGACCGCCTCGTCCCGCAGGGCGCGGACCTGGTCCACGCCGTTGTTGGAGGCGGCGTCCAGCTCCAGCACGTCCAGGATCGAGCCGTTTTCGATGCCCAGACAGGCCGGACACCGGTTGCAGGGGTTTCCGTCCTGGGGGTCCTGGCAGTTGACGGCTCTGGAGAGGATTTTTGCGCAGGAGGTCTTGCCGGTGCCCCTGGTGCCGGTGAACAGGTAGGCGTGGGACAGGCGGTCATGGAGGACCTGCTGCCTGAGGGTGTCGGTAATGTGGCCCTGGCCTACCACGTCGTCGAACGTGCGGGGCCTCCACTTGCGGTATAAAGCCTGATACAATTCCCATCACCTCATACTTGAAACATAAGCCAAAAAAACGCGCGGCGCAGAACAAGACCGCACACCGGCCTTTGAAGCGCAGATTATACCCGGAACCCAGACAGCCGGCTCAGGAACAGTACCCCCGCGGCACACACGGCGAACCGCTTAGTGCTGCTCGGTTCCCCGCCTGACACGGTTCACGGGGCCGCGTTGCGCGGGACCGGTCCATCATCGCTGCTTATCTGGGGCAGACGGCACAATCTACGTCCGGGGGCCGGGATTCATCCCTGCTGGAGCGGGTTGCAGATACAGGGCACCGCTAACTCCCCGACTAGTGCGGCCTTGTTCTGCGCCGAAGCGAAAACAAAGCTGTTTGTTATTGTACTACATTTTTTTGGATTTATCAACTGGGAAGTGAGAATTTTTTTGATTTGTTCGGCGGGGGGAGGTTTTTACCCTCATCCGTCACGGTTTCGCCGTGCCACCCTACCCCCTCTGGTCTGCGGCCATCTTCCCCTGACAGGGGGAGTCGGCCTTCCCCCTCACGGGGGAAGGCTTCGGAGGGGAACAGAAGTCTGTGGAAAATGACCCGCCCAGGGGGTCGGGTCCCACAGTTCACTCCCCCTGCATGATCTGCAGGGCCTGCCTGCAATTTTCCACCCGGTTGACCTCCTGGCTCCCGCCGTACTCCCCATCCACAGTCCAGGGCACGGGCCGGTCACAGGTGAATGTCAGCCGGGACGCGTGGAACGACAACAGTGCGCCGTCCTCCAGGGGAGCCTGCCGGATCAGCGCCTGGAGAGAGGCCGTCACATCCGCGATGCTGGAGGGCTTACGCACCAGCACCACCTCAAATTTGCCGTCGTCCACCACAACCTTGTCGGCGGGCAGCGCCTTCATGCCCCCTACCGAAATGGTGTTGCACACCATACCGTAATAAAAATCGTCCTCTAATACCTGCTGGTCGTCCACCTCCACCCGCATACGGTAGGGGCTGATGGACGGAATGGACGCGATGCCCGCCATCACGTAGGCCAGATGCCCAAAGGTATTTTTCAGGTCCTGGGGGGTGTCGTAGGACACCTCGGTAAAAGCCCCGAAGGCGGCGACGTAGATAAACGCCCGGTCATTGAGCATACCCACGTCCCAGGGCCGGGGCGGACGGTCCCCCACGGCCAGGGCGGCGGCCTCCTGGACCTTTTTGGGCAGGCGCAGGGTGGCGGCGCAGTCGTTGGTGGACCCGAAGGGCACATACCCCAGCACCGGGGGATGCTCCAGCTGCATCAGGCCCGCCGCGGTCTCACTGAGCGTGCCGTCCCCGCCGGAGCAGATCACCCGGTCGAACTGCCCGCCCAGCTCTTTGGCGATGCGGGCTGCGTCGCCTTTCTCCTGGGTGGGCCGGACGGTCACCAGATAGCCCGCTTTTGTAAACGTGTCCAATATGGCGGACAGCTCTCCCTTCACCTTGCCCTTGCCGGAGGTGGGATTGTAAAGAAACAGAAGCTCTTTCATACGGATTCTCCTGCATATCATTTTTTCTCTCCATTATAAGGACCCGCCGGGAAAAAACAAGAGCATTTTGTAAATTTTTGCTTAATCTAAACAATTACGTCACGATTATGGCAAAACTCCCTCTTGCGCCCGGAGTCGAAAGCGAGTACAATATGCCTCGGCCCCTGTTTTGGGGGAAATAGGAGGAATTTTGGGATGAAACGAACTGTGCGCGCCGCCTTCCGGGCCACCATCCCCGTCCTGATGGGTTATTTGGCCATCGGCATCGCCTTTGGGCTGATGATGGACGCGGCGGGGTACTCCCTTCTGCTGACGGTGCTGATGAGCGTCACCATCTACGCAGGGGCGGGGCAGTATCTTGGGGTCAGCCTGCTTGTGGCGGGGGCCTCCCCGGTCCAGACGGCTCTGCTGACCCTGCTGGTCAACTTCCGCCACATGTTCTACGGACTGTCTATGCTGGAAAAGTTCCACGGCATGGGTCTGCGGAAGCTCTACATGATTTTTTCCCTCACCGACGAGACCTACGCCCTGCTCTCCAGCGCCCGCGCCCCGGAGGGCGTACCGGAGAAAGACTATTACCTTGCCATCGCCCTGCTGGACCACAGCTATTGGATCATCGGTTCCGCGCTGGGCTTTCTGCTGGGAAGCGCTTTGTCCATCAACACCACCGGAGTGGACTTCGCTATGACGGCTCTGTTCGTGGTCATTGCCGTAGGCCAGTGGCGGGGGACGAAAAACCACCTGCCGGCCGCCATCGGCTGTCTGGCCACGCTGCTCAGTCTCCAGCTTGTCGGGAAGGACAATATGCTGATTCTGGCCCTGGCTATGATTGCGGCCCTGCTGCTGGCCCTGCAAAGGAGGATGCCCGCTGATGAATGAGTTGATTTTGGTTTTTATCATGGCCCTGATTACGTTTGTGACACGGGCTTTGCCCTTCGTGCTGTTTGACCACGGGGACCATCCCCCGAAAGCCGTCTTGTATCTGGGGCGGGTCCTGCCTCCGGCGGTGATGGCGATGCTCATTATTTACTGCTTGAAGGACGTGTCTTTTTTAAGCCCTGGCGGCTGGGTCCCGGCGCTGTTGTCCTGCGTTGTGGTTATTTTGCTCCATCTGTGGAAGAATAATGACCTGATCTCCATTTTTGGCGGTACGATTCTCTATATGATCTTGATTCAGGCGGTGTTTGTATGAACGTACTGGTCACCGGCGGTTCCCAGGGGATCGGAGCGGCGGCGGTCCGGCTGTTCGTGCAGGAGGGCTGGAGGGTGGCTCTGGGCTACCGGTCCAGCCGTCAGGAGGCGCTGGAGCTGGCCCAGGAGACCGGCGCGGTCCCCGTTCAGGGGGACGTGTCCGACCCGGCGCAGGCCCGCGGGCTGGTGGCCCAGGCGGAGGAAGCCTTAGACGGTCTGGACGCGCTGGTGTGCTGTGCCGGGGTGGCTCTGCCCATTCAGCTGTTGACCGACACCACCGACGAACAGTGGCGGCAGGTCATGGGGACCGACCTGGACGGGGTGTTTTACACGGTCCGGGCGGCGATTCCCGGCATGGTCCGCCGGCAGAGCGGAAGCATCGTCACAGTATCCTCTATCTGGGGGGTGTCCGGGGCCTCCTGCGAGGCTCCCTATTCCGCCGCCAAGGCCGGGGTGATCGGCCTGACCAAGGCTCTGGCCCAGGAGCTGGGTCCATCCCATATCCGGGTCAACTGCGTGGCTCCCGGCGTGATCGACACCCGCATGAACGGTGCGCTGGACGCAGCCGCCCGGCAGGAGCTGGCGGACAGTACGCCTCTGGGCTGTCTGGGCACGCCGGAGGAGGCGGCGCAGGCGATTTGTTTTCTGGCTTCTCCACGGGCTTCCTTTATTACGGGGCAGGTCTTGCAGGCCGACGGCGGGATTTTGTTGTGAGGGATGGGTTTTCACCCTCATCCGTCACGGCTTCGCCGTGCCACCTTCCCCCGTGAGGGGGAAGGCTTCAAACATTGGCACTTGCACCACTGCACAGTAGTATCGGTAGACGAACCGATAAGCCTTCCCCCCTGGCGGGGGAAGGTGGCACCGCCGCAGGCGGTGACGGATGAGGGGGAAGGAGCTCCCCCTTACAAATCAAAGTTTATGTGGATACCCAGTTGTCAAAAGAAACAAAAACTGGTATAATAACTGGAGTACCCATAACCTACACATTTTTCGCGGAAAGGACGGCGGGTAAATGGCGCGCAACAGAGGCTATGGCTCCTACCGGGGCCGGGCAAGCTTTACCGATATTTTAAAATGGATCGCCGTTGCGCTGGCGATTCTGATTCTCGCGGCCATTGGTCTGCTGGTCTGGGGCCAGCAATATCTCGTGTCTACAGATAAGGGTATTCAATTCCGCCCGCCCTTCTTGGAATTCTTTCATCCCGCCAGCTCCTCGGAGGACGTTTCCAATGATTTCAGCATCATCGTCGATACCAGCGGTTCCCAGAGCCAGACCCCGGACCCCGAACCAGAACCGGAGCCGGAGCCTGAACCGGTCCTGACGGCGGCGGCAGCCGCCCTGGAGGCCGCGGCGGACGGCTCGGCCCTCCAGCAGGTCGCCCAAGCCGGCGGCAACGCCATTATCCTGGAGATGAAAAGCCCCCAGGGACGGCTGGCCTGGCAGACGGAAAACAGCATGGCAGTCCAGGCCGGGGCGGTCAGCTCCGACAACATCGACGCACAGCTGGAGGCCCTGGGCCAGGGCGAAACGCCTCTGATCGCCTTGTTTGACTGCTTTCAGGACCACGCCCTGGCCGCCAGTGAGAGCTACGCTATTTTGTCCAACAGCGGCTACAAATGGACCGACCCGGACAAGGTCCGCTGGAGCTCCCCCACCAATCCCCTGGTGCAGGACTATCAGGTCAGCCTGATGGTAGAGCTGGCGGAGCTGGGCTTTGACGAAATCGTGCTGCAAAACTGGGGCTACCCCGACGAGGGCAATTTGAACTGGATTCGGGTAGGCGAGGCCTACGACCCGAACCAGCTGGACCAGATCGTAGAGAGCTTTTTGGCGAAAGCCCGCCGCGCCCTGGAGCCTTACGGCGTAAAGCTTTCGGTCATGGTCTCTCCGGCGGTGCTTTCCGGAGAAAACCTCCTCAGCGGACAGACTGGCGCGGCCATTGACCGCTGGACAGACCGGGTGTGGGTCCGGCCCAACAGCCCGGAGGACGATTTGGATGCTCTGCTGACCCAGGCGGGCATCACCAACAGCCAGGAGCGGCTGGTCCGCATAGCCGATACTCTGGACCTGACCAGCGAACGTCCCCAGGCGGCGCTGACTCCTGTGGGACCGGCCGGCTGACGGAATCGGAACTTTCACCGGGGGTGATTTCATCTTTTAGATGAAATCACCCCCTAAAACATTCTTCATTCTGGACAAAAAACCTCCGGGACGGCCTCAAAGCCATCCCGGAGGTTTTTTCTTATATTACAGAAAAACTTACGCCTCGTACATCTTCTGGAGCCGCTGGAGCTTCTCGAAGCGGGCCTTGGCAGTCTCCTCGTTCAGGGCGAAGAGCTCCTTGGCGCGGTCGGGGAAGGAGCGGGTCAGGGAGGAGTAACGGGCCTCGTTCATCAGGAACTCCTGGTAGCCTCCGGCGGGCGCCTTGCTGTCCAGGGTGAAGGGGTTCTTGCCCTCGGCCTTGGCGGCGGGGTTGAACCGGAACATGTTCCAGTAGCCGCACTCCACAGCCTTCTTCATCTCGGACTGGCAGTTGCTCATGCCGCCCTTGATGGAGTGCATCTCGCAGGGGGAGTAGCCGATGATGAGGGAGGGACCGTGATAGGCCTCGGCCTCCTTGATGGCGTCCAGGGTCTGCTTCATGTTGGCGCCCATAGCCACCTGCGCCACATACACATAGCCGTAGGTCATGGCGATCTCCGCCAGGGACTTCTTGGCGATGGTCTTACCGGCGGCGGCGAACTGCGCCACCTGGCCGATGTTGGAGGACTTGGAAGCCTGTCCGCCGGTGTTGGAGTACACCTCGGTGTCGAACACGAAGATGTTCACATCCTCGCCGGAAGCCAGCACGTGGTCCACGCCGCCGAAGCCGATGTCGTAGGCCCAGCCGTCGCCGCCGAAGATCCACACGGACTTCTTGGACAGGTAGTCCTTCTCGGCCAGAATTTCAGCCGCCAGCTTGCAGGCGTCGCAGTCGCAGAACTTCGCGCCGGAAGCCTTCAGCTCCTGGGCATGGGCCAGCATCTCGCCCTTCTTGTCCCCAAAGACCTTGTCGGCCTCAGGGCTGGAGATGAAGGCGATGCAGCCGTCCACAGGCATCAGGCCCTCTTCCAGCTGCTTGACGTACTCCTTGGTGGCAGTCTGGTTGGCCTCGCCGTCCTCCATGGTATCCAGCCACTTCTGGGCCGCGTCCTTCAGAGGCTGATAGGTGTGAGGCACCGCGATGAGGGCCTCGGTCTTGGCCTTCAGGCGCTCACGGATGGCCTTCTGGCCAAGATACATGCCCAGACCGTGCTCGGCGTTGTCCTCGAACAGGGAGTTGGCCCACGCGGGACCCTTGCCCTCGCTGGTGACGGCGTAGGGAGAGGTGGCGGCAGGACCGCCCCAGATGGAGGAACAGCCGGTGGCGTTGGAGATATACATCCGCTCGCCGAAGAGCTGGGTGATGAGACGGGCATAGGCGGTTTCGGCACAGCCGGCGCAGGAGCCGGAGAACTCCAGCAGAGGCTTCTTGAACTGGCTGCCCTTGACGGACAGGTCGGCCATCTCTTCCTTGACGGTGACGTTGCCGACCATATAGTTGAACACGTCCTGCTGGGGCAGCTCCTGCTCCTGGCCAACCATATCCAGGGCATTGGCGGGGCAGGTGTTCACGCACACGGCGCAGCCCATGCAGTCCAGGGGGCTGATGGCGATGGAGAACTTATACACGCCCTTGCCCTTGCCGGCCTTCACGTCCACCAGCTTGGCGGCGTCGGGGGCGTTCTTGGCCTCCTCGTCGTTCAGCGCGAAGGGACGGATGGTGGCGTGGGGGCAGACGTAGGAGCACTGATTACACTGGATACACTTGCTGGAATCCCACACGGGCACGGAGACGGACACGCCGCGCTTCTCATAGGCGGCCGCGCCCAGCTCGAAGGTGCCGTCGGCGTGGGGCACGAAGGCGGACACAGGCAGGCTGTCGCCGTCCATGCGGTCCACGGGGTCCAGGATCTTGTTGACCATTTCCACCAGCTTGGCGGGGCCGTTGTGCTGGACGGGGCTCTTGGTGTTCTCGGCGTTCTTCCAGGACTCCGGCACGTCGATCTTCACGTAGGCAGTCGCGCCCGCGTCGATGGCCTTGTGGTTCATGTCCACGATGTCCTGGCCCTTCTTCAGATAAGACTTGGTGGCCGCGTCCTTCATATACTGGATGGCCTCCGCCTCCGGCATGACCTTTGCCAGGGAGAAGAACGCGGACTGGAGGATGGTGTTGGTGCGCTTGCCCATGCCGATCTCCCGCGCCAGGTCGATGGCGTTGATGGTGTACAGCTGGACGTTGTTTTCAGCGATATAGCGCTTGGCCTCGGCGGACAGGTGATGCTCCAGCTCCTCCGGGGTCCACTGGCAGTTGATCATGAACACGCCGCCGGGCTTCACGTCACGGACCATGGGGAAGTTCTTGGTCACGTAGGAGGGGTTGTGGCAGGCCACAAAGTCGGCCTTGTTGATATAATAGGGACTCTTGATGAGGTTGTCACCAAAGCGCAGGTGGCTGATGGTCACGCCGCCGGTTTTCTTGGAGTCGTACTGGAAGTACGCCTGCACGTTCTTGCCGGTGTGGTCGCCGATGATCTTGATGGAGTTCTTGTTGGCGCCCACGGTGCCGTCGCCGCCCAGGCCCCAGAACTTGCACTCGATGGTGCCTTCCGCGGCGGTGTTGGGGGCGTCGTGCTCCGGCAGGGAGGTGTTGGTCACGTCGTCCACGATACCCACGGTGAAGCAGGTCTTGGGGGTATCCTGGGCCAGATTCTCATACACGGCGAACACGCTCTTGGGCGGGGTGTCCTTGGAGCCCAGGCCGTAGCGGCCGCCCACGACCACCTTGCCGGTGATGCCGGCGTTGGCCAGGGCGGTGACCACGTCCAGGTACAGAGGCTCGCCCAGGGCGCCGGGCTCCTTGGTCCGGTCCAGGACGGCGATCTTCTTGGCGGTGGCGGGGATGGCGGCGATCAGCTTGTCCGCGCGGAAGGGGCGGTACAGGCGGACCTTCACCAGGCCGACCTTCTCGCCGTGGGCGTTCAGGTAGTCGATGACTTCCTCGGCCACGTCGCAGAAGGAGCCCATGGCGATGATGACGCGGTCCGCGTCGGGCGCGCCGTAGTAGTTAAAGAGCTGATAGTTGGTGCCCAGCTTGGCGTTGACCTTGCCCATATACTCCTCGACGATCTCAGGCAGAGCGTCGTAGTAGGAGTTGCAGGACTCGCGGTGCTGGAAGAAGATGTCGCCGTTCTCGTGGGAGCCGCGCATGGTGGGATGCTCCGGGTTGAGGGCGCGGGCGCGGAACGCGGCCACAGCGTCCATATCCACCATTTCCGCCAGGTCGGCGTAATCCCAGATCGCAACCTTCTGGATCTCATGGGAGGTACGGAAGCCGTCGAAGAAGTTGATGAAGGGAACGCGGCCCTTGATGGCGGCCAGGTGGGCTACGGGAGCCAGGTCCATGACCTCCTGCACGTTGCCCTCGGCCAGCATGGCAAAGCCGGTCTGACGGCAGGCCATCACGTCGGAGTGGTCGCCGAAGATGTTCAGGGACTGGGCGGCCACGGTCCGGGCGGACACATGGAACACGCTGGGCATCAGCTCGCCGGCGATCTTGTACATATTGGGGATCATCAGCAGCAGGCCCTGGGAGGCGGTGTAAGTGGTGGTCAGCGCGCCCGCGGCCAGGGAGCCGTGGACGGTGCCGGCGGCGCCGGCCTCAGACTGCATCTCGATGACCTTGACGGTGGTGCCGAAGATGTTTTTCTGACCCTGAGCCGCCCACTGATCCACGTAGTCGGCCATAGGGCTGGACGGAGTAATGGGGTAGATGCCGGCTACCTCGGTAAAGGCGTAGCTGACATATGCGGCCGCATTATTGCCGTCCATGGTTTTGAACTTTCTTGCCATAGAGTTCCCTACTTTCTTCTCAATTTAGCTGGAGACGGGGAAGCCGTCTTTTGGAAATCATGCTATGCCCCCTATTTTACAACCCTCTCTCCGTTTTGCCTATGTTGGAAATGGTTATAAAAAGTATAGCAAAAAGACTATGGGCATTTCGCATTCCAGACATGATAAATTGTAACACTTTTTTTTGCGTTTGTAAACTCGTCAACCATACAAAATTTAGCAATTCGGGGAGGGCTGCTTCCTATGCGCCTTCTCCCTCATCCCAGCCATTCCGGTTTCTCTCTTTACAAAACCCAGCCGCTTCCGCTATAATAGACCCATCCTTATTCACGGGAGTGATGCAAAATGTCTCATGAAAGCCTTCGTAAATTAGTTCAGAGCGCCCTGTTTGCCGCCCTCTGCACCGCAATGACCCTGGTCATCCAGGTGCCCTCGCCGGTCAGCGGCTATGTGAACCTGGGGGACTGCGGCGTATTGCTGTCCGCCTGGGTCCTGGGGCCCTGGTACGGCGGCGCGGCGGCTGGAATCGGCTCTATGCTGGCCGACATATTCTCCGGCTACGCCCACTACGCCCCCGGCACCCTGGCCATCAAGCTGGCGATGGCGGTCCTGGCGGGCCTGCTGGTCCAGAAGCACCCCCGCAAAACTGCCGCACGGCTTCTGGGCGGCGTGGGCGCGGAGTGCGTCATGGTGGCCGGCTACTTCGGCTACGCCTCTCTTTTGCTGGGCCGTGGACTCGGCGCGGCGGCCTCTATCCCCGGCAACCTGGTCCAGGGTGTGTTCAGCCTGGCGGCGGCGCTGGCCCTGATCTCTGCGCTGGAACGCAGCAAAGCCCTCTCCCGACTGTAATGGGAGAGGGCCTTCTTTTACTTCAGCACTACATTTTCCTTCCCCAGCCGCTCCTGTAAATCCTCCAGCAGGGCCGGGTGGATCTGACAGCAGCCCTTGGCCTGTTTTTTGGTGTCCGCATAGTACAGCACCACCCCCGCCTCGCCGGGGAAAAAGGACAGCACCAGCTTGACCTTCTCCGCCAGAGGGTCCTGGCGGCTGGGCAGGCGCAGATAGAGCCGCTTTCCGGGGGCGGCCGGCTCCTCGCCGTCCTCCCGCAGGGATTTCAGCTCGTCCACCAGCATTTGGGGTTCCTTCTCGTCCCGGACCGAAATGCGTCCCACTGCCAGCACCGGGTTATTTTCCCGGATCAGGCTCCCGTTCTGCTCCAGCACCCGCGCAAAGCACAAAAGCTCTATCTCGCCGGTGTCGTCCTCCAGGGTCACGTAGCCCATCAGCGTATTGCTCCGGGTGGTGCGGGTGCGGTACTTGGAGATCACCCCCGCCAGATTCACCCGCTGGTTGTCATAATACTGCTTCGGCCCGTCCTCCCGGCCAAAGTCGTTCAGCACCGACCCGATGGAAACGGCCCCCATCATTTTGGCGTTCTCCCGGTACGCGTCCATGGGGTGGCCGGACAGATACAGTCCGGTGGTCTCCTTTTCCATCGCCATTTTCTCCTGGGCGCTCACCTCCGGGATGTCGGGCAGATGCAGCATGGGCAGGCTTTGAAGCTCGTCGCCCCCGAAGCCGCCGAACAGGTCTATCTGGCCCTCCACATTGCGCTTGCGGCTGGCGGCCACGCCGTCCAGCACCTGCCCAAAGACCTCCAGAAGCTGGGAGCGCCGGTATCCCATGTGGTCGAACGCGCCGCACTTGATGAGATTTTCCAGGGCCCGGCGGTTCAGCTCCATGCCGAACATCCGGTCGCAGAACTGGACGAAATCGGGAAACGGGCCTGCGCTGGCGCGCTCCTCCAGCAGGCGGTTGATGAACCCCCGGCCCACGCCCTTCACCGCCACCAGACCGAACCGAAGCCCTTCTCCCACCACGGTGAAGTCCGCGTCCGACTCGTTGACGTCCGGGGGCAGCAGTTCGATGCCCAGGGTGCGGCACTCGGCGGTGTACTCCGCCACCTTGTCGCTGGAGTCCAGCACAGAGGTCAGCAGCGCTGCCATGTACTCCTTGGGATGGTGCCGCTTGAACCAGGCGGTCTGATAGGCCACCACCGCGTAGCAGGCGGCGTGGGCCTTATTAAAGGCGTAGTTGGCAAAGTCGTAAATCTCATTGTAGATGGATTGGGCAATATCCTCCGGAATGCCGTTTTTCACACAGCCGGTGATCCCGCGTTCCGGGTCCCCGCGCAAAAACGCCTCCCGCTCCTTTTCGACCTCTTTCGCCTTCTTTTTGGACATGGCCCGGCGAATCATATCCGCCTGCCCCAGGGAGTACCCCGCAAGCTGCTGGAAAATCTGAATGACCTGCTCCTGGTAGACGATACAGCCGTAGGTCATGGACAAAATGGGCGTCAGGGAGGGGTGCTTATAGGTGATCTTTCCCGGATTCTGCTTACAGGCGATAAAGCGCGGGATAGAGTCCATCGGACCCGGCCGGTACAGGGCAATGATTGCCGTAATATCCTCGATGCTCTGGGGTTTCAGGCCGATGCACACCCCGGTCATGCCCGCCGACTCCATCT
>CAJTOE010000038.1 GCA_910577805.1 uncultured Oscillospiraceae bacterium | reverse complement strand
CCAGCCCGCAGCAGCATCCGAATCAGCGGCGTATTGCTCACACCCATCCCAATTACGGTGATGGTCTTTTCTTGCAGAGAATCCAAATACTCTTGAATGGCAGACATAACCTGTCATACCTCCTTTTTTCAATTAACTTATTTTAACATATCTTCGGAAAAAATTCAACGGTATTACAGCCAAACGGCCCAATCTCCATATTGGAAGGTCCCGCTCCCGTGGTGGAGCTGTCCGTTTTCCTTCAATTCCCGGAAAGCATCCCGCATTCGGAGCACAATTTCTGGTTCGATTTCCAGGGAGTGATGGGCGGGAAATACCCGCTTTGCCGGAAGCTCCGCGATTTTTTCCAGAGACTTCAGGTATTCGTCTGGATCGGTGGAGGGATAGTACGCAAACAAGGTGTCTTTATAAACCAAATCTCCGGTAAACAGATAGCCCCTCGCCTCCTCCCAAAAGCACATATGCCCCGGTGAGTGTCCCGGCGTATGGAGAACCTCCACTACCCGTCCTCCCAGATCTATGGTGTCACGGTCCTGCAAAACTCTGGTCGGCACACCTTGAAACATCTCATAGGTACTGACATCGAAGCCCGCCGGCAAATCGCATCGGTCTGTCACCATGCTCTGAACGGTCTCCCGTGACAGCGGAAAGCCTCCGTTGAGCCAATCCAGTTCCTCACTATGGGCGTAGAAATCCGGAAAATACTTGTGGCCGCCCACATGGTCCCAGTGAATGTGGGTAGCCACAGCGGTGACTGGTTTACAGGTCAGGCTCAGGACCTCGTCCTGGATATTGCAGATTCCAAGGCCGGTATCAATCAATAAGCTGCGCTCTGTTCCGTTCAAGAGATAGCAATGGTTCTCCTCCCAATGCCGGTATTCGCTGAGGATGTAGGTATCTGCATCAACCTGGTCCATGGTAAACCAATCACTCATGTGCTATGTCCTCTTTTCTGCATCGTTAAAATAGGCTTTGAATTAGTTTATTCTACCATATCCCAGGAAAAAATTCAATACATGGTAAGAACGTTCGCAGCAATGACCTTCAATTTCACCCCAGTAAAAATAAACATTAAGAATCCATGAAAAAAACCGCTTTTATCTTTACCAACCCACTGTTTTTGTGCTATACTGCATCCAAAGACAAAAAAGGGAGCTGTTACCATGCCTACAAACGCCTACGAAAGTCCGCTTTCATCCCGGTACGCCAGTGATGAAATGCAGTACCTCTTCTCCGCCGACAAAAAATTCACCACCTGGCGCAAGCTCTGGGTCGCGCTGGCCCGTGCCGAAATGGAACTGGGCCTGCCTGTGACCCAGGAGCAGGTAGACGAGATGGAGGCCCATTTGACCGACATCGACTACGCACTGGCCGCGGAGATGGAAAAGAAGCTGCGCCATGATGTGATGGCCCATGTCCACACCTTTGGAACCGCCTGCCCCAAGGCCATGCCCATCATCCATTTAGGCGCGACCAGCTGCTATGTGGGCGACAACACGGACGTGATCCTCATGCGGGAGGGCCTGGAGCTGATCCGTGGGAAGCTGGTCCGGGTGCTGGACCGGCTGGGGCAATTTGCCCGCAAGTATAAAGACTTGCCTACCCTTGGATTTACGCACTTCCAGGCGGCACAGCTTGTGACGGTCGGAAAGCGGGCGGCCCTCTGGATGAACGAGCTGCTGATGGACTTGGAGGAGGTGGAATACCGGCTCTCCACCCTGAAGCTGAGAGGCTCCAAGGGGACCACCGGGACACAGGCCGCGTTCCTGGAGCTTTTTGAGGGGGACCATGAGAAGGTAAAGCGTCTGGAGGAAAAGATTGCAAAGGAAATGGGCTTTACAGACGTTGTCCCCGTAAGCGGGCAGACCTACTCCCGCAAGCTGGACTACAACGTGGTCTCCACGCTGGCCGGAATCGCCCAGTCGGCCAGCAAATTTGCCACCGATCTGCGTCTGCTGTGCCACTTAAAGGAGGTGGAAGAGCCTTTTGAGAAAAATCAAATCGGCTCCTCCGCCATGCCCTACAAGCGCAACCCCATGCGCTGTGAGCGGATCTGCTCCCTGGCCCGGTACGTGATCGTCGATGTGGGCAACCCGGCCGTCACCGCCGCAACACAGTGGTTCGAGCGCACCTTGGACGACTCGGCCAACAAGCGGCTGTCCGTCCCGGAGGCCTTCTTGGCGGTGGACGCCATTCTGAATATCATGCTGAATGTCTGTTCCGGTCTGGTGGTCCACCCGAAGGTCATTGAAAAGCATGTCCTGGAGGAGCTGCCCTTCATGGCCAGTGAGAACATTATGATGGACGCGGTGAAGCGCGGCGGCGACCGTCAGGAGCTTCACGAGCGCATCCGGGTCCTCTCCCAGGAGGCGGGCCGGAATGTAAAGGATTTAGGCCTGCACAACAATCTGATCGAGCTGATCGCCGCCGACCCGGCGTTTGGTCTGACCATGGAGCAGCTTACCGCCCACATGGAGCCCAGCCGCTATATTGGCCGCTGTCCGGAGCAGGTGGAGGAATTTTTAGACCAGTGCATCGCTCCGGTACTCTCCCGCTGTGCCCAGGACTTGGAGCAGGGCGAAGATACCCAGCTCAAGGTGTAAGGAGGGTGCTTGATGTCGTCCAAAAAGCCCTCTGACCACTATATCGCCCTGGGTGTGACCGCATTTTGCGTCATTGGGGCGTCTATTCTGTTCTTTTTCCTCCTCTATCACTTCACCGGAGTCTGGGCCTTAGTCGAAAAGCTGATGCTGATTCTCCGCCCCATTTTGTACGGATTGGTACTGGCGTTTCTGCTTCTGCCTGTCCAACGGCACATTCTGGCGTTTCTGACCTCCTTTGCCCCCAGCCCCAAAGTCCGTCCTATCCTCAATGGCACGGCCATTCTCCTCAGCCTGATGTTCGCTCTGCTGGTCATCTACATTTTGCTGGCTATGGTCTTACCCCAGTTGTATTTCAGCGTAGTGGGACTGGTCCAGGCCTTTCCGGACTACATTGAAACGGTTCAGAATTGGCTGGTCAAAACGTGGGAGGACAACCCGGCGCTCCGGGAATTCCTTCTGCCCTACTACGAGTCCACGACCCAAGCTCTGGAGGATTGGCTGGAAAACGACATCATGCCCAACCTGGAGTCCATGTCCACGGTCCTGAATTGGGCAAAGGAATTCCTTCTGCCCAACGTAACTGACGTTGTGACCAGTGTGTCCGTTGTTGTAGCAACATCACTGATGGTCTTGAAGGACATTTTGATTGGGCTGATCGTGTCGGTGTATCTGCTGGCCCGGAAGGATACCTTTGCGGCTCAGTCCAAAAAAATCATCTACAGCCTTCTCCCCACCCGGTACGGAGACCTGGTGGTAGAGGAAGTCCGCAGCGCGTACCGCATCATGAGCGGCTTCATCAACGGCAAGCTGGTAGATTCCGCAATCATCGGCGTGATTTGTCTGATTTGCTGCAATATCCTCCGCTTCCCCTACCCAGCCCTGGTGGCAACGATCATCGGCGTGACAAACATTGTCCCGTTTTTCGGGCCGTTCATTGGCGCGATCCCCTGCTTTTTCCTGATCCTGCTGGTGAATCCGCTCCAAGCGGTGTATTTTGCGCTGTTTGTGCTGGTGCTCCAGCAATTTGACGGCAATATTCTTGGTCCCAAAATCCTGGGGGACTCCACTGGTCTTGCCAGCTTTTGGGTCCTGTTTTCCATTCTACTGTTCGGCGGACTGTTCGGATTTGCGGGGATGGTGCTTGGCGTTCCTGTGTTCGCCATGCTCTACAGCATCCTCAGCCGTCTGGTCGCCCGCGGCCTGCGGCAGCGCGGCTTGCCGGTGGAAACTGCGCAGTATATGGGAAAAACCGAAGCATTCAGCGCGTGTATGCCGGAGAAAAAAGAATAACGGAACGGAACGCAAAAGGCACACGGCAGAAGTAACTTCCGCTGTGTGCCTTTTCGGATTATAACACATGTACCTGCAAAAACCTGGCTTTGAATCCATCCTCCGTGCAAAGAAACTCCATTTGCAGCGTAAGGTCATTCAGCTCACTGTCTGTTGTCAAATTATAATCCATCGCAAACCCGCTGCCGTCCTTGTAGACATAGCACTCTAACTGATGGTATTCATACTGGGGATGGAAATTGCAGGGAGCATCAAAGGGGTCCATGTGGGGAAGCTCATTCAGCTCCAGGAAACCGTCGATTGCCTCCCGAACATTTTCCACAGACCAATCGGCCAGTTCTGCGACTTGCGGAATTTCCTCATATTTCCGCTCCGCAATCAAATCCACTACCCGCTTTACAACCGGCTCTGCGATTTTTTGAGCATCTTTTTTGTCCATCGTTTCACTCCTCACATTGGGATAGGCCGCGTTAAAATGGGAGAATAGGTCTGCCGGAACGCCTCAAAGGTCCCGTTGTCCAGCGCCTCCCGGATACGAAGCATCAGCTCATTGTAAAAATACAGATTGTGCAGCACTGCAAGCCGCATTGCCAGCATCTCCCCCGCTGTCAGCAGGTGGCGCAGATACGCCCGTGAAAAGGAGCGGCAGGCGGGACATTGACAGCCCTCCGAAATGGGCTGTTTATCCAGCTTATAGCGCTCATTTTTGATGTTGATGGTCCCCTGCCAGGTAAACAGCTTTCCGTGGCGGGCGTTCCGGGCGGGCATGACGCAGTCGAAGAAATCCACGCCCCTGGCGACCCCTTCAATGATATTGGAGGGCGTCCCCACCCCCATCAGATACCGGGGCTTCTCCTGGGGCATGTGGGGTTCTACCGCCTCGATGATTTCGTACATCACTTCGGTAGGCTCCCCCACCGCAAGTCCGCCGATGGCGAAGCCGTCGCAGGGCATTTGGGCGATCTGCTTCATATGCTCCACCCGCAGCTCCGGGTAGGTCCCGCCTTGGTTGATTCCAAAGAGCTGCTGGCCGGGGTTGACACAGCCCTCCACCTGGTTGAGCCTTTCGTGTTCCGCCACGCACCGCTCCAGCCAACGTGCGGTCCGCTGGCAGGACTTTTGCACGTATTCAAAAGGCGAGGGATTTTCCACGCATTCGTCAAAGGCCATGGCAATATCGCTGCCCAGGTTGGACTGGATGCGCATGGACTCCTCCGGCCCCATGAAGATGCGCCGGCCGTCGATATGGGAGGCGAAGGTGACCCCTTCCTCCTTAATTTTCCGCAGGCCCGCAAGGGAAAATACTTGAAAGCCTCCGCTGTCGGTGAGCATAGGACCATCCCAGTCCATAAACCGGTGAAGCCCCCCCATTTGACGGACATTCTCGTCTCCTGGACGCAGATGCAGATGGTAGGTGTTGGACAGCTCGATCTGACAGCCAATCTCCTTCAAATCGTGGGCGGACACCGCGCCCTTGATGGCCCCCTGCGTACCGACATTCATAAAAACCGGGGTCTGCACCGTACCGTGAGGGCAGGTAAATACGCCCCGGCGGGCCTTGCCCTCTCGCTTGATTACTTCAAACACAAAACTTCTCCTTTGCTTCTTCTATAGAGTTTTCTTTCGATAATGCAGCTCCACAATCTCTCCGATGCTTTGACAGCTCTCCAGCGTCAAGCTGGCTCTCGGAAAATCTGCCGGAAACAGCGGAATGCCGTCCCCCAGCAGGGTGGGCTGAATATAAATATAGTACTCGTCAATCAGATTTTCCTGCAAAAAACTGCGGATGATTTTTCCGCCGCCCATCAGCCAGACATTGCCCGGATGGTCCTTCCAAACCGCCTCTAATAGCTGCCTGGGCGGGAGCTGCGTAAAACAGACATTAGGGTCATCCGAATCCTGCTGTTTGGTGCAAATATAGCACGGCATTCCAGGGTAAGGCCATTTGTCGGGGGACAGCTCATTTTTCACCTGCCGGTATGTGGTCCCACCAAAAATGATGGCTTGAATCGAGGCGTAAAATTCTTCATAACCCAGGTCAGGCACAGGAGCGGGAGTATCATCCAAAAAATCAACACTGCCGTTTTTGTCGGCAATATACCCATCCAGCGACATAGCAATATATAGAATCAGCTTGTTGGACTGTTTTTCAAGCGCCATCGTCTAGGCCTCCTCCCGCAGCAGACTGTACATACAACTGTCCTGCGTCTCACCCAGCTTGTATACGCTCCGGCGTAAAATCCCCTCCAGCTGAAACCCGGCCTTCTCCAGCACCCGGCGGGAGCCTGCATTGCTGGCGTAGGGCTCCGCATAGATGCGCCCGATATCCCAGCGCGCGAACCCCATCCGACAAATCTCACGGACCGCCTGCGTCATCACGCCTTGTCCGTGAAACTCCCGGCCCAGCCAATAGCCCAGCTCGGCGTTCTTCTGGTACACATCTGTTCCACGAAACAGGCCGATGCTGCCCACCGCCTGTCCGTCGATTTCAATGGCCAGACAAAGGCTGTCCTCCCCGTTCTCCAAACAGCTTTGAATAAACCCCTGCGCGTCTTTCAGGGTATAGGGATTGGGAAACACATCCCGCAGCCAGCGTGCAATCTCTATATCGTCCGCCAGGCGGGCAATGGACGGAGCATCCTCTAACTGCCAAGGGCGCAAACAGAATTCCATCTTGACTCACCTTCTTCTCATTTTGTCCATTGTACCAAAAGAAACAGGAGGTGTCAAATAAAGAACGCGGCCGAAGCCGCGTTCCCTGCTTACAAAATGATACAGATCAGCCCGCCGGAGCCTTCGTTGATGATACGCTGTAAGGTATCCCGCAGCTTTTCCCGTGCGTCGTCCGGCATCCGTTTTACTTTGGTGTTCAGGTCCTCTCCCACTAGCTCATGGAAGGATTTTCCGAAAATGTTGGATTCCCAGATTTTGGTCTTATCGCCCTCGAACTCCTGGAGCAGATAGTTGACCATATCCTCACTCTGCTTCTCGCTGCCCACCAGCGGGGAAACCTCTGTTTCAATGTCCGCACGAATCATATGAATGGACGGAGCGCTGGCCTTCAGGCGCACACCGTACTTTCCACCCTGCCGGACGATTTCCGGTTCCTCCAGCACCAGGGAGTCAATCGACGGAACCACGATTCCATAGCCGGTCTCCTCCACCTCCTGTAAGGCGTCAGCCACCTTGTCATAGGCGGCTTTGACCCCCGCCAGCTGGGTGAGCAGGGAAACCAAATCCCCGTCGTCCTCCACCTGAAAGCCGGACTGCTGGGACAAGGTGCTGTAAAACAGTGTGCGGGGCAGCTCCAGGGCGGCGGCGGCCAGACCGGTGCCCAAATCAATGGTGGTCACCTGGGCGCTGCTGACCTCCTCGCAGTCCCGAATGGCCTGAATCGCCGCGTCCACGTCCCGAATCCGCCGCAGACCGGCGGCTCCCTCCCGGATGGCGGCATAGAGCGCGGCCTTGATGGGATGCTCCTGGGGCAGGGCGTCCACCCAGGGCGGCAGGAACAAGTCTACCTCTTTTACCGGGAACTCGTACAGCACACCCTTGAGCAGCTTGTCAATCTCCCCTTCTCCCATCTCCAGGCAGTTCGCGGCCACGCAGGTCACATCGTACCTTTGGGCAATATCCGCCCGGATGGCCTGGGCCCGGTCGGAGTTGGGGTACGCCGAGTTGAGCAGAACCAAAAACGGCTTGCCCATCTCCCGCAGCTCGGTAATGACCCGTTCCTCCGCCTCCAAATAGTCCTCCCTGGGAATCTCCGTGATGGTCCCGTCTGTAGTCACCACAATCCCGATGGTGGAATGCTCGGCGATCACCTTACGGGTGCCGATTTCCGCCGCCTCGGACATGGGGATTTCGTGTTCAAACCAGGGCGTGGTGACCATACGCTCCGTCTCCCCCTCCAGATGGCCCACCGCGCCGTTGACCATATAGCCCACGCAGTCGATCAGCCGGACCTGGAACGCGGCTCCGCCGTCCATGTTGACGGCCACCGCCTCCTCCGGGACGAATTTCGGCTCGGCGGTCATGATAGTACGGCCGGAACCGCTCTGGGGCAGCTCATCCCGTGCCCGCTCTCTCCGGTAGACGTTTTCGATATTGGGAATGACCAGACTCTCCATAAAGCGCTTGATAAAGGTGGATTTTCCGGTGCGGACCGGCCCCACAACGCCAATATAGATATCGCCCTCGGTCCGAAGCGCGATATCCTCGTAGATTTTGCGATCTTCCACTGCATTTCCTCCTTCGGCCGAGCAAGCCGGTAGTTTTCCCTATAGTCTATTGGGATAAGCAGTGGAATATGACAACTTACGAAACGTCTCCTTTCAGACCGCCCTTAAAGCCCTCTGCCTGGTTCAAAAGCTCCTCCGCGCTCTCCAGCAGAGCCTGGGTAACCTTTGTCCCGCCAATCAGCCGGGCCAGCTCCTGCTTCCGGTCCTCCCGCTCAAGGACCGCAACGTGTGTAAAGGTCCTCCCCTTGTCCTCTCCCTTCTCCACACGGAAATGCGTATCCGCCATCGCCGCCAGCTGGGGCAGGTGGGTGACGCATAGGACCTGCTTGTGCCGGGCCACCTGGGCCATTTTCTCCGCCACCTTCTGCGCCGCCCGGCCGGACACGCCGGTGTCCACCTCGTCAAAGACCAGACTGTGAATACCGTCGTCCTCCGCCAGCACGTTTTTCAGCGCCAGCATGATGCGGGCCAGCTCGCCGCCGGAGGCCACCTTTTGAATGGGCTTCAAATCCTCGCCCAGGTTGGCAGACATCAAAAACTGCACCTCATCCATACCCGTCTCGTCCATGCCCCACTCCCCCGGCTTGGGGAGAAATTCCGTCTCAAACCGGACCTTGGGCATGTCCAGCTGCCGCAGCTCCTCCCGCACACGCTCCTGAAGGCTTTTTGCCGCCTTTTTCCGGGCCTTGGAGAGGGCTTCGCCGTTTTTCTGGGTGGTTTTCCGTGCCTTTTCCAATTCCTTTTCCAGCCGGATAATCGTATCATCTGCGTACTGGATCTGATCCAGCTCCTGGCGGCTTTTCTCTAAAAAGTCCAGCATATCGTCCACGGTGGGGCCGTACTTCCGCTTCAGCCGGTAGATCACGTCCAACCGGCCCTCCAGCTCGTCCAGCTCCTCCGGGGAGAAATCCAGCTCCCCCGCCAGATCCCGCAAAAGCTCCGCCGCCTCGTCAGCGGCAAAGCGCAGAGCGGTCAGCTTTTCGCCGGCCTCGGAAAACCGGTCGCTGAACCGGGCCGCACTGTGGACCGCGCCTTCTGCCTGGGCAATCAGCGCGGCGGCGCCCTGGCTGTCCTCGTCGCCGGACAGGGCAAACTCTGCCTCCCGGACTGCGTCCATCAGCTTTTCCGCGCTGCTGAGCAGATTTTTCCGGGTGTCCAGCTCCACATCCTCCCCAGGCTTCAAATCGGCGCGCTCCAATTCCTGGATTTGGAAGGTGAGGGTATCCACCCGCCGGGACCGCTCCGCCTCGTCCATCTGGAGGGCGGAAATCTCCCGGCGCAGCTTGGAGAGGGACTGGAACGAGGTCTGAAACGCCTCCAATTCCCGAAAGGTCTTGCCGAACCGGTCCAAGTAACCCAGGTGACAGGCGGGGTCCAGGAGCTGCTGGCCGTCGTGCTGGCCGTGGATGTTCAGCAACTGCTGTCCCAGCTCCCGGAGCTGAGACACCGTTACCAGCCGTCCGTTGACCCGGCACTGGTTTTTGCCGTCCCCTCGTATCTCCCGCTGAAGGAGCAGCTCGTCCCCGTCCTCCGCCAGCCCCCGTTCCTCCAGCCAGGAGCGGGGCAGGACTCCGGTGAACACCGCCTCCACCCGCGCGGATTTGCTGCCGGAACGAATCAGCTCCCGGCTGGTGCGTTCCCCCAAAACGGCGCTGATGGAGTCGATGACGATGGATTTACCCGCGCCGGTCTCGCCGGTGAGGGCGTTGAACCCTGAGGCAAAGTCGATGCTGGCCGACTCGATCAGGGCGATATTTTCAATATGCAGTGTGGAAAGCATCCCGCTTCCTCCCTCTCTATTTCAAAAGCCGGTGGACGTTCTGGCTGAACGCCTGGGCGGCGGCGTTGTCCCGCATGACCAAAAGGCCCACGTCGTCCCCGGCCAGACTGGCGATCATACCATCGATCTCCATGTTGTCCAGCGCGGAGCAGGCCGCGGACGCCAGCCCCGGCATGGTCTTGATGACCACCAGATTTTGCGCCGCATCCACCGACAGCACGCCCTCTTTAAAGATGTTGCGCAGCCGCCCCTGGGAGTTGTCCGCTCCGGGGCGGGGGTAGGCCGTATACCGGTAACAGCCGCCGGATAGTTCCTTGACAAGGTGAAGCTCTTTAATGTCCCTGGAAATCGTGGCCTGGGTGGACGTGAACCCCCGGCTGCGCAGGGCTTGAAGAAGCTGCTCCTGGGTTTCCACTGCCTGCGATTGGATGATGCTCAAAATCTCTGCCTGCCTGGCTCGCTTCATGTGGCATACCCTCCCAATTTTTCATGAATGACCTGATAAAAATTCCGCTGGGTCAGCCGCACCAGCCGCACATACCGCTTGGCACGGCGAATTTCCACGCGCTCTCCTCCGCTCAGACGTACAGACTTTCCCCCGTCCACAGACAGATAAATGGCCTTGCGGCTCCCTCTGGGCGGGTGGACGGTAATGACCCGGTCCGGGTCCAGCACCATAGGCCGGGCCCCCAGCTGATGGGCGCAGACCGGGGTGATAATCAAGCAGTTGGAGGTGGGTTCCACGATTGGCCCTCCCGCGGACATGGAATAAGCGGTGGAGCCGGTGGGGGTGGCAACCACCACACCGTCCCCCGTGAGGCTGCACAGGGCGGTCTGATCGGCCCAGACCTCCAGCTCCGCCACCCGCGCCATAGACCCCTTGGAGATTACCGCGTCGTTGAGGGCCAAGTCCTCACTGAGCTGCCGGCCTCCCCGGAAGGTTTTGACCTCCAGCATCATGCGGCTTTGGGTCCGGAAGGGCTGCTGCAAGAGCCTGGGCAGCAGTTTTAATTCGCTGCGCTCCAGCTCCGCCATAAAGCCCACGCTCCCCATGTTGACCCCCAGAATAGGTACGTCGTGGAGCGCGGCGTCACGGGCCGTATGCAGAATCGTGCCGTCCCCGCCGAAGCAGATCAGCAAATCCGCACGGGCCAGCTCCTTTTCCAGATTTTGCAGCTCGATTTGGGGCGGGATATCCAAGCGTTCTCCCTTCTTAGGTATAAAGGGAAAACACATTACAGTTTCCGCCCCCGCATTCTTCAAAACACGCTGAGCCTCCAGAGCCGTGTGAAGCCCCCGGTCCCGGTAGGGATTGGAGCTGAGAATGATTCTCATTTACGCACCCTCCTCCTTCGGCTTGTCCAACTGGTGGGCGCTGGCCACCAGCGCGGCCAGGTCCCCCGCATATGGAAGCTGCTCCTCCGCAGACAGATAGCCCAAAAACTCAATATTGCCCTCCGGACCCTTGATTGGTGAAAAGCTGATATCCTTTACAGCAAAACCGGCAGAAGCGGCGTGGTCCAGGAAGTGTTCCAACACCTCCTGCTGGACCGCCGGGTCCCGGACGACTCCCTTCTTGCCTACCTTCTCCCGTCCCGCCTCGAACTGCGGCTTGATCAGGCAAACCGCCTGGGCATTTTCCTTGACCAAGGGACGCAGGGCGGGCAAAATCAGGCGCAGGGAGATAAAGGATACATCCACGCTGAAAAAGTCCAGTGGCTGGGGGATCTGCTCCTGCGTGAGATACCGGGCGTTGGTCCGCTCCATGCAGACCACCTGGGGGTGGATGCGCAGCCGGTAATCCAGCTGGTTACTGCCGGAGTCCACGGCGTAGACCTTTTCCGCCCCATTTTGAAGCATACAGTCGGTGAATCCGCCGGTCGAGGACCCGATATCCGCACAAACCGCGTGGTTCAGGTCGATGGGCCATATACGCAGGGCCTTCTCCAGCTTCAGCCCGCCCCGGCTCACATAGGGCAGTGTTTTTCCCCGAATCTCAATGGACGCCTCCGGGCTGACGGGTGTTCCAGCCTTCTCCACCTTCCGTCCGTCCACATAGACCTGCCCCGCCATAATGACGGCCTGGGCCTTCTGGCGGCTCTCGGCCAGCCCGCGCTCCGCCATAACCACGTCCAAACGCTGTTTAGCCATGACGCAGCACCTCCAGACTTCGTTTGCAAAGACTCTCCGCGTCCAGACCCAGGGACCGCTTCAGCTCCGCCACGCTGCCGTGGGGAATGAACTGGTTTCCGCAGCTGCACAGAACAAGCCGTCCCCGCCAGCCCACTCGTCCCAGCGCGGCGGCCAGCCGGACCCCAACGCTTCCCGTCTCCACGCAGTCCTCCGCCACCAGCAGCGCGCCGGTGCGGCGGACCGACGACAGCACCAGCCCAGGGTCTAGAGGCGTAATGCGGTTAAGCTTAATGATTTCCGGGGAAATCCCCTGTTCCTCCAACATTTGAGCGGCCTTTAGCACCTCATTAATCATGGAACCGTAGCTCACCAGGGTAATGTCCCGGCCCGGTCGCAGCACCACCGCCCGTTCCCGGCCAGAATCGGCGGTGTAGATGCCCTCGCCGCCTCTAGGGTAGCGGATCGCCACCGGCCCGCGGCCGTACAGCACTGCTTCCTCCAATGTGCGCTCCAGCTCCGCGAAGCTGGAGGGAGACCAGACCGTGATGCCCGGAATGCTGTCCAGGTAGGCCACATCAAAACCGCCCTGGTGGGTCTCCCCGTCCTCGCCCACCAGACCCGCCCGATCCACGCCCAGCACCACATGGAGGCCCGAAAGAGCCATATCATGCAACAGCATGTCGTAAGCCCGCTGCAAAAAGGTGGAGTAGACGGCGAACACGGGAATCGCGCCCTGGCTGGCCATTCCAGAGGCGATGGAGACGGCCCCCCCTTCCTCAATGCCAACGTCAAAAAAGCGTTCGGGAAGCTTTTGGGCAAATTCCTCCAGCCCCGTACCGCTGCTCATGGCGGCGGTCAGTGCGCATACCCGCTTGTCCGTGTTAGCCAAATCCAACAGCTTCCGGCCAAAGACGGCGGAAAAATTCTCTCCAGCGGTCTTTTGCGGCTCTCCCGTCTCTGGATCAAAGGGAGCCACACCGTGAAAAGCGTCCGGATTCTTCTCCGCAGGTGGATAGCCTTTTCCCTTTACAGTCCGGACGTGGAGCAGTACCGGCCCCTCCAGCTCCAGCGCATAGCGAAGAATACGCGCCAGAGCCTCCACGTTATGTCCATTCACCGGACCCAGGTAGGTAAAGCCCATATTTTCAAACATACTGCACGGCAGCAGCGTATGCTTGAGGGATTCCTTGAGGTGGTGGGTAAAGCGGTAGACTTTTCGTCCAACAAAATTGGTGTTCATCACCCGGCGATAGAACTTTTTGAAAGACAGATATTGAGGCTTGAGCCGCTGGCGGGCCAGATGCTCCGCCACACCGCCTACGTTCCGGGTTATGGACATCCCGTTGTCATTCAGAATGACAAGTAATTGTCCTTTACAGGCTCCCCCGTTTGTCAATCCTTCGTAAGCCAGACCGCCCGTCAGAGCGCCGTCTCCAATGAGGGCCGCGACCTTATAGTCCTTGCCCAAAAAGTCACGGGCCTGGGCCATCCCCACCGCCACCGCCACCGAGTTGGAGGCGTGTCCGGCGATAAACGCGTCGTGGACGCTCTCTTTCGGCTTGGGGAAGCCGGACAGTCCGCCGAACTGACGGATGGTGTTCATGGCCTCTCCCCGCCCGGTGAGCATTTTATGGATGTAGCACTGGTGCCCCACGTCGAACACGAGCCGGTCCTGGCTGGTATCCATCACCTGATGAATTGCCACCATCAGCTCCACGATCCCCAGGTTTGCGGCCAAATGCCCCCCCGTCTGGGACACGGAGCGCACCAGGTCCTCCCGAAGCTGAGTACACAGTGCGTCGCACTGGCTGGAGGACATGTCCGCCAAAAGCGGGCCGGAATGCTTTTCGTCTATGGTCGTCATCTGCTCCGTCCTCCCTTATTGCAGCCAAAAGCCGCCGCCGGTCCCTACCGCGATCCCCAGCAGAGCGCCCATGAACACCTGTAAAGGGGTATGCCCTAACAGCTCTTGCAGCGCCTTGCCTGCCAGCTCCGGGGAAATCTGGTCCAAATGTCCCAGCAGGTAATTGAGTATCTTGGCCTGTTCCCCGGCCGCCCGCCGGACATTACACGCGTCGTACATTACCACCAGGGCCAGCGCCGCCGCCAGCGCAAACAGCGTGCTGTTCAAGCCGTGCATCTGCGCAATGGAACCGGCGATGGCGCACACGAACGCAGAATGGGAGCTTGGCATTCCTCCGCTGCTGAGGAGGATCTTCAAATCCCAGGTATTGCGCTGGACCACGTTCAGCAGTACTTTAATGACCTGGGCGATCAGCCACGCCAGCACGCCTAATGCCAGAACCGGGTTCGCTAAAAAAAGACTTCTCATTTCTAAAAACTCCGTTGAGCCAGCTGTTGGGCCAGCCAGACTAAAAATCCACGGGCTTCAAAGGAGGCCAGCGCCTGCGCCGCCTGCGCCGTCAGCTCCTCCACCAGACCGGCGCAGGCCTCCAGGCCCAGGAGCGCGGCAAAGGTGGACTTGCCCAGCTCCGCATCGGAGCCGATGGGCTTACCCAGCTGCGCCTGCTCCCCCATCACGTCCAACATGTCGTCCCGTATCTGGAATGCCCGGCCCAGCTTCTCCGCATAGACCCGTAACCCCTGCCGCTGCTGGGGCGTTCCCCCGGCGGCGATGCAGCCCAGCTCCGCCGCCGCCTGAAGCAGCGCCCCCGTTTTCAGGCTTTGCAGCTGTTCCAGCTCCGGGACAGTGCGTTTCTTCTCCTCCATATCCAAGGCCTGACCGCCCACCATACCCAGATGTCCCGCCTGAGCGGACAGACAGGCCACAGCCTGCACGATTCGGTCTGGCGGAAGTTCTGCCTGGGACAGGGCAAAAAACGCCTCGGTCAGCAGAGCGTCCCCCGCCAAAATGGCGGCGGCTTCTCCGAACTCCTTATGGTTCGTGGGACGGCCCCGGCGTAAATCGTCGTTGTCCATGGCGGGCAGATCGTCGTGAATGAGAGAATAGGTGTGGATCATCTCCACCGCGCAGGCAAAAGGCAGCGCCTTTTCAACCTCCCCCCCGCATATCCGGCAGGCCTCCAGGACCAGGACGGGCCGGATGCGCTTTCCTCCCGCCAGCAGGGAGTAGCGCATGGCCTCCTGCAAGCGGGCGTATTGGGGACTGTTTTCCAGGTATTTTCCCAAAAATGCCTCAATTTGCGCCTGGTCCTGACGAAAAACGGATTCATAGTCCATCCGGTTCTTCCTCCTTGGCCAGCAGCGTCACCTTCTGCTCCGCCTTGTCCAGCTGGGCGGTACACTCCTTGGTCAGCTTGGCCCCCTCCTCGAACAGGGACAGCGCCTGGTTCAGGGGCGCGTCTCCCCGCCCCAGCAGAGAGACGATCTCCTCCAGCCGGGTCATGGACTCCTCAAAGGTCATTTTCTTTGCCATATTCCATCTCTCCTGTTTTTATTTCCTCTACCCGGCAGCTTGCCGCACCGTCGGACCATTTTAAATGGACCAGATCACCCGGCGCAAGCTGCCTCACCGAAGCCACCACCTGCCCTTGCGTGGTCTGGGCGATGGTGTAGCCCCGGCCCAGCACCTTCAGGGGACTCATTGCCTCCAGCGACGCGGCCAGACGGCCCAGACGCTCCCGGCGCTGGTTCACGTACTGCTCCAGCGCATGGGTCAGAGCCTGGCTCTGATAGTCCAGCAGCAGGCGTTTTCCCTCAAAATACCGTTCCGGGTTCTGTAGGGCCGGATTCTGGGCCAAAAACGTGAGCCGTTGGCGGTGCGCGCCAAGCATCCCGGCGGCCGTTTTACGCAGATACTCCTGAACGGACCCCAACCGGGTATATAAATCATTCTGGTCCGGCACGGCCAGCTCGGCGGCATTGGAGGGTGTAGATGCCCGAACGTCCGCCACAAAATCGGCAATGGTCACATCCGGCTCGTGGCCTACAGCGGAAATCACTGGGATTTGAGAACGGCTGATGGCTCTGGCCACACACTCCTCGTTAAACGCCCACAGGTCCTCCATGGAGCCTCCGCCCCGCCCGGTAATGATGATGTCGGACAGCCGATTTTCGTTGACCAGGTCCAGCGCGGCGGCAATATCCTGGGCGGCGCCCTCCCCCTGGACCAAAACCGGGACAAGTATGACCTCCGCCAAGGGGTAGCGGACACCCAAAATACGAATCATATCCCGCACCGCCGCCCCCGCGACAGAGGTGACCAGTGCGATTTTTTGCGGAAACCGCGGCAGAGGTTTTTTACGCGCAGGGTCAAACAAGCCCTCTGCGGCCAGCTTTTTCTTGAGCTGTTCAAAGGCGACGGCCAGTTCTCCCGCCCCCTCTGGAGTCAGACGGTCGCAATAGAGCTGGTACTGCCCATCCCGCGGAAAAACGCTCACCCGTCCCGCGGCAATCACCTGCATCCCGTTTTCGGGCCGGAACCGCAGAGCGGCGGCATTTCCCCGGAACATGACGCACCGTACCGTGCCTTCGCTGTCCTTCAGGGAAAAGTAGTGGTGGCCTGAGGGGTACATTTTGTAGTTCGACAGCT
>CAJTOE010000037.1 GCA_910577805.1 uncultured Oscillospiraceae bacterium | reverse complement strand
GGCCGGGACGTAAAGGTCGGGGATTTCGTGGAGCTGAAAAACTCCGTTATCGGAGACGCCACAAAAATCTCCCACCTGACCTATGTGGGGGACTCCGACGTGGGGGAAGGGGTCAACTTCGGCTGCGGCACCGTGACGGTGAACTACGACGGCAACCAAAAGCACCGCACGACCATCGGCGACCGCTGCTTTATCGGGTGCAACACCAATCTGGTGGCCCCGGTGACCCTGGGGGACGGCTGCTACACCGCCGCAGGCTCCACCATCACCAAGGACGTCGCGCCGGACGCACTGGCCGTGGCCCGCAGCCGGCAGAGTGAGCTGGCCGGTTGGGCGCAGCGGCATCGGAAGAAGAAAGAACGGCTCTAAACAAGCCGGAATTTTTAGGAATGGAAAGAAGGAAGAACGATGATTGGGAACAGGAAAGACATCAAGGTTTTCACCGGCAATTCCAACCCTGAGCTGGCAAGGGACATCTGTAAGGAGCTGGGCGTCCCTCTGGGCAACTGTGAGGTGGGGCGCTTTGCGGACGGCGAGAATTTCGCCTCGTTCTACGAGACGGTCCGCGGCTCCGACGTGTTTGTGGTGCAGTCCACCTGCTCCTTTGTGAAGGACGGCGCCCTCCATTCGGTCAACGACGCGCTGATGGAGCTGCTCATTATGATCGACGCTTTGCGCCGGGCCTCCGCCGGACGGATCACCGCCGTGATCCCCTACTTCGGCTACGCCCGCCAGGACCGCAAGACCAAGCCCCGTGACCCCATCTCCGCCAAGCTGGTGGCTAACCTGCTGGCCGAGGCCGGTGCGGACCGGATGCTCACCATGGACCTCCACGCCGACCAGATTCAGGGCTTCTTCGACATCCCTGTGGACAACATGCGCGGCTCCCCCCTGTTCGTGGACCACTTCTTCCATAAATTCGCCGCTTGCCATGCCGACACCATGGTCGTCTCCCCCGACGTAGGCTCTGTGGCGCGGGCGCGGGCCTTTGCCCAGAAGCTGAGTATGCCTCTGGCTATCGTGGATAAGCGCCGCCAGAAGGCCAACTCCTCTGAGGTGATGAATATTATCGGCGACGTGACGGACAAGAACGTGATTCTGCTGGACGACATGGTGGACACCGGCGGCTCTCTGTGCCACGCGGCGAAGGCCCTCATTGAGGTAGGCAACGCCCGCAGCGTCACCGCCTGCGCCACCCACGGGGTCCTCTCCGGCCCCGCCATCCAGCGCATCACCGACAGCGTGCTGGACCATGTGGTCTTTTTGAACACCATCCCCCCCAAGCCTGGGGTGAAGTGCGACAAAATTCACTACGTCTCGGTCGCCCACATCTTTGCCGAGGCCATCAGCCACATCTATATGGAGACCTCCGTGTCTCCCCTGTTCAACTAAGCGGGGATGTTTGGCAGTTCCGGCGGCGCGGGCTGGCTGATCGTGGGTCTGGGCAACCCCGGCGTTGCGTATGAAAACACCCGCCACAACATTGGCTTTCAGGTCCTGGACCAGCTGGGCGAGCGGCAGAAAAAGCCCATCCAGCGGCTGAAGTTCAAGGCCCTGACCAATCTCTTTACAATTTCTGGCGAAAAAGTCCTGGTGATGAAGCCGGTCACCTATATGAATCTGTCCGGGGAGGCGGTGCGCCCGGCGGCGGATTTTTACAAAATCCCTCCGGAACGCATTTTGGTCGTCTCCGACGATACGGCTCTGCCTGCGGGGCGCTTACGCATCCGGAAGGGCGGCTCCGCCGGGGGGCACAACGGCCTGAAAAGCATCATCCAGCATTTGGGCAGCGACCAGTTCCCCCGTCTGCGGGTAGGTGTGGGAGAAAAACCCCACCCGGACTACGATATGGCGGACTGGGTGCTGGGAAAGTTCACCGGAGAGGACAAAAAAAAGATGGACCAGGCGGTGGAACGGGCCGCTGAAGCCATTGAGTGTATTTTAAAGGACGGGCTGGACCGGGGTATGAGCCGGTTCAACGGTCTGTAATTAAGATAGAACAACAAGGAGAACATTTTTATGGACATCAAGGAGAGCATTGAAAAAGCAGTTGCGACCATCGCCCAGGACAAGGCGCTTCAGGAGCAGTTCAAGACAGACCCCGTGGAGGCGGTACAAAAGCTGCTGGGGGTGGAGTTGCCCGTCGATGTGCTGGAGAAGATCGTGGCTGGCGTGAAGGCGCAGCTGACCGCTGGACAGCTGGCCGGTGCGGCGGACGCGCTGAAGAAGCTGTTTTAGGGTTTCCGCAAACAAGAGGGAAGAGCGTGATGCTCTTCCCTCTTGTGTTGTTTAGACTGGGGTTTTTCACCCTCATCCGTCTGGCCTGCGGCCAGCCACCTTCCCCCATTAGGGGGAAGGTTCCAACACTGGCACCTACTTGACTGCACAGCAGTCTCGTTAGGCGCACCGATAAGCCTTCCCCCCTGGCGGGGGAAGGTGGCACGGCGAAGCCGTGACGGATGAGGGGGAAGGACGCCCCACCTCAATAAAGCGCCTGCTCCAACGCACTCAGCAGCGACACCTGATTAAAGGGTTTATACAGAAACCCCCGTGCGCCAATGATGCGAGCCTCCCGGACGCTGTCCTCCTGGTCCAGGGAGGACATCATGACCACCCGCGCCTCCGGATGCTCTTCTAAAATGATCTGGGCGGTCTCCAGACCGTCAATACCAGGCATGATGATGTCCATAGCCACCACATCCGGCTGGACCTCGCCGTAACGGGCGATCGCGTCCTCGCCGTTTTCACAATAGGCCGTCACTTCAAAGGCGGAGCCTTCCAGCAGACGGCATATTTTCAGCTCTATCATATGGGAGTCGTCTACCACCATAACCTTTTTCTTCATACACAGTCCTTCTTTCCCTTGGATTCTTCCCAATGAGGTCTGCTCAGATCACCACGATCTCCCCATTGATCAGCCGGACCACACACTGGCGGGATTCGTGCCGCAGGCGGAGCAGCTCTTCTCCAAAGGTCAGCTCCGTACCCGGATAGGCCACGCCGCACTCCAGCCGGCCGTTATTTTTCTTTGCCGCGGCGTTGGGCTGGGGCATATCCTCCTCCAGCTGCCGCAGCTTATGCTCCGTTACTGTCAGCTTCATGCGCGTCTTGCTCAAAAGGCTGGACTTGGAGGGACTGTCCATCTGGCATTCCAGCTCTTCCTGCTCCATCTCCAGCTTTTTCAGCTCCTGACGCAGATACTCCAGCTCAAAATTTTCGCAGGGCATACCGCCCAGGGAAACGGCAGTCCGGCACTCGGATTTGGAGCCGACGGCCGTGGCGCTGATCTTATCTGCGGCCCAGATACGCCCGCCCATGATGCTGCCCCGGCCGGAGCGCACCTGGACCTCGCCGTTGCAGTAGACATTGCCGTTTAAGATGCAGTCGGTCTGAAGGTTTTCCCGGACATAGACCGTCGCGTTTTCGATGTACTTGGAGAACAGGCACCGCTGGGCACGGATGACGGTGTTTCCGTCCCCCAGGATGCCCTTGACCACGACCAGGTCGCCGCCGGACTCCACGGTGCTGCCGGCCTCGATCATGCCGCCCACCTGGATATTGCCGCTGGCCCGGACGGTGAAGCCGGTGCGCACATCCCCTTTGATGTTCACGTCTCCCAGGAAGTTGATGTCTCCCACAGAGTAATCCACGTCCCCCGCCACGTCCATCACAGGCCGGACCTGGAAGCTGCGGCCGGTGAACTCCACGTGACCGGAGATGGTGGCCACCAGGGAGACGCCGTCCTCACTGATTTCCGTATTGCGCCCCTTGGGCAGGGGGACGGACTTTCCGCTTTTCGCGGGGATCTCCTGGTCCTGCACCGTCCGGCCCGGCTCGCCCTCGGTGGGCAGGATCAACCGGCAGATCTCCTGGCCCTCTTTTACGTTGTGGATCAGATTCAGGGCGGTGTAATCCACCTGGTCAAATTCGTCTACCTCAAAAATGCGCTGGACCTCTCTGGGGAAGTAGTCCACGATGTTTCCGTTTTTTCCGTCGAACGCGGGCTTGCCGTGGGCGATGAGATAGAGCTGGAAATAGCGTTTTTCCTCATGGGCCATCCGGTCCGCCAGGCGGGTGTCCACGCCGAAGGAGATATCCTGTCCGAACATGCCCCGGTAAAAGCTGTCGCGGGACAGCTCCTGGCCCTCCCCGACGGGGGGGAACACCAGCGTCCAGGCGTACAGCTTGTCGGCGGAAATGAAAAACCAAGGCTCCGCGTCCAGGGCCAGAGGTTCGTCGTCGTCCTTGCTTTTTTTCGTGCCCTTTGCCGCTTTCAGCCGGGCGTTGGCCGCGTTGCGCAGCGCCGGCTGAATACGTTTTTTCTCCTGCTTCACCAGCTCCGGAGGCAGTACGCCGAACTCGTCCAGCGAAACCTTCGGTGCGTACAGATGGCTGTTGTTCTCCTTCCGGCGCAGCTCGTAGAGCTTGTAGAGCGGGTGGTCCGGGGAAATCTCGACCAGAGAGGGGTCAGAGGGGACCTCCGGAGCCGCCTGCGCTGCCGGAGCCTGCTCCGAAAGGAGGGGGTCCTCCGCGGGGTCCTCAGGTGGGGGACCGAACAGGAAGGACATGAATTTATCCATCAGCGACACGTATGCAACACCACCATTCTTCCATATAATTTAGTCCATTATACTAGATAATCCCCGACTTTACAAGCAGGAGCTTCTAAAAGCATAATACGGTAGAAAAGGGACCGTTCTTTTCCTATTCTGCTTCGTTTGGGACCAGACAGGGCGGGTCAGCGGACGGCTACCGCCTCGATTTCAAAGAGCGCGCCTTTGGGCAGGGCGGCGACCTGGACGCAGGAGCGGGCGGGGGCTTCGCCGGGGAAGTATTTGGCATAAATGGCGTTGATGGCGGCGAAATCGTTCATATCCGCCAAAAATACGGTGGTTTTCACCACGTCTGCACAGCTCATGCCGGCGGCGGCCAGCACAGCCGTCAGATTGTCCAGCGCCTGAGCGGCCTGGGCCTCCACGCCCTGGGGCAGCTCGCCGGTGGAGGGAATCAGGCCGAGCTGGCCGGAGGTGTACAGGGTATTGCCAGCCAGCTTGGCGTGGCAGTAGGGGCCGACTGCGGCAGGGGCGTGTTCTGCGGTAATGGTCTGGTTCATGGAAAAACCGTCCTTTCTGTACTTGATATTCCTATTATAATATAAACTGCGTGAATTGCAAGTGTGAACTGTGGGACCCGCCCCCCTGGGCGGGTCATTTTGTACAGACTTCTGTTTACCTCCGAAGCCTTCCCCCTCACGGGGGAAGGTGGCACGCGAAGCGTGACGGATGAGGGTGAAAAATCCCCCCCTGCCTCTTTTATCCATTTTTTAAAAAACCTTAATAAAATCCTAAACTTCTCTTTCGAGATTTTTACAAACTGTATGCTATCCTTAGTACACTTCTTCGGAAAGGGAGCATACGATTATGAGCAACGAAATTTTAACTGTCAAAAACCTCACCAAGGTCTACGGCAAGCGGGAAGCCGCCGCCAAGGCTTTGGACGGGGTGTCCTTATCCGTCCAGGAGGGGGAATACGTGGGTATCATGGGTCCCTCCGGCTCCGGCAAGACCACCCTGCTCAACTGCGTGTCCACCATTGATTCCCCCACCTCCGGCTCTATCGTCATCGACGGTCAGGAGCTTACCCGGATGCGGGGAAAAGCCCTGGCCCGGTTCCGCCGGGAACGCCTGGGCTTCATCTTCCAGGACTGCAACCTGTTGGACACCCTCACCGCCTTTGAAAACATCGCACTGGCGCTGTCCATCCTGCGCACACCGCCGAACCAGGTCCGCCGCCGGGTGGAGGAGACCGCCGAACTGTTGGGTATCTCTGACTGTCTGCACAAGTACCCCTATCAGATGTCCGGAGGCCAGCAGCAGCGGTGCGCCGCCGCACGGGCCATCGTCACCCGCCCGGCCCTGGTGCTGGCCGACGAGCCGACAGGTGCGCTGGATTCCAAGTCCTCCCGGATGCTGCTGGACCGGTTGGCTGTCCTCAACGAGGAGATGGGCGCGACGATTTTGATGGTCACCCACGACGCCTTTACCGCAAGCTGCTGCCGCCGGGTGGTGTTCCTGCGGGACGGCCAGATTTTTTTGGAGCTGCACCGGGACGGCGTGGACCGCAAGACGTTCTTTGCCCGCATCATCCGGGTGGTGACACAGCTGGGAGGAGAGATGGAAGATGTTTTGTAAGCTTGCCGCACGCAACGTGCGCCGGTCTTTCCGGGACTACGGGGTCTACTTGCTCACCCTCACCTTCGGCGTGGGGCTGTTCTACACCTTCAACTCCCTGGACGGCCAGTCCGCCATGGTCTTTCTCGGCCAGAACGGAAACCCCATCGTCGCATCTATTTTTGTCATGATGGACGTGTTTTCCGTGTTTGTGTCGGTGGTGCTGGCCTGCCTGATTCTATACGCCAACAACTTTCTGCTCCGCCGCCGGAAGCGGGAGCTGGGCACCTACCTGCTCCTGGGCCTGAGCCAGGGCCAGGTGTCGCTGATTCTGTTCCTGGAGACGGGCATTGTGGGGATCATCTCCCTGGTTCTGGGTTTGCTGGTGGGCTTTGCCGCCTCCCAGGGGTTGTCCGCCCTGACGCTGTCCATGTTCTCTATTCACATGGCGGAATTTGAGCTGGCTTTCTCTATGCGGGCCTTGGGTAAGACGATTTTGTATTTTGGCATTATCTTCCTGATCGTGATGCTGTTCAGCGGCGTGCAGGTGTCCAAAGCCAAGCTCATTGACCTGATGCAGGGGGAGCGGAAAAACGAGGAGCTGCGCCAGCGTCCCCTGCGGGTGGCGGTGATCCAGCTGGTGCTGGGTGTGGTCTGCCTGGCGGCCGCTTACGCGATCCTGCTCACCTTTGGCATGGCTATCGCAATCGCCGTCCTGCCTGTCTGCGTGGTGATGCTGTCTCTGGGCACCATTGGGTCCCTGCTGATTTTCAAATCCCTGTCCGGCTTTGTGATGAAGTTCGCCCAGGGGAACCCCCGGTTTTATTTTACAAACCTCAACCTGTTCACCCTGCGCCAGTGGTTGAGCCGGGTCCACACCACCTACCTGTCCCAGACGGTGATCTGTATCCTTCTTCTGCTGTCCATCGGCATCACCGCAAGCTGCATCGGCCTGAACAGCACCATCGAGGGCAACACGGACGAGCAAGCGCCCTTTGACATCACCGTGCAGAATCAGTCCGGAGATGTGGAGCTGGTGGATTTTCGGAATTTGATTCCCCAAGACCTGCTGGAATGGCAGTACGACGCGCTTTTCTACTACAATGACCCCGAAATCACCGGCGTTCATGAGGCCAGCGCGGCGGTCCGGGTGACGGATTACAACGCCCTTCTCCAGCGGCAGGGGCTTGCCCCCTACACCGGGGAGCTGCCCTATCTCCAGGAGGACTATAGCGAGGCGCTGGTGACTGGAAGTCTGGGGCTGACGTGGGTGGTAGTCTCGGACGAGACAGCGCAAAGACTGGATATCCGGCGGCAGATTTGGTGTGCCGACTATGCTGTCGAACCCTCTGAGGCGGAAACGCAAATCCTCCCTCTGGTCCAGGAGCTGCAAAATGACGTGGTCGTCCGGGCGGAGAGCCGCCTGAATCTGTACGCCGACCTGATGGGCAGTAAAATACTGGTCCTGTTTCTGGGGCTGTATCTGGGCTTCACATTTTTGCTGTCGGCGGCGGCGGTGCTGGCGCTCCAGCAGTTGAGCCAGGCGGCGGACAACACGGGACGGTATCATATTCTGCGCCGTCTGGGGGCGGAGGAAAAGATGGTGGCCCGGTCCGCCACGCAGCAGGTGGCACTGGCGTTTCTCATTCCCCTGGGGCTGGCGCTGGTCCACTCCATCGTGGGTATGAAGGCCGCTAACGACATTATCGCGGAGGTAGGAAAGGTGGACACCGTCCACAGTACCGTGGTGACCACGCTGATGCTTTTGCTGGTGTACGGCGGGTATTTCCTGGCAACCTCCCTGACCTGCCGCCGGATGGCGTGTAAACAGAGATGAGGGGGAATCCCCACGGGCCGCTGCCTGACTTGGCAGCGGCCCGTTTCGACGTTTTCCGGCAAACTGTAACTGTTTTGTCATTTGACCTGTGCCGGATTTTTCGATAGAATCTATAAAAACGTTTGATTTGGGGGAATTGCGATGAAAAAATATCTGCTATGTTGTCTGCTGGCGGCTGTGTTTCTGGCGGGCTGTGCCCAGACACAGACGCAGACCCCGCCGCCGCCAGATGCGCAGCCGGACACAGTCCGGTTTCTGGTGGAGGTCCCGGCGGGACCCAGCGCCGCCGTGCTGGCCAACGAGCCGCCGGAGCTGGTACACAACCTCCCGGTGGATGAGCTGCCGCGGGAGGCGCTGACGCTGTACAAAGCAGTACGGCAGGATTTTTGGCGGGATACGCTGATTCCCCTGGCCTGGGACGAGGCGGCGGACGTGACCCTGTACGGCGTGGTGGAGGGCATTCCCCAGGGGATGGGAATGCAGGTCGGGCCGGACCTCTTTCGCTTGGACTGCCGGGGAATCGTCCTGCGTCAGGGAGACCGGGCGGAGTATGCGCCCCTGGACTGGAGCGGGAATCTGCTCATGGGCGCCAACCCCTGGCTCTCCATTGCGGACCTGGACGGAGACGGTCAGGACGAGGCGGCAGTCTGCCTGCATTCCCAGGCGGGCGGTACGGGAGAGTCGGTGCAGGACCTGTACCTATTTGAGCTGGATACGTTTGCGTGGACTGTGCCGGACAACTCCCTGCTGGAGATTCAGGCGGAGTATTGCCCGGAGGACCACATGGTCCGGCTCACCAGCGGGGACCGGTTTCTGGATGTTTCCATGGACGGGGAGATGGAGGAGCACCTGAAGCAGGATATGCGGATTCGGACCGGCAGTCAGATTGCGTATTCCTGTGAGAATGGGCAGATATCTTATTGGGCGGCGCTGGACTACGGTGGGCAGAGATATGACAGCGAGATCATTGGCCCGGTGGTCTGGACCGGAGAAGGCTATGCGTGGGGGCCGGTGTCCGAAATGAACAAACCTCTTGCGAAAATGCAGGTTTATGTAGAGCCATTCATAGACATGCTGCTGGAGGACGAGCCGCCGGAGCGGGTGTACGATCTCCCCGCAGACGAGCTGCCCCGTGAAATCGTTGAAATCGGCCAGATTTTGAACGACAGTTATGAAATTCCCTCCGAATATCTCTGGGAAAATCTGCTTTTCCCTATGGCTGGGGATGATGAAGCGGATGTGACGCTGTACGGCGTGTATGAGATGAAAGATCCCAGTGGCGTGGTACTGCGCCAAGGGGATGAGACAGGATACTATCCCATCTACTGGGGAGGAATTATCCACAGAGGGTGGAACCCGGAGCTGATGCTTGCGGACCTGGATGGAGACGGCGAGGACGAGGTGGCAGTTTTGCTGGGGGCCGGTTCCGGGACCGGGATATCCCTGACGGCAGTTTATATCTTTGACGGGAATTCTTGTTCTGCTCCGGACTGCTCCACGCTGGATATTTGGGCGGAATATGACCCGGAGGCAAGCACGCTGCTGCTCACCAGCAGGGAACTGTCCCTGGAGGTGTCTGTGGAGGGGCACACGGAGCCGGTGCAGCGTGTCGACATTGGAACTTACATCACTTTTTCTTTTGAGGATGGACAAATTCAGTGTGTTGCAGGGATAGCGTGCGGTTTTACCGACTATGTTGCCGATGTCATCGCGCCGGTGGTCTGGAACGGGGAAGGCTATGAGCTGGGACCGGTGTCTGAACTGCGTCCATAGTAATCAGGGGGGTACGTTTTCTCACCCTCATCCGTCACCCTCCAATTTGACACAACGCCCCATACTATGATATAATCCCATTTATTTTAAGATTATGTTCAGAAACGAGGGCCGTCATGTTTGTCAAAAATCCGGAGTACTTCATCACCATTGCCAACGAGCGAAGCATCTCCAAATCGGCGGAAAAGCTGTACTTATCCCAGCCGTACCTGAGCCAGTACCTGGCCAAGCTGGAAGCCAACCTGGGAGTCACCCTTCTGGACCGCTCCCACACGCCCCTGCGCCTGATGCCGGCGGGAGAACTGTTCCTGGCCTACCTGGAGAGCCAGCGCTACCTGGACCGCCAGCTGGAGGACGACCTGCGCCAGCTCCAGGACCACCGCCAACAGACGCTGCACATCGGCGTGGCTACCTGGAGAGGGTCCATCCTCCTGCCGGACCTGCTGCCCGCCTTCTCCCAGCGCTGCCCGGATGTAAAGGTGGTCCTGCATGAGCTGCCCGCCCCCCAGCTGGGTGAGCTTGTGGCGGACAATGTGACTGACCTGTGCTTTATGCAGACCCCCACCGACGCCACCGGGCTGACCTATGAGCTGGTCATGCAGGAGCGCATCCTTCTGGCGGCCAACCGTGCGCATCCTCTGGTCCAGGGGCGCGGCGGCTCGCTGGAGGATTTAAGGCCCTTTGACCTGCATCTGCTGGACCAGGAGCGGCTTATTATGCTCCCTCCGGACTGGCGCATGGGCCGTATCCTCTGCAACACCTTTGATATCCACAATCTGAAGCCGGAACAGACCGTCGAGACCACCAACCTGACCACCGCCGCCAACCTGGTTTCGGAGGGCATGGGCTTTACGTTCCTGCCGGAGAGCGGGGCGCGGCGGCTGGACCGTGGAAGGCAGCTCTGCTTCTTCACGGTGGATGACCCGCCCCTTACCTGTGACCTGGCGGCGGTCTACAAAAAGAGCGGCTTCCTGAGTCCCGCGGCCAGGGCGCTCATTGATCTTGCCAAGCAGACCTACAGCTGGTGCAACTACGCGCCGGGACCCAGCCACAGTGCGTAAAGTCATTTTTACAGACAGCAAAAAGACAGCAGCCTATAGGCCGCTGTCTTTTTGTTCAGCGAATCAAATCGTGCTGCACCGGCAGATAAAACAGCCGTTGTATCTCCTCCGGCTTGTCCGTCTGCCCCAGCACCCACATCAGCTTGGTCACTGCCGCCTCCATGGTCATATTGTAGGCCTCCAGCACAGGGAACTGCTCCTTGACCTGCTGGCCCACCTGATACACCGCCATATCACTGCCCTCGTAAGGGACCTGCGTCATCATCACAAAGGTTTTGCCGTGGGCCACCCACTCCCCGATGGTCTGGGCAAAGGGGCCGTCCCCGCCGCCGGGCAGACCGCCTACCCCAAAGGATTGGCAGATTACCGCCTTGTAATGCCCCATAAGCTGGTGGAGCGCCTCCGCGCCCATGCCGGGAATCAGGGTCAGCAGCAGCACACGGGCTTCCAGACGGTGGTAAAACACCGGCTGCGCTCCGTAGAGATAGGGGGGCGGCGTGAGATAGCGAATCAGCCGCCCGTCCCGAATGACGGCGATTTCAGGGTAGTCCACACTGGAGAACGCATTGAAGCTCTTGGTCCGCTCCTTCCGGGCACGGGTGCCTAAAATCACCTTTCCGTCAAACACAAGGCTGACATCGTGGGACTGAGGGTCGGTGACGTAGACAAAGCTGTTGTACAGGTTGAGCCGTGCGTCCGTGTTGTGGAGCAGAATAGACTTCTGAGAGCCGGTAATGACGATGGGCTTGGGGGAATTTTGAATCAGGTAGGACAGTGCGGCGGCGGTATAGGCCATGGTATCGGTGCCGTGGGTGACCACAAAGCCGTCGTACAGGGCGTAGTTTTCCTCCAGGGCGGCGCTGATCTCCAGCCAGTGGGCGGGGCCGATGTTGGTGCTGTCCAGGTTCATCAGCTGCATGGCCTCTACGTGGCACAGCTCCCCGATTTCGGGCACGCACTGTAAAATTTCCTCCGAGGTGATGGCGGGACTCAGCCCGTGGCCGGACTCCTTGGAGGCGATGGTGCCTCCGGTGGCCAGCATCAAAATTCGTTTCATGGATGGCTCTCCTTCCAACGGCTACTTGTTCTTGTCAGTATTGTGTTCAGCATACCATACTGCCCAACAAAATGCAACCAAAAGACCGGACTGCCACCAGCACTTCGGCTTTCCCTCAGCGAAGGAGTGAACTGTGGGATCCGACCCCCTGGGCGGGTCATTCCGCACAGACTCCCGGTCATTTATTCCAAATTTGCGCCCCAACGCCCCTTGCAATCCCGCAGGCAGTCGGTTATAATGATGTGCGGCATGTCTAATTGTCTTTATATATAGGAAGGAAAAGGAGCTTAACACAACGATGATTACTGTCACTGATCTGGGGCTGCAATACGGCGGCCAGCCTCTGTTCTCCCACGTGGACCTGCAATTCGTCCAGGGCAACTGCTACGGCATCATTGGCGCCAACGGCGCGGGCAAGTCCACGTTTCTGAAAATCCTCTCCGGTGAGCTGGAGTCCACCAGCGGCGAGGTCTCTATCCTGCCCAAAATCCGCATGTCCGTGCTGAAACAGAATCAGAACGCCTACGACGCGTATACTGTGATGGACACGGTCATTATGGGCAACCTGCGCCTCTATGAGATCGGCAAGGAAAAGGAAGCGCTCTACGCCAAGGAGGAGATGACCGACGAGGACGGAATGCTGGCCTGCCAGCTGGAGGAGGAGTACGCCGAGCTGGGAGGCTGGGAGGCCGAGAGCGACGCCAGCCGTATCCTGCAAGGCTTAGGGGTGGGCACGGATCTGCACCAGAGCGAGATGGCCAATCTGGACCCCCGGCTGAAGGTGAAGGTCCTGCTGGCCCAGGCCCTGTTCGGCAGTCCGGATATCCTGATGATGGACGAGCCCACCAACAACCTGGACATTGACGCGGTGAACTGGCTGGAGGACTTTTTGCTGGATTTCGAGGGAACGGTGATCGTTGTCTCCCATGACCGGCACTTCCTGAATACCGTGTGTACCCACATCGTCGATATCGACTACGGCAAAATCAAAATGTACGTAGGCAACTACGACTTCTGGTACGAGTCCTCTCAGCTGGTGCAGCAGCTGGTGAAGAACCAGAACAAGCGCAACGAGGAAAAAATCAAGGAATTGCAGGATTTTATTTCCCGGTTCTCCGCCAACAAGTCCAAGAGCAAGCAGGCTACCGCCCGGCGCAAGCTGCTGGACAAGCTGACGGTGGAGGAGATGCCCGCCTCCTCCCGGCGCTACCCCTGGGTGGGCTTTTCCCCGGACCGGGAGGTGGGGAAGGACATCCTGTTCGTGACCGACGTGAGCAAGACCATTGACGGCGTAAAGGTCCTGGATAAAGTCAGCTTTATCGTGGGCCACGGGGACAAGATCGCCTTCGTTGGAGACAACGAGAAGGCCCACACCGCCCTGTTCAAAATCCTGGCCGGGGAGCTGGAGCCCGACGAGGGCACGGTCAAGTGGGGCCAGACCGCCACGTTCTCCTATTTCCCCACGGACAACACCGGTTTTTTTGAGGGCTGTGAGGACAATCTCGTCCAGTGGCTCCGGCAGTACTCCCCCGACCCCCAGGAGCAGTATCTGCGGGGCTTTTTGGGAAGAATGCTCTTCTCCGGCGACGAGGTGTATAAGGCCGTAAAAGTCCTGTCCGGCGGCGAGAAGGTCCGGTGTATGCTCTCCCGCATGATGCTCTCCGGGGCCAACGTGCTCATGCTGGACCAGCCCACGAACCACCTGGACCTGGAGTCCATCGCCGCGCTGAACAAGGGCCTGGAGGCGGTGAAGTGCAATGTTCTGCTGGCCTCCCATGACCACCAGCTCATTGAGACGGTGTGCAACCGGGTCTTTGACTTCACCAGCGGCGGCCAGCTCATTGACCGGAAAATGACCTATGACGAATATCTCAACAGCCAGAAGGACCAGTAACGGGAGGAAATCATGTTTGCATCGGAAATCAAGCGCCGCAGGACGTTCGCTATCATCTCCCACCCAGACGCGGGTAAAACCACGCTGACGGAAAAGTTCCTGCTCTACGGCGGGGCCATCGCCCAGGCGGGCCAGGTGAAGGGCAAGAAAAACACCCGCGCCGCTACCTCCGACTGGATGGAGATTGAAAAGCAGCGCGGCATCTCCGTGACCTCCTCGGTGATGCAGTTCCAGTACGAGGGGTTCTGCATCAACATTCTGGACACCCCCGGCCACCAGGACTTTTCGGAGGACACCTACCGGACCCTGATGGCGGCGGATTCCGCGGTGATGGTCATTGACGCGGCCAAGGGTGTGGAGGCCCAGACCCGGAAGCTTTTTAAGGTGTGCGCCCTGCGGGACATCCCGATCTTTACGTTTATCAACAAGATGGACCGGGAGGCCAGAGACCCCTTCGAGCTGTGCGAGGAGCTGGAAAAGGAACTGGGCATCGACACCTACGCCATCAACTGGCCCATCGGCTGCGGCAAGGAATTTCAGGGGGTCTACGACCGGCAGAAACGACAGATCATTCACTTTACCTCCAACACCAACGCCAAGGCGGCTACCGCTACGCAGATCGAGCTGGACGACCCGGCTCTGGCCGGACTCATCGGGGAGGACAAGAAGAACGCCCTGACGGACGAGATCGAGCTTCTGGACGGGGCCTCCTGTGACCTGGACCTGGACCGGGTCCGCCACGGGAAGTTATCTCCGGTGTTTTTCGGGTCCGCCCTGACCAACTTCGGCGTAGAACCCTTTTTGGAGGAATTTTTGCGTATGACCTCCCCGCCCCTGCCCCGGCAGGCCGGAGAGGATACGGTGGACAGCTTTGACGGGGAGTTTGCCGCCTTTGTCTTTAAAATCCAGGCCAACATGAACAAGGCCCACCGGGACCGCATCGCGTTTTTGCGGGTGGTGTCCGGCCGGTTCGACGCGGACAAAGAGGTCTATCATGTGCAGGCGGGCAAGAAGATACGGCTCTCCCGCCCCCAACAGCTCATGGCGGCGGAGCGGGAAATCATCGAGGAGGCCTACGCCGGGGACATCATCGGCGTGTTTGACCCAGGGGTGTTCGCCATTGGCGATACGCTGTGCAGTCCCAGCCGCAAAATCAAGTTCGACCCCATCCCCACATTTGCGCCGGAGCATTTCCAGCGTATCCGCTCGGTGGATACCATGAAGCGCAAGCAGTTTTTAAAGGGCGTGGAGCAGATCGCCCAGGAGGGGGCTATCCAGATTTTCAAGACCCCTTACTCCGGCATGGAGGAGGTCATTGTGGGCGTGGTGGGTACGCTCCAGTTCGACGTGCTGGAGTACCGGCTGCGCAGCGAGTACAACGTGGAGCTGTACAAAGAGAGCCTGCCCTTTGAGTATCTGCGCTGGATCGTCCGGGAGGACCCGGACGCGCCTCCCTACCAGGAACACGATTTGCTGCTGCCCGCGGACGCGAAGCTGGTGGAGGACTACAAGGGCAGTCAGCTGCTGCTGTTTGCCTCCCAGTGGTCCATCCAGTGGGTGCAGGACCGGAACAAGGGCTTGCAGCTGGCGGAGTTCGGCGGGGCGAAATTTTCCTGACAGGAAGCAGGGGCGCTGTGAGAAAAATATACGAAACGTATAAAACCGTTATCTTATATCTGGTTTTCGGGGTGTGTACCACCCTGGTCAACCTGGCGTGCTACCATGTGCTGTACGACCGGCTGGGGGCGGAGAACGTCCCCAGCACGGCGGCGGCGTGGGTGGTCTCCGTACTGTTCGCTTTTTTCACCAACCGCAGCTTTGTGTTTGAGAGCCGGCAGAACACCCTGACCGGGCGGCTGCGGGAGCTGGCGTCCTTTTTTGGGTGCCGGCTGCTGACCGGGGCGCTGGATGTGGCAATTATGGCGTATTGTGTGGATTTCAGGGGCGGAAACGGCCTTTTGTGGAAGCTTTTGTCCAATATTTTGGTGATCGTACTGAACTACGCCGCCAGCAAGCTTTTTATTTTTAAAAAAACTTGAAGAAATTGCGAAAAAGGTCTTTACATTACTGGAAAATCTGGTATAATGAATAAGCTGTTTTATATCAGTGTGGCATGGGCCTGTAGCGCAGCTGGGAGCGCACTACATTCGCATTGTAGGGGTCGTCGGTTCGAATCCGATCAGGTCCACCAATAAGAAAATCACCTCAGTGAAAACTGGGGTGATTTTTCTTTTGACCACAGAAATACCACAGACGGCTTTCGAAAATTTTTTGGACAGCGGGCTGTTTCTTCGGTCTGCCGCCCCTTGTTCTGCTGGCCTGTACGCTACCTGCCTGGTATCAATCTTCATCCGAGTAGTTCCGGCTCTGCCGTTCAAGAAAGACTCTTACAGTCTCCTTCAACTTATCGCTAAAATCCTCAAGGTCTTTCATGCTGATTACGTCATTGCTGATAAGCGAAATGATGTTGTAGATAAAGTTTGTTCGGGTCATCTCCAGCTGGACGCCTGGATTTCTTTTGTCACTTCTTATCCGCTTTTCCAACTGCCAGAATTTTTCTGACGGATCACCATCGCCGCTCAGCAGTTCTATGTATTCACCGCATAGTCTGCCCATGTAGGCCTCCTGCCAGCTGCCAATTTTACTGCGGAAAAGTGTCCAATCCCGTTTTGTAAATCGCTGTTCTTGCAAGGTCTCATTCCTCCAGTCAAAAAATGAGATATGCGGTCTGGTAAATTGCTTGCTTTCACATCTTACAGCAATGCCTTCAAGATGTTCCTCAGACTCGGAATATCTCCGCTGATAATCTCCCACACAAGCCGAAGGTTTACTCCCTCATAATCGTGGACGATGCGATTTCGAAGGCCGTTCATTTCACGCCAGGGTATTTCAGGATGACACTCTGCAAAAGCAGCATCCACAATCCGGCACAATTCTCCCATCTGACTGAGATTATAGCAACCTTCAAAAAAGCTAACAATAAGCAGAAGCGGCAAACCAATGCAGGCAATCCAGCTGCGAAACAGAATCGAGTGCCATACGAACCGCGTCAGGGAGCAGGTCCAGACTT
>CAJTOE010000036.1 GCA_910577805.1 uncultured Oscillospiraceae bacterium | reverse complement strand
CCTGGGCGGCTCGCCGTAGCGGTCGATCAGCTCGTCTACCAGCTCGTCCGCCTCCTCCTCGCTGCGGATACGGGCGATACGCCGGTACAGGTCCATGCGCTGCTCCGGGGCGGGGACATACCGGTCCGGGATGTTGGCGGACACCGCAAAATCCGCCGCGCACTCGCTCTGGGCAGGAAGCTCCTTCCCCTGCTCGGTCAGCACCGCTTCCTCCAGCAGTTTTAGATACATATCGTAACCCACACTGAGCATAAAGCCGGACTGCTCCGCCCCCAGTACATTGCCCGCGCCCCGGATCTCCAAATCCCGCATGGCGATTTTGAAGCCTGAGCCGAACTCGGCAAACTCCCGGATAGCGGCCAGACGCTTTGCGGAAACCTCGGTCAAAACCTTGCCCCGGCGGTAGGTCAGGTAGGCGAAAGCCCGGCGGCTGGACCGGCCCACCCGTCCCCGGAGCTGGTGGAGCTGGGACAGGCCCATCCGGTCGGCGTTTTCGATGATAAGCGTATTGGCGTTGGGCAGGTCAATGCCCGTCTCAATGATGGTCGTGCAGACCAGGACGTTGATCTCCCCATCCGTCATGCGGCTCATTACACTGTCAATGGCCTCCTGGCTCATGCGCCCGTGGGCCACGCCCACCGCCGCCCCCTCCCCCAGCATGGTCTGGAGCCGGGCGGCGGTGCGGTCGATGGTCTCGATCTGGTTGTGGAGGTAGTACACCTGCCCGCCCCGCTCCAGCTCCCGGCGCATGGCGTCCCCCAGGATGCCCCAGTCGTGCTCCAGCACGTAGGTCTGGACCGGGCGGCGGCCTGCGGGCGGCTCCTCCAGGGTGGACATATCCCGAATACCCGACATCGCCATATTGAGGGTGCGGGGAATGGGCGTGGCGGAGAGGGTCAGCACATCCACCTGCCGGAAGTTTTCCTTCAGCTTTTCTTTGTGGGCCACCCCGAAACGCTGCTCCTCGTCCACCACCAGCAGTCCCAGGTCTTTGAACTTCACATCTTTATTGAACAGCCGGTGGGTGCCAATGAGCAGATCCACCTGGCCCTCCTCCACCCTGCGTAAGGTCTCCTTCATCTGGGCGGCGGTGCGGAACCGGGAGACGACGTCCACGTTCACCGGGTACTGGGCGAAGCGGTGCAGGGCGTTCAGGTAGTGCTGCCGGGCCAGTACCGTTGTGGGAACGAGGATAGCCGCCTGCTTGTTGTCCAGCACGCACTTCATAATGGCCCGGAAGGCCACCTCCGTTTTGCCGTAGCCCACGTCCCCGCACAGCAGCCGGTCCATGGGGATAGGGCGTTCCATATCCCCCTTGATCTCCTCGATGCAGCGAAGCTGGTCCTCGGTCTCCGCGTACTCGAACTGCTCCTCAAATTCCCGCTGCCAGGGGGAGTCCGGCGCAAAGGCGTAGCCGGGCTGGCGCTGGCGCTGGGCGTAGAGCTGGACCAGACCTTTTGCCAGGTCCTTCACCGCGCGCTTGGCCTTGGTTTTGGCCTTTTCCCACTCGGTCCCCCCCAGCCGGGACAGCTTTTTGGTCTCCTGGGCGTCCTCGCCGCCGCCGATGTACTTGGAAACCAAGTCCAGCTGGGTGGCCGGGACGTAGAGTACGTCGCTTCCGGCGTAGGCGATCTGAACGTAGTCTTTTTGGACCCCGTCCACCTCCATTTTGGTCATGCCCACATAGCGGCCTACGCCGTGATGCTCGTGGACCACCAAGTCGCCGGGGGACAGGTCGGCGTAGGATTTGAGCCTTTGCCGGTTGGAGGTATCCCGCCGGGGACGGGCCTTTTTTCCGGGCGCCGCAGAGCCTTCCGTAAGGAGGACCAGCTTCAGCTCCGGCCACTCCATCCCCGCGGACAGCCCGCCGGTGGTCAGGATGATCTGTCCCGGCCCAGGCATTTTCTCCAGCTTGAAGGTGACGGCGGAGCGGACCTTCTGTTCCCGCAGGGCGGCTTGCAGATGCAGGGCACGCTGGTCGCTGGCGGTGAGCACCACACAGCCGAAGCCGTTTTTCTGATAGTCCGCCAAATCCTGCACCGCCGCGTCCAGGCCGGTGGAAAAGCTGGGGAGCTGCTTGACGGCGGCGGACAGGATGGCTCTGGGGGGCGCGGGGTAGGCTGAACGGCTGAAGGAGTCCAGATAGACCAGGGGCCACTGGGTCAGCACGTCTACCAGCTGGGCGAAGGTCCGGGACAGCTCGCCGCAGTCCCCGTCCAGCTCGCCCCGCTCCAGCAGGGTGGTCACGTCCTCGTCCATCTGCCACTGCCAGCTCTTGGCCCGCTCCGCTACCCGGCTGCTCTCGCACAAAAGCACACAGGCCTCCGGGGGCAGGTAGTCCGCCGCCGTGGCCATTTTGGGGCAGATTTTGGGCAGGTAGCGGTCCGCCGCGAAGGGTTCGTCCGGGGCCACTGGGATGGCGGACAGGCCGCCGGGGGCCAAATGGGGCAGGCTCTCGGCGGCGGGGAGGAGCAGGACCCGTTCGACGTTGTGGGTCCGGCGCTGGGTGGCCGGGTCGAAGGCCCCCATGGCGTCCACCTCGTCCCCGAAGAAGTCAATACGCACAGGCTGTTCCATGCCGGGGGAAAACACGTCGGCGATGCCGCCCCGCATGGCAAACTGGCCCACGCCCTCCACCTGGTCGCAGCGGGTATACCCGGCGGCGGTGAGGAAGTCTGCCAGTGCGTTGAGGGCGCAGCTCTGACCGGGGGCCAGCTCCAGACAGGCCCGCTTCAGGGTGGCGGGGTCCAGGGTACGCTGGAGGAGGCTTTCCACGGTCGCCACCAGGAAGGGCACGCCCTCCCGCTGGAGGCGGGCGAACAGGGCCAGCCGCCGCTGCTCCCACTGGTGGGAGACGGTCATGCCGCTGTGGAAGCTGAAGGGCCGGACGGACAGCGTCGGGACGGACTCTCCCGTCAGGGCGGACAGGTCCTTGGCCAGCCGGTCGGCCTCTGCCTCGTCGGCGCACACCAGCACCACCGGTGCGCCGGTTTCCCGGCCCAGGGCGGCGGCCAGGCAGGCGCGGTGGATGGCGGACAGGCCGGACAGCGCGGCGGGACAGCGGCCGTTATCTATGACAGCCAGCAGCTCCCGGAGCAAGGGGGCCTGGGCCAAGGCCTGGAGCAGGGGTTCCATGAAAAGCGCCTCCTCTCAAAAATAGATTCGGTTACAGTATAGTGGAAGCGCAGGGTTAGCGTCAAGGGAAAAATGGAAGAATGCTTGGAGACTGGCGCTGGACATACTGCGGTTTATGCGAAAAACAGGGAGACGGCGCAGTAGACCAAAAGCAGCGCCATGCTTGTATTGACCAATTTTGCGTGGGTGGAGAAGAGCCGCTTGAACGCCGAGCCGAAGGCCGACCAGCATAGGGTCGATGCAAAGCCGATGAGGGCCAGGAGGATAGAAAAGCCGACCAGGGCAGGGATTTGCCCCTGGTAAAAGGGCAGGATGTAGGCCTCCATGGACATGATGCAGTAGATGTAGATTTTCGGGTTGATGAATTGCAGAAGCAGGCCGTACAAAAAGCCGTCTCTGGTGCGGGTCTCCTCGATCTGGCCGGAGCTGCGGAAGGTCTCCCAGGCCAGGTAGAGCAGGTACAGCCCGCCGGCAATCAGCATGGGGGTTTTGATTTTGGGAATGAGCGTGGAGACCATGGTGCAAAAGAGTGTGCAGACCAGCATTACGATGGAAAAACCGGCCAGGATGCCGAAGTTGAAGGGCAGCGCCCCGCGAAAGCCCTTCCGGCTCCCGTTGGACATGGACATGATGTTGTTCGGGCCTGGCGTGATGGCTGTTATGACTGCGTAGGTAAGAAACGAAACCCAGTTGAGCATAATTGACATCCTTTTCTGTGCATGATATGATATAGCTTAAAAAATCCAATATATCGGATTTCTTTTATATAATACTATTCGTCCGTTAGGTTGTCAAAAGGTTTCGTTTACATCGCTGATGGAACGGTTTTTCTGAGGTGAACCACTCTACCTTACAAATCAAAGCAAAAGGACCAGGAATTCCTCCCCGGCCCTTACTATTTTCCTATCGAGAGAAAAGATAAGAAGTCCAAAAGTCATAAGACTTTTGGACTTCCCGTGGTCCGAGTGCTGAGATTCGAACTCAGGGCCTCTTGAACCCCATTCAAGCGCGATACCAAACTTCGCCACACCCGGATTTTTGCCGCTCTCGGAACAGCTTCTGTATATTACCACACTTTTGAAAAATATGCAACCCCTTTTCTGAAAATATTTCAAAATTTTTTCCGCCGGTGCCGGGCCGGGAAATCGGTTGCTTCCCTTTGCGTTCTGTGATATACTTTCCCTGCTAAAAAGGCAGAATAACCAAAGACAGAATAATCAAGGAGGCGGTACTATGGCACAACCCAAAAAAATGAGTGCAGACAGCGACTTTTCCCAGGAGGCAGTCCCATCGGAAGCCCGTAAAGGTTTTTGGAGCATGTTCGTCGTCATGATGGGCTTCACCTTCTTCTCCGCCAGCATGAGCGTTGGCGCAAAGCTGGGCAACGGTCTGGACCTGAGTACGTTCATCTGGGCCGTGGTCCTGGGCGGCGTGATTCTGGGAGCCTACACCGGCGGTCTGGCCTACGTGGGCTGCGACACCGGCCTGACCCTGGACCTGCTGGCCCAGCGTTCCTTCGGCTCCGCCGGCTCCAAGCTGGCGTCGGTGCTGATCGCGTTTACCCAGATCGGCTGGTTCGGTGTGGGCGTGGCTATGTTCGCTATCCCCGCCGCGGACCTTCTGCATATAAACCCGGTGATTTTGGTCGCCATAGCGGGCCTGTGCATGACGGCCTCCGCTTACTTCGGCATCAAGGCGCTTACCATCGTCAGCGCTATCTCCGTCCCGCTGATTGCGGTGCTGGGCGTATATTCCATGGTCCTGTCCACCCTGGAGGGCGGCGGACTCACCGCCATTTTCTCCAAATCCTCCGGCAGTCTGACGCTGCTGTCCGGCGTGGGGCTGGTCATTGGCTCCTTTGTCAGCGGCGGTACTGCCACCCCTAATTTCGTCCGCTTTGCCAAAAACAATTCCATCGCCGTGGCTACCACGGTCATCGCCTTTTTCCTCGGAAACTCCCTCATGTTCGCCTTTGGCGCGGTGGGCGGCGCGTTTACCGGAAAGGACGATATTTTCTATGTCATGATCGCCCAGGGATTGGCTGTCCCCGCTCTGGTCGTGCTGGGGGCCAACATCTGGACCACCAACAACAACGCTCTGTACACTGGCGGACTGGGCCTGACCAACATCACCGGCCTGCGGCAGAAGCCCATGACCCTGGTTTCCGGTCTGGTGGGGACTGCGGCGGCGATTTGGCTGTACAACAACTTTGTGGGCTGGCTCAACTTCCTCAACGCCACGCTGCCTCCGGTGGGCGCAATCGTGATGCTGGACTATATCCTTCATCAGGCGGACTACCGGGCCCGGAAATCTCCGGCCCGCGCAGTCCACTGGGGCGCGATTGCCGGTGTGGTACTCGGCGCGGCGGCGGGTAATTTCATCACCGTGGGCATCGCCTCCATCAACGCCATGCTCGTGGCCTGCGCCTGCTATCTGCTGGCGGAAAAACTGATTTATGCGAAAGCGAACTGAAGCTTGCAATACTTGAAATAACTTGAAACAAAGGAGAGATGGTTTCATGCTGATTCAAAACGTTTTTCTGGAGAACCAAACCACCCCTACTGACATTCGTGTCACCAACGGCTTGTTTGAGGAGATCGGTCCCGGCCTCGCCCCCCGGCCGGGGGAGGAAACTCTGGACTGCACCGGAAAGCTGGCGCTGCCGCCCTTCATCGAGTCCCACGTCCATCTGGACACCTGCCTGACGGCGGGAGAGCCGGTCTGGAACCAGTCGGGCACCCTCTTTGAGGGTATCCACTGCTGGAGCCTGCGGAAAGAATCCCTGACCAAGCAGGACGTGAAGGACCGGGTCCACCGTGCGGTGCGGATGCAGGCCCAGAACGGCATACAGTTCGTGCGGACTCACGTAGATGTAACGGACCCCAAGCTCACCGCCATGGAGGCCCTTTTGGAGCTGCGGGAAGAGCTGCGGGACACCATCGACATCCAGGTCGTGGCCTTCCCCCAGGAGGGCATCGACTCCTTCCCCAACGGCCGCCAGCTCATGGAGGACGCGGTCAAAATGGGCGCGGACGCGGTGGGCGCCATCCCCCACTTTGAGTTTACCAGGGAATACGCCGTGGACTCCCTCAACTTTGCGATGAAGCTGGCGGAGCGCTACAACAAGCTGGTAGACGTACACTGTGACGAGATCGACGACGAGCAGAGCCGCGGGCTGGAGGTCCTGGCCGCACGGGCTTACGAGTCCGGCATGAAGGACCGGGTGACCGCCAGCCACACCACCGCCATGCACTCCTATAATAATGCTTATGTGGTCAAGCTCATGCGGCTTTTGAAGCTCTCGGAGATCAACTTTGTAGCCAACCCCCTGGTGAACACCCACTTGCAGGGCCGGATGGACACCTACCCCAAGCGCCGGGGCGTCACCCGCGTAAAAGAGCTGCTGGCGGAGGGCTGTAATGTTTCCTTCGGCCACGACGATATCTTTGACCCCTGGTATCCCCTGGGCACCGGCAATATGCGGGACGTGGTCTTTATGGGTCTGCATGTGTGCCAGATGATGGGGTATCAGGAGATTATGGATTCCTATAAGCTGGTGTCTGTCAACGCCGCCAAGACCCTCCACCTGGGGGACCGCTACGGTGTGGAGCCTGGCCGGCCGGCCAGCTTTATTATCCTGGATGCGGACAATTTCTACAATGCTCTGAATCAGAAGAGCGAGGTGCTGTATTCTTTTAAGAACGGACGGATGATCGTGAAGAGTGTTCCGGCTGTGCGGGAGGTTCTGTTTTAAACGCGGCGCAGTTCTTGAGGGTGAGGCCAAAAGTCACCTCTACTCTACAAAAAAACCGGCGGACGGCACATGCCCTCCGCCGGTTTCCGGCTTTTCAGCCCAGCGCTACGTCCAGAATCATCATAATCAAAAATCCGGCCATCACGCCCCATGTACCTAAATGCGACATCTCCTCTAACTGTGCGCCGGGGATCAGCTCCTCCACCACCACATAGAGCATAGCCCCCGCCGCGAAGGACAGCAGCCACGGCATCAGCGGTTGAATAGACCCGGCAATCAGCACAGTCAAAATACCGAACACCGGCTCCACCAGCCCGGACAGCGCCCCCATGACAAAGGACCGGCCCCGGCCCATCCCCTCCTGCCGCAGGGGCAGAGAGATCGCCGCGCCCTCCGGGAAGTTCTGGATGCCGATACCCAGCGCCAGCGCCAGAGCGGCGGTAAACGCCGCCGGGTCGCCGCTGTAGGAGGCCAGCGCGAAGGAAATACCTACCGCCATGCCCTCCGGGATGTTGTGCAGCGTGACCGCCAGCACCAGCAGGGCGGACCGGTGCCGGGCGTCCGGTCCGGCTTTCAGGTGGAAGGATTCCGGGGTGAGGTGGGGCAGCAGCGCATCCATAGCGGTCAGAAAGCCGATACCCAGCAAAAAACCGCCGGCGGCAGGCAGCCAGCCGATCATGCCCATCTCCCCCGCCTGGTCGATGGCCGGAATAAGTAAGGACCACACGCTGGCGGCGATCATCACCCCGGCGGCAAAGCCCAGCAGCAGCCGGTGCAGGTGTGGGGAGGCGGCTTTTTTGAAGAAAAAGACGGTGGCCGCGCCTAGGGCGGTGAGCAGGGCAGTCAGCCCGGTCCCGCCTGCGGCCCAAAGCAGTGCTTGCGTCATAGACAGTTTCCTTTCCCGTGAGTTTGGTTCCGATATACTCTATTCCTGCCAGCGGTGAGTGGTGCGGGAATTGGGGGGATTTTTTTGGGGGGCTGCGGAGACGGGGGATTCACCCCCTCGAAATTCTTACGAAATAATTTCACAAAAGGACTTGCCTTTTTCCCAAGAATATGCTATCATATCAGTTGCGTTTATGTACGTTCTGATTTTATCCTCCAATGGAGAAAGAGGTGAATATACAATGAAAGAAGGTCTTCACCCTAAGTATGAGCAGACCACCATCCGGTGCGCCTGCGGCAATGTGATCGAGACCGGCTCCACCAGGAAGGATATCCGTGTAGAAGTTTGCTCCAAGTGCCATCCGTTCTACACCGGCAAGCAGAAAATGGTGGATACCGGCGGCCGCGTCAGCCGCTTCAACAAAAAGTTTGGTTTGGGCTGAGTTGAGTCAACCGCATGGGGTTTCGATTGCGAAATCTCCATGCGGTTTTTTTGCCCAAAACCCGCATAGGATACTATGAAGGAGGGAACTGCCATGTTTCAAACAATCGACCCGAAAAAGCTGGACAAAAACCTGTTTTCCCTGCTGGGGGACCGGTGGGCGCTGGTCACCGCCGGGACCGCGGAGCAGTGCAATACCATGACTGTCTCCTGGGGCGGCACGGGCATTCTGTGGAATCAGCCCGTGGTCACGATTTACCTGCGCCCCCAGCGTTACACCAAGGAATTCGTGGACCGGGAGGAGTATTTTACCCTGGCCTTCTTCGGTCCGGAGCATCACGACCATCTGGCCCTGTGCGGCTCCAAGAGCGGCCGGGATGTGGATAAGGTGACGGAATGCGGCTTTACGGTAAAAACCGCCCCCTGCGGCGCGCCCTATTTTGAGGAGGCGGAGCTGGTCTTTGTCTGCCGCAAGCGGTTCGTTCAGCCCATGGACCCCGCCGCCTTCCCACAGGAATATAAAGAGAGGTTCTACGCCCAGGAGGACTACCACGTCATGTATATCGGCGAGATCGTGGAGGTTCTGGAAAAGCGTTGAGCCGCCCATGTGGAGGAATTTGAATCTTGATATTTGACGAAAGCATTTCCAAAAACCGGGCCGTGCTGGTGGCCCTGCGGGCCCGCAGCCTGTCCCCCGATGAAAATTCAACCGTAGACTCCGTCGAGGAGCTTGCCGCCCTTCTGGAGACCGCCGGCGGTGAGAACGTCGGAGTCGTACTGCAATCCAAGGACAGCCCCGACCCCCGCACCTTCATCGGTGAGGGCAAGACCGCCGAGGTGAAGGAGCTGGTCCAGGAGATGGACGCGCAGATGGTCATTTTTGACAACGCCCTGTCCCCCTCCCAGCAGCGGGCCCTGACCCAGGACCTGGGGGTGTCGGTGCTGGACCGGGCCGCCCTGATTCTGGACATTTTCGCCCAGCGGGCCAGGACCCGTGAAGGACGGCTCCAGGTGGAGCTGGCCCAGTACAAATACCTGCTCCCCCGGCTGACGGGCATGTGGAAGCATTTAGAGCGCCAGGAGGGCGCCATTGGCACCCGCGGTCCCGGTGAGACCCAGCTGGAGTCCGACCGGCGGCACATCCGCCAGAAAATTTCCAAGCTGGAGAGCGAATTGAAGGACGTGCGCCGGGTGCGGGCCACCCAGCGGGAACGGCGGATTAAAAACGAGGTGCCGGTGGTGGCCATCGTGGGCTACACCAACGCCGGAAAATCCACTCTGCTCAACCAGCTCACCGGGGCGGCGATCCCCGCCAACAACCGGCTGTTCGACACCCTGGACACCACCACCCGGATGCTGGAGATTTCCGACACCTGCACGGTGCTGCTGTCAGACACGGTGGGCTTTATCCGCAAGCTGCCCCACCATCTGGTGGAGGCGTTCAAGGCCACTCTGGAGGAGCTGGAATACGCGGATCTGCTGCTGCATGTGATCGACGCATCCAACCCGGATTGGCCGGCACAGGCGGCGGTCGTGGACCAGCTCATTCATGAGCTTGGGGCGGAGCAGATCCCCCGGCTGGAGGTTTTTAACAAGTGCGACCGGAGCTTTGGGGACATCCTGCCCCACGGAGAGGACCGGGTGTCCATCTCCGCAAAAACCGGGGAGGGCCTGCCCCAGCTGCTTCAGGCCATTGGCAAGCGGCTGGACTCCGGGGCCAAGCGGGTGAATATCCATCTGCCCTACAGTGAGGGCGGAGCGCTGGAGCGGCTGTATCTGGAGGCCAAGGTGGAAAAGGTGGATTACAGCGAAACCATTGACGTGGTTGCGGTGTGTACCCCCCGGACGATTGGGCAGCTGAAGGCCTATGTGGAGGGCTGGCAGCCGCCGGCGGAATTTTAAAAAACTGCTCCCCGACCGTTTGACGGCCGGGGAGCAGTTTTGTTGCCCATAAACTATCCCACTGGTGAATTATTGTCCCGCTGGTAAATTGAATAGCGAACACTCATATTTCCTTGATATGAAACAATCCGGAACTCATACTCTTCAATCCAAGCATCAAGCACCAAATACCATAAAGTTGCCGAGTCTCCAGGGCCAATAGTTCTGCTTACGCCCCCATTGATGGAACAAACCACCTCTGTTGTGCCAAGGTTTTCAACTTCCATAAAAAGTCTTGGTCCATTCCGATGGTCTAAAAAGTAGGTTTGCTTAAAGCCAGTTGAATCATACAGATACCCGGATGCGATGCTCATATCATGGGGCTGAATCAGGTCATCGTTCTCCTCTGCGGAGACAGGAATCACGAGGAAGGTGAGCGCCAGCAGAATGGCCAGCAGGTTTTTCACTTTCATAAAAGGGAACCTCCTTTTTTATTCGCATCGGCCAATGATTTGTATTTAGAGCATACTACATATCGGCTTGCTTGTCAATATTTATTATCGCTGGCTTGCGATTTTGTAGAAAGTAGAGCAGCCCTTTGGCTTCCCCCTCATCCGTCACCGCCTGCGGCGGCGGCACCTTCCCCCTCACGGGGGAAGGTGGCACGCGAAGCGTGACGGATGAGGGGGACCCCAACAAATTGAACAAAAAAATTCCGCTCCCACTTTTCAAATCATTGCTTTTGTATTATAATAGAGTGGTACAAGCGGGCTGTAAAATAGCCTGAACGGGTACAAATGGAAAACGAGGTGTCCGTCTATGGGAGACAAGCTGGGGCTTTATCTGCACATTCCCTTCTGCCGCTCGAAATGCGCGTACTGTGATTTTTACTCGCTGGCGGGCCGGGAGGAGCAAATGGACGCCTATCAAAACGCCCTGCTGGCCCACTTGAAGCAGACGGCCTGCACCGCCCACTGCCCGGTGGATACCGTGTATTTCGGCGGCGGCACCCCCAGCCTGTTCGGAGAAAAACGCCTGCTGGCCCTGCTGGCGGCGGTGAAGAAATATTATAAGCTGGACCGGGACGCGGAAATCACCCTGGAGGCCAACCCGGACAGCGTCAGCCTGAAAATGCTTGCCAAGCTCCGCGCCGGGGGCTTTAACCGGCTGTCTATCGGGATGCAGTCCGCCCAGGACGGGGAATTGCAGGCCGTGGGCCGCCCCCACACGGCGGAGCAGACGGTCCAGGCGGTGTGCGCCGCCCGAAAGGCCAAGTTCAAAAACGTCTCCCTGGACCTCATTTACGGCCTCCCCGGCCAGACCCTGGAGAGCTGGCAGGCCACCGTGTCCCAGGCCGTCGCCCTTCAGCCCCAGCACCTGTCCTGCTACGGCCTCAAGGTGGAGGAGCACACCCCCCTGGCCCGGCGGGTGGAGGCGGGCGAATCCCTCCCGGACGACGACCTCCAGGCGGACCTGTATCTGTGGACGGTGGATTTTTTGGAAAAGTCCGGTTTCCGGCAGTATGAAATTTCTAATTTTGCGCAAAATGGATTTGAATCCCGGCACAACCTGCGCTACTGGCTCACCCGGCCCTATCTGGGCTTCGGCCCTGGGGCGCACTCCGACTTCGCCGGCCGGCGCACCTCCTGCCCCAGGGACCTGGAAGCCTACCTGACAGGCGTGCAGTCCGGCAGTCCGGCCCTGGAGGAGGAGCAGGACATTTCCCTCAACGAGCGGGCGGCGGAATATCTGATGCTCCGGCTGCGCACCGCCGCCGGAATCGAGGAGTGGGAGTACCGCCGGACCTTTTTCCGGGACTTCGAGCCTCTGGAGCGGCTTTTGGAGCAGTATCAGTGCCGGGGCTGGGCGGTCAAGACCGTTCTGGGCCGGTGGCGGCTGACCCCGGAGGGCTTTCTTGTGTCCAACCAACTCATTGCCGGACTGCTGGCCCGCCAGGAATTGGAAGCCGGCGGCGGCTGATCGTGGAACTTCCGCCGGGTTTTTCCGGGGCTTTTGAACGCTTTGCACGAAATTCCGGAAGAACGCGCAATTTTCGTTGCCATGTGGACATAATAGTGCTATAATGTATCTGTTTCAGTGTGCGCTGCTCTGGCAGCCCACCTTTGTTTGTGTTACTTATAGCGTGTTTTGCGCTGTATATATCTAAAAATCCCATCTTAAATCGTTTTGGAGAGGGTGCTATTTTGACAAAGTATCAGGTTCGGGGCGGAGTTCCCCTGCGCGGTACGATTCAGATCAGCGGCGCTAAGAACGCCGCTGTGGCGATCATCCCTGCGGCACTTCTGGTCAACGGTCCCTGCCGCATTGAAAATATCCCCCAGATCAGCGACGTGACGCTGATTTTACAGATTTTGCAGGACTTAGGCGCTCAGGTACGGACCATCAACCGTACCACCGTAGAAATCAACTGCTCCGGCGTTCGCAACCGGAAAATCGCGCACAGCACGGCCCGGAAAATCCGTGCCAGCTACTATATCGTGGGCGCTCTGCTGGGCCGCTTCGGCTGGGCGGAGGTGCCGATGCCCGGCGGCTGCGATTTGGGCGGCCGCCCCATTGACCAGCACATCAAGGGCTTCGTCTCCATGGGCGCCCAGGTGGAGGTGGTCAACGGGATTATCAAAGCCAAGGTGCCCGATGGCCGTCTGTCCGGCGGGCAGGTCTATCTGGATATGGTCTCTGTGGGGGCCACCATGAACATCATGCTGGCGGCGGCGCTGGCGGACGGTATGACCGTCATCGAAAACGCCGCAAAAGAACCGCATATCGTGGATTTAGCCAACTTTTTGAACTCCATGGGAGCCAACATCATGGGGGCCGGCACAGATACCATTAAAATCAGAGGGGTGGACAGCCTCCAGGGCGGGTGCTACTCCATCATCCCCGACCAGATCGAGGCGGGCACCTATATGACCGCCATCGCCGCCGCCGGGGGCGAGGTGCTCATCCAGAACGTCATCCCCAAGCACCTGGAGTGCATCACCGGCAAGCTGCGGGAGATGGGCGTGGACGTGGAAGAGCGGGACGACTCCGTGGTGGTCCGCCGCACCGGTCCCATCCACCGCACCAACGTAAAGACACAGCCCTATCCGGGCTTTCCAACCGATATGCAGCCCCAGATCGCCGCGGTCTTGTGCCTGGCCCAGGGGACCAGCGTATTGACCGAGGGCGTCTGGGACAGCCGCTACCGATACGTGGACGAGTTCCGCCGCATGGGGGCGCAGATCCAGGTGGACGGCAAGGTGGCTGTCATCGAGGGGGTCCGCCGCCTCACCGGCGCGCCGGTCCACGCCTGCGATTTGCGGGCAGGAGCCGCTATGATCGTGGCCGGTCTGGCCGCGGAGGGCGTGACGAGCATCGACGGCATCCATCACATAGAGCGCGGCTACGAGTCCATTGTGGAAAAGCTGTCTGCCGTCGGGGCGGACATCCAGGTCGTATACGTGCCTGACGACGAGGTGAACAGTCAAGCGGGCTGAGTTTCCGACATTCGACATAAGAGAGGGCGTTTTGATCATGAATGCAGCTTCCCGCAGTTTCCAGGAGCAGTTCAACGCGATCAAAAATCTGGACAAACTCCTCCAAGAAGCCCCCCAATTCTCCAGCTGGAGTACGCTGGACCTGCTGACCGGGTTCCGGATGTACACCGATTACGACTACGAAAGCTGGCTGGAGATACATAATCTGGAATTGACCCTGGCGGCGCAGGACGGAAGCCTCCAGGTCGTTCTGCTGTGTCGGAATATCAGCGCCTTTTCCATCTTCGGTGAATTTCAAATCGCAGGCTTTTCCGTTGAGGTCAGCCAGGACCCGGAGCAGAGTCCGGGCCGGAAGTTCCATATTTTTGATGACGAAGATAATATCATCCATCTGTTCTGCCGGGAGATCGAGATCCTTCAGGCCGGACCCATGGAGATCTAAGCACGGAGGTTCTATGGTTGTATGTACCCTGGCCAGCGGCTCCAAGGGAAACTGTCTGCTGGCCTGCTGCGGACAAACCTATATTTTGATCGATGCGGGTATCTCCGCCCGGCGTATCACCCGGTCCCTGGGGGACCTGGGGGTAAGCCCAGAGGAGCTGTCCGCGGTTTTTGTGACCCACGGCCACTCCGACCACATCGCGGGCCTGCGGGTGCTGTCCAAGCGCCTGCGCTGCCCTATCCGGGCCACCCGGCAGACCGGTTGGGCGCTCCAGCGCCGGTTCCCGGAGCTGAACGTGGAGGAGGTCCGGGAGGAGGAGCAGGTGGGGGAGCTGCGTGTGGAGTGCTTCCCCACCCCCCACGACGCGCCGGGCAGCGTGGGCTACCGGGTCACCGGGGACGGGATGCGCTTCGCGCTGTGTACCGACCTGGGCCACCTGAGCCAGCCGGTCCGGGACGCGGTCCGGGGCATCGACCTTTTGATTTCCGAGTCCAACCATGATGTGGAGTGGCTGCGCAGTGGCCCCTACCCGCTCTATCTGCAAGACCGGATTTTAGGTCTGTACGGACACCTGTCCAACGAGGAGGGGGCGGAGCTGGCCCGGCTGGCCGCCGCCGGAGGCAGTCAGGCCGTGGTGCTGGCCCACCTGTCCCAGGAGAACAACACCCCGGAGCGGGCCAGAGCCGCCGCCGCCCAGGCCCTGGAATCGCTGGGCCGTCCCGTCCACCTCTCGGTGGCTCCGGAGCAGGAGCGGGGACCGCTGTTCCGGCTGGAAAACGGAACCGTGTCCGTTGTGGAGGAGATCGCACTGTGCTGAGTATACATATCCTCTGCGTGGGAAAGCTAAAAGAGCAGTTTTACATTGACGCGGCCCAGGAGTATCAAAAGCGGCTCTCCCCCTACTGCAAGCTGGTTTTGACGGAGCTTCCGGAAGAAAAGCTGCCGAAAAATCCCTCCCAGGGGGAGATCGACGGGGCTTTACGCAGGGAGGCTGCGGCCATTCGGGCCAAGCTCCCGCCCAACGCCAATCTGGTGGCCCTCTGCGTGGAGGGGCGGATGCGCTCCAGCCAGGAGCTGGCCCAGCTGCTGGCCGCCTGGAAGCAGAACAGCACCCGGCGGCTGGTGTTTTTGATCGGCGGGTCCTACGGCCTGGACGAGGGACTGAAAGCGGAGGCCAGCGCAAAGCTGTCCATGTCTCCCATGACCTTTCCCCACCATCTGGCCAGGGTGATGCTGCTGGAGCAGATTTACCGGGGGTTCAAAATTCAGGAGGGCTCTCCTTATCATAAATGAAAGAGGTAACAGTATGAAAGACCAGAAAGCCATGTACGCCCTGAGCTACGGCTTGTTCGTTCTCACCGCCCGCGAGGGGGACAAGGACAACGGCTGCATCATCAACACCGCCACGCAGGTCACCACCACCCCCAACCGCCTGACCATTGCGGTAAACAAGTCCAATTATACCCACGATATGGTCCTGCGGGACGGCCGGTTCAATCTGTCCATCCTGTCGGAGCAGGCCCCCTTCTCCCTGTTCCAGCAGTTCGGGTTCTCCTCCGGCCGGGACACGGACAAGTTCGCCGGTTTCCCGGACGCGGTCCGGGGGGAGAACGGCCTGTTTTATATCACCCAGGGGGTCAATGCCTATCTGAGCTGCCGCACGGTGTCCACCATGGATTTGGGGAGCCACACGCTGTTCCTGGCGGATGTGCTGGATGGGGACGTGCTGTCCGGCGACCCCAGCGCTACCTACGCCTATTATCAGGCCCACATCAAGCCCAAGCCCCAGGCCAAGCCGGCGGAGAGCGGGGAACGCTGGGTGTGCAAGGTCTGCGGCTATGTCCACGAGGGGCCGCTGCCGGCGGATTTTATCTGCCCGCTGTGCAAGCACCCGGCCTCTGATTTTGAGCGTATGTGAGAACGGTTGGAGAGAATCGGAGAAGCAGCTTGTGAGGGGCTGCTTCTCTTTTTTCCCCTCCTCCGCCCATAAGGGTGAAAAAGACAGCGCAGCCGAAACTGCGCTGTTTTTAGCAGAACACTTCTTCTCACAGCACCATCCCTTCCGGGCCGCTGCGGGTGTTCAGATAACGCTTCACGGCCTTGACCCGCCGCTTTTCGGAGTTGGCGGTCATTTCCCGCAGCGTCCGTTCCCGGATTTCCCGGCTGGTGCGCAGATGGACCGCCACGGCCACCCCCGCACTGAGCAGCAGGAACGTATAAAAGCTGATTCCACGGGAGACCAGCATAGCGGGAGTCACCAGCGCCGCGCCAAAGATAAACTGGAACGCGGAAACAAAGCTTCCCTCGGCGGGGCCGACCGCGCCGGGCAGAGGCAGGTTGCACACCGCCAGCGTCACCAGCGCCTGGGTCCCGGCCACCTGCGCCCAGGTGTATCCGGACTGCCCAAAGGCCAGATACACCGCCCAGGGCACACTGAACAGCATCCCAAGCTGGACCAGACACAGTGCCAGCACCCGCAGGGTCAGGCCGGGGTTCTTCTTGATGCACTGTGCGCCCTTGGCGTACTCGGCCAGCTGCAGCTCCAGCTTTTCCCAGGCTTTTTGGGGGTTTTTGATGATGCGCAGTTTTGCCAGAAGCCGTAAAACCCCGCCGCAGATTTTCCGGGCCGCGTGAGGCAGAAACATGACCATCGCCATGCCCGCGGTCAGGGCGATCATGATACTGCCCCCGTAGAGCAGCAGCACCGCCAGTCCGCCCCGCATCTGCCCCGAAAGCCCCGGCACAAAGAACCAGACCGCTCCGCCCCAGAGCAGGGTGGCGATCTGATAGCAGGCCGCAATGAGCATCATGTTCAGCGCGCCGTGGGCGGCAGGGATCTGGTCCCGGCTCATGTAGTAGATCTGGGCGGGCTGTCCGCCGGTGGCCGAGGGGGTGATGGAGCTGACGTAAAAGCCCACAAAGGAGTACCCCAGGCACCGGCCGAACGGTGCGGCGTGGCCCAGACGGCCTAAAATCTGCTTGGTGCAGAGGGCCTCACAGCTCACATAGGCGAACATGAAGCCCAGCGCCAGCAGGATATATTGGGGCTGGAGCTGCTTCAGAGCGGCCCCCAGCAGGGACAGGGGCTGGCCCCGGAGGACGATCACGCCGGTCACTGCCATCAGCAGCATCAAAAGCGCAATGCCCAGGGCGTTCTTTTTTCCCGAAATCATACTGCCACCTCCTGGCTGGCCACAATGGCCTCCATCATACGGTTCAGGCTCTCCGCCTCAAGCTGGCGCTTCATCTGGCCCATCCGGGTCCGGGCCGCTTGCAGCTCGTCCTCGTGCTTG
>CAJTOE010000035.1 GCA_910577805.1 uncultured Oscillospiraceae bacterium | reverse complement strand
GGCCCGCCGTTCTACAATCCCGAAATAATGTTGGGCACTTTGAATATCCCGTTCCAGCATCCGCAGCTCCTCCGACGCTTTCTGTAGCTGAAACAGCCGCTCCTGCTCCTGCCGGATTCTTTCCTGAATTTGCTGGAGCTGTTTCTCTCTCTGCGGCAGCTCCCACACGCAGCGGGTAATGAGATTCTCGAATTTCTGCGTGAATGTCTGTCCCTGTTGGCGGTCGATGAGTTCCGCCAGTTCGTCCGAAAACCGGATGCTCCGGATGTTATTTTTCTGCGCCATATTCCCATGCCTTTCTCCCCGTATAGCCGGTAGGCAAGCTCATTGTAACACATCCCTTCCCCACCGTGCGGCTGATCTGCGCCGCAGCGGCCCTCTGGCTGTGTTACAGTTCTATTCCGTACACCCTTCTAATCAAGCTCTTGATTTGATATGCCGATTGTACAATCCCTTTAGCCAGCTTTCGTCCCAGCCCGCCACCAACTCTTGTTCTGCCTCGTTGAGTTTCAGCCGCCAGTCCTGGCTCCAGGGTTCCTCTGTCTCGCTCTCCCAGAGATACAACAGTTCATTTACCCGCTGCTCTGCTATGCGTAGGTCCTTCCAATTCTCTGCCATATTCACCTTCCTTTCCCCTGGCCTCTGGCCGGGACCTCCGGGCCTTAGATTCGAGCCCGAACCGCCTTTTGGTTTTGCGGCTTTGCCTATGCGGATTTCAAAGTGCTATACTTTTTTGAGGGCGGGGGCCTAATCCCTCTGGGCCTTGAGTTGTCGCCCTCGCCGCAAACAGGCGAAAGCGCCCCGTTTCCCGCGACCGCCGCACAAAAAAAGAACGCCAGGTTTTCCCTGACGTTCTGTAACACATCCCACCCGGCTGACGTCTTGGCTCTTGTGTTACATCCTATTCCTTTTTATGGAAAAGTCCATTTTTATCTTGACATTCACCGTGCTGGCTTTTGGTTTTTTACCTGTAAAATAAGCCGTCAAGACATCTCCAAAAAATATTCACACTTTTTTCATGGACTTTTTCTCCAAAAACGGGTAGAATGAAGGGTAGGAATAAATCTGGAAATTAAAGGAGGGCTGTCCATGAGCGCACTTTCCCGCTGGCTGGACCGCTTTTGCTACAATCACCCCAATTTCGGCATCCCGAATCTGATGAAGTACATCGCCATTGGCAATGTCGCCGTCTTTCTGCTGGACATGTTTTCCACCCAGATCAGTCTGACCACCCTGATTGGCTTCTACCCTGGACTGATTTTGCGGGGGGAAATCTGGCGGCTGTTCACCTTCATCTTCGTCCCCATCAACAGCCACCCCATTTGGTTCGTCTTTTCCCTGATGCTTTACTATTTCCTCGGAACCACCCTGGAACGCCAGTGGGGCACCGCCCGGTTCTCCCTCTTTTACGGACTGGGTGTTGCGCTGAACATCCTGGTGGGCTTCGCCATCTACTTCGCCGCTGGACAGCCCCTTGGTATATTGAGTGCGAACATGTATTATGTCAACATGTCCCTGTTCTTCGCCTTCGCTACCCTCTACCCGGACACCCAATTTATGATATACTTTATTATCCCGGTGAAAGTCAAGTGGCTCGCCTGGCTGGACGCAGCCCTGTTTGCCCTTGAAATCCTGGGGAGCCTGTTCTCCAGACAGCCTTTGATGGCCCTCATCCCCATTGTGGCGCTGTTCAACTACCTGGTATTCTTCTGGGACGACCTCACCGGCATGGTCCGCCGGACCGGGGAACGGGCCGCTTACCGGTCCCGGCCCCAGACCATCAACTTCAAAAAAGCCCAGAAACAGGTCCAGCAGCGCCGGGGCTATCTCCACAAGTGCGCTGTCTGCGGCGTCACCGACGCGGATAATCCCAACATGGAGTTCCGCTACTGCTCCAAGTGCAGCGGCTACTACTGCTACTGCATGGACCACATCAACAATCACACGCACGTCACCTGATTTGGTTCCACCCAGAACCGCCAGGGGAAATCCACCGCCTCCTCCGCGTAGTCGATGCCTATGCGGGGGCCGGTCTGGATTTCCCCTGAAATTTTGCCCGGACAGACGTACAGCCCGCCGTTTTGGGTCATATCTGTGCCGTTGTCCTGCCGGGTGATGTGCAAAGCCTGACACAGCTTGCCAGGGCCGTTCAGGAAGTTTTTCTTCTGATACCGGCTCAGGTCAGACACGGATTTTCCAAACCGTGCCCAGGCCATTTCCTCCGCGCCCTCCACGGGGACCGCCCCGCGAATGAGGACTGCGGCTGGCTCGTTCTCCGGCTCGGTGACAAAATTCAGACAGTGGTACATCCCGTAAATCAAGTAGACATAGGCAGTCCCCGGCGGGGCGTACAGCGTCTGCGTCCGTGGGGTACGCTTGTAGCCGTAGGCATGGCAGGCCTTGTCTATGCGGCCGATATAAGCTTCCGTCTCGGTGATGGCGCACACCAGCCGCCGGCCTGCCCACTCCCGGACGATGTGCGCCCCCAGAAGCGCCCTGGCCGCTTGGACCGTGTCCTGGAGAAAAAAGTCCCGCCCGAAACGGGCGGGATCTCGACGCGGCTTCACTGGTTCTCCCCTGGGGCCTGGGTCTCCTGCTCCGCTTTCTCCCGCAGCGCCCGGATGGCGTAGTCTATGGCGGGGATGGACTTGGCGTTGCAGTAGTTGCGGACGATTTTCAGCTCCCGAATGGCTTCCTTGGTTGTCATACGGCTCACCCTCCCTTTCTGGGCTTATTATACCATAAAAGGGTGTGCTGGCACAAGTGCTTTGTGGAAAGCGTCAAAATTCTTTTTTCTCATAGATACGGCAGGAAGCCAGATAAGACAGCCCCAGTCCTGCCAGCCCCGCCACTGGCAGCAGGTAACAGATCAGCATGACTACCTCCTCCGGGACCGATTTCAGCCCGGACAGGTCCATCAGCTCCAGCCGCGCCGCCAGGAAAAATAAAATCATCGGTGCAAAAACAATGATATACAGATACGTCCGGGCGCGTTCGGGACCCATCTTGTAAACCAGAGGGGTCATAATGCCGTTGAGGATCAGGCCATAGGTTATGGTCACCAGCAATGTGGCCAGCATTTCCGCCATCTCCTCCTTCCCCATAAGAGAGGTCAGCACTACACTGAGCAGTCCAGCCGCGGCGGACGCCAGCAGCAGAAGAAGAATGAACAGATACCGGGCTCCTACCACCTCCCGCCGGCCCAGAGGCAGGGAGACCGCGTACCGGTCCCATTTCGCCATCTCATCAAAAGAAAAGGTAGAGATTGGCAGAACAGCAATAATCATGGTTACCATGGATGTAGCAACACTGATGGGAAAAATCCCGGCAATGGACATTCCAAAATAGAGTACGAAAAACAACACATAGGTTTTCAGCGTCTTGCGCATCATTAAAAAATCCTTTAAAACCAGGCCAGTCATTGCGCCTCCCCCTTTCCAACAAAGAGCATGATATCCTCCAGCGACACCCGGTCTACGGTCAGACCGGGGTATTTTTTTGCAAAGCTCTTGCGGTTTGCCACCAGCAGCTCGTTTCCGAAGGTCCCCCGCCGCAGCCGCACGTAGTCCTCATGGGCGATTTTGGTCAGGTCCCCGGCGGTACAGCCCACCCGGCCGTACTCCTCTAAAATGGTATCCTTGCTGTCGGACAGCACCACTTCTCCCTGGTGCAGATAGGTGATGTAGTCGGCCACCTTCTCCAGGTCGGTGGTGATGTGGCTGGACAGCAGGATGGCGTGGTCCTCGTCGCAGATGAAGCCCAAAAATTCGTCTAAGATCTCGTCCCGGACCACTGGGTCCAGTCCGGCGGTGGCCTCGTCCAGAATCAGCAGCCGGGGGTGGTGGGCCAGCGCCGCCGCCAGAGACAGCTTCATTTTCATACCCCGTGAGTACTCCTTCACCAGCTTCTTTTCCGGCAGCTTGAATTTGTTCAAATAGTCCCGGAACAGCCCGGAATCCCAGTTGCGGAAAACCGGAGCCAGAATTTTGTCGATTTCCCGCGCTTTCAGAGCGTCGTGGAAAAAGCAGTCGTCCAGCACCATACCCACGTCCTGTTTCACCGTCCGCTCCCGCTGGGGGACGGGACAGCCCAGAAGAAAGATTTCTCCGCCCTCGAAGCGGGTCAGGCCCAGCAGGGATTTCAGGGTGGTGGTTTTGCCCGCGCCGTTCTCCCCGATCAGGCCCATGATGGACCCGCCGGGGACCTGAAAGCTGACATGCTTCAGGGCGAAATCCGGGTAGGATTTACAAAGCCCCTTTACTTCTATCATATTTTTCATATGTTACACCTCCTGATACAGATTGGCCAGCATCTCCTGGAGCTGCTCCAGGCTCAAGGCCCCCTTGCGTCCCTCGTCGATGGCCTCCAGTAATTTTTCTTCCACCCGCCGCAGTTGGTTTTCCCGCAGCAGCTCCTTATTTTGGGCCGCGACAAAACAGCCCTTTCCCGGCACGTTTTCTAAAAAGCCGTCTCGCTCCAGCTCCTCGTAAGCCCGCTTGGTGGTGATGACCGAGATGCGCAGCTCCCGTGCCAGCAGGCGCATGGAGGGAAGCGCCTCCCCCGTCTCCAGCGTCCCGGAGAGTATCTGCTCCTTCACCTGGGCGGCGATCTGCTCATAGATGGGCTTTCCGCTGGAATTGCTCAGTATGATATCCATATCCCTTCCCTTTCAGACGTCCGCACTGTTATTTTGAGTTTACTGTATATATACTATATGCACAGTATAACAGATTTTTTCCGTTTGTCAAGAGCGTTGGGGGGAAAATTTGTGAGGGAGGCGGGGTTTCACCCTCCACCTGACAAATTACAGCAGGCCAAAACCCGCGGATTGACGGACCGTCCAGTAAATGGTATACTATATTGATTTTGTCTGCAAATTTTACGGCAGGAGGGCGCGTTGTTATGTGGGCAGCCAACCGATGGAAGGACTATGAACTGCTGGACTGCGGCTTGGGAGAAAAGCTGGAGCGCTGGGGGGACCATCTGCTGGTCCGTCCCGACCCCCAGGCCATCTGGAATACACCCCGGACTCACCCCGGCTGGAAGAAAAATGCCGGACGCTACAGCCGCTCCTCCACTGGCGGCGGCGCGTGGAAAAACAGGTCCATGCCCCAGCGCTGGACCGTATCCTATGGGCCGCTGACCTTTAATGTCAAGCCCATGAGCTTCAAGCACACAGGTATTTTCCCGGAACAGGCCGCAAACTGGGATTTTCTCCAGGAGCAGATCCAAAACGCCGGCCGGCCCGTCCATGTGCTGAATCTGTTCGCTTACACCGGCGGAGCCACCATCGCCTGCGCCGCCGCCGGAGCCAGCGTGTGCCACGTGGACGCCGCCAAGGGGATGGTACAGTGGGCCCGTGAAAACGCCAAAAGCTCCGGGCTGGAGCACGCGCCCATCCGGTGGATCGTGGACGACTGCGCCAAATTTGTAGAGCGGGAGATACGCCGGGGCCGGAAGTATGACGGCGTAATTATGGACCCGCCCTCTTATGGCCGGGGCCCTTCCGGCGAGGTGTGGAAGCTGGAGGAAAATTTGTATCCGTTTGTGGAGCTGGTTTCCGGGGTGCTGTCGGATAACCCTCTGTTTTTCCTAATCAGCTCCTACACCACAGGGCTGGCCCCCAGTGTCCTGACCTACATTTTGGAAACGGTGATTTCCAAAAAACGCGGAGGGCATACTGTCTCCGATGAGCTGGGTTTGCCGGTAACGGAGTCGGGATTGATTCTCCCCTGCGGCGCGGCGGGCCGCTGGACCCGATGAAGCAGATTCTTTTCTGGGGTTCCGTGCTGATTGGCCTGATTTGTGTCAATACGCTGGCGGCGGCGGTTTGACAAGCCTATCAAAATCCCAGCCCCCTGCGTTTTCCCCTGGCTTGGCTAGGGGTCCTGGCCGGATTTTCGGTCGTTATTCTGATTCTCGGCTGGCTGGCCGGGAGGCTCTGTCATAAAGGAAGATCAATATGAATCAATCCATCATTCAAACCCAGCAGCTCCAGTTCTCCTACCCCGCCAACGAGGGAGAGAACGCCCCCAAAACCGTCCTCAACGGCGTGGACCTGTCCATTGAGCGCGGGTCTTTTACCGCTGTTCTGGGCCACAACGGCAGCGGTAAATCCACCCTGGCCAAGCACATGAACGCCATCCTGCTCCCCTCCGGAGGCAAGGTCTACGTGGACGGGATGGACACGGTCCGGGAAGAAACCTTGCTGCAAATCCGGAAAACGGTCGGTATGGTGTTCCAAAACCCCGATAACCAGATCGTCGCCAACGTGGTCGAGGAGGACGTGGCCTTTGCCCCGGAAAACCTGGGGGTCCCGCCAGAGGAGATCCGCAGGCGGGTGGACGACGCGCTGAAAGCCGTCAACATGTACCAGTACCGGGAACACGCCCCCCACCTGCTCTCCGGCGGACAGAAGCAGCGTATCGCCATCGCCGGGGTCATTGCCATGCAGCCGGAGTGCATCGTGCTGGACGAGCCGACGGCAATGCTGGACCCCATCGGCCGCGCCGACGTGCTGCGGACCATCAAGACCCTCAACCGGGAACGGGGCGTGACGGTGGTGCTGATTACCCACCACATGGACGAAGCCGCCCAGGCGGACCGTTTGGTCGTGATGACCCAGGGGAAGATTATTGCGGACGGCCCTCCAAAGCAGGTCTTTCAGGACGTAGAGGGCCTGAAGGCCGTGGGGCTTACGGTCCCCCATACGGTGGAGCTTCTGTGGCAGCTGCGCCAGGAGGGATTGGACGTGCCTCTGGACGCACTGTCCGACGAGGAATGTGCCCAGGCCCTGTTTCACTTGATGCACCCATAAGGAGGTCCGGCTATGCAGCCTATTCTTGAGACAAAACAGCTTACCCACATCTACAGTGCCGGAACGCCCTTTGAGCATCGGGCGCTGGACCAGGTCGATTTCTCCGTATCCGCCGGAGAATATTTAGGCATCATCGGCCACACCGGTTCGGGGAAATCCACCCTGATTCAGCACCTGAACGGTCTGCTGAAGCCCACCTCCGGCCAGGTGCTTTTCGAGGGAGAGGACATCTGGACCGACCCCCAGCGCACCCGCCAGGTCCGCTTTCAGGTGGGGCTGGTATTCCAGTACCCGGAATACCAGCTATTTGAAGAGACGATTTACAAGGACATCGCATTCGGCCCCAAAAACATGGGGCTTGAGGGAGACGAGCTGGACCAGCGGGTCCGGGAAGCCGCCCATTTTGTAGGCCTGCGGGACGAGTTTTTGGAGAAATCCCCCTTCGAGCTGTCCGGCGGACAGAAGCGGCGGGTTGCCATTGCGGGCGTGATCGCCATGCGTCCAAAGGTCCTGATTCTGGACGAGCCTACCGCCGGCCTGGACCCGGAAGGCTCCCAGTCCATCCTGAACAATATCCGGGACTATCACAAGGCCCACGGTGCGGCTATCGTGCTGGTCTCCCACTCCATGGAGGAGGTCGCGCAATCGGTAGAACGCATTGTGGTGGTCAATGACGGGCTGCTTCCCTACCAGGGTACGCCCCGTGAGGTGTTCCAGCACGGAAAAGAACTGGAGGACATGGGCCTGGGGGTCCCCCAAATGACGCGGGTATTCCACCGTCTGAAAGAGCTGGGCGCGGACATCGACCCATCCGTATACACGCTGGACCAGGCGAAGCAGGCCATTCTGGCCGCAGTAAAGGGGGCGGTGTAAATGGCGCTGAAAGACATTACGCTGGGGCAGTATTTCCCCGGAAACTCCTTCATCCACCGGCTGGACCCCCGCACCAAGCTGCTTGCGGTGATTCTCTACATCGTGGCGCTGTTTCTGGCAAAGTCCTTTGTGACCTATGGCATGATGCTGGCGGTGCTGGTGATTTCCATTGCCGTCTCCAAGGTCCCCCCCAAGTCGATTCTGCGGGGTATGAAGCCTATCCTGTTCATTGTGGTGTTTACTGCCGTTCTGAATTTGTTCTACACCCCCGGAGAACACGTTCTGGCGCAGTTTTGGATTTTTACGATCACGCTGGAGGGCGTGCTGCAGGCATTTTTCATGGTGTTCCGAATCATGATGCTCATTGCCGGGACCTTCCTTCTGACCTACACTACCTCCCCCATCCTGCTTACCGACGGCCTGGAGTCGCTGTTGAATCCCCTGAAGGCGTTGAAGGTCCCCGTACACGAGCTGGCCATGATTATGTCGATTGCCCTGCGGTTCATCCCCACGCTGATTGAGGAGACGGACAAGATTATGTCTGCCCAGCGTGCCCGCGGCGCGGACTTTGAGAGCGGTAATCTGATGCAGCGTGCAAAAGCGCTGATTCCCCTGCTGGTGCCGCTGTTTATCTCGGCGTTCCGGCGGGCGGACGAGCTTGCAACCGCAATGGAGTGCCGCTGCTACCACGGCGGACAGGGCCGCACCCGCCTGCGGCAGTTGAAGTATCAAGGGGCAGATTACGCGGTTTTGATTGGGTTTCTGGTGCTGACTGTGGGGGTCGGCGTTTTGGGACACTTCGGATTTTGACATTTATTTTTGAGAGGAGTAATTATAATGACAAACGAAGAAAGAATCCTTGCTCTGTTAGAGCGGCAGGAGAAAACACTGGAGAATCATGGGAAAATGTTGGAAGAGCATGGAAAAATGCTAGAAGAGCAAGGGAAAATGCTGGCTGACCACAGCAAAATGCTGGAGCGGCTGCAAGTCGATGTTTCTGGTATCAAGGTTCGGCTGGACGTAGAGGTGGAAAAAAAGTTTCAGCTTCTGGCAGAAGGACACCAAACGCTGCTGGATACGCTGGCACCCAAAAGCCGCGTAGAAAATCTGGAGGACGAAATGGCTTTTCTGAGAAGCATTATCAAAACAATGAACGAGGACATTTCGACTTTGAAGAAGGCACAGTAAAAAACGCAGGGGTCGCTTGCGGCGGCCCCTGTAAACATTAAATTTCCAAAAAAGCGCTTAAAATCTCTTGACGCAGACCCAAACCAAAGAGATAATGGGCATAGGACTGCAAAGACCAATATGTAATGATATGATTTTCTAATTGGTCGAAAAATTCATTGCCCATTTTTTCTTTTACCTGGCTGAGTACGGTATCATACGCACGGTTGGCCTGCTGATACTCTGGCATACCTTGGTAGAACGCATAAAACTGATTCTCCAATTCATCATTTTGCAAAACCAATTTGATAAACTGTGTATTCATTTTTTAATTCCTCCCTCAAAAAATTAGTTTAACTAATTATACAGTCTTTTTCGTAGTTTGTCAAGGCCTAAGAAGCAATTACTGTAATTCGTAAAGTAGAAGTAACCATCGGCTTCCCCCTCATCCGTCACGGCTTCGCCGTGCCACCTTCCCCCACTAGGGGGAAGGCTTATCGCTGCGTCTACCGATACTACTCCGCAGTTAGGTAACTGCCAGTGTCCGAGCCTTCCCCCTCACGGGGGAGTCGGCCGCAGGCCAGAGGGGGTAGGGAGGCACCGCCGCAGGCGGTGACGGATGAGGGTGAAAGCCCCCAAGCCCACTTCACCTTACGAATCAAAGGAGCAACTATTATGAGTGTATTTCCCGCCCGTCTGAAAGCCCTGCGGAAGGCGAAAAAAATAAATCAGCCCGAAATGGCAAAGTATTTGGGCCTGTCTGCCAGCGGATACCAATGCTACGAGCAGGGGCGTGGATTTCCGGAGGTCCCCCGTTTAATCAGTTTAGCTGATTATTTCGGCGTCAGCATCGACTATCTTTTGGGCCGTACAGACGAAAAAACCATCCATACTCCTCCTCCGCCCCCGCCGGAGCCAGCCCCGGACGCAAAACGCAACATCGCTCTGCGCCTGATGTACGTGGGCACCGCCTACCACGGCTGGCAGGTCCAGAAAAACGCCTCCTCTGTGGCGGAGACCTTGGAAAAAGCCCTGGAAACCGTAGTCTGTCACCCGGTCAAATGCACCGGGGCGGGCCGTACAGACGCCGGAGTCCACGCGGAAACCTATGTGGCCAATTTCCGCACTACCTCCGCCATCCCCTGCGACCGCATCCCCCTGGCGGTCAACACCCGTCTGCCGGATGATATCGTGGTGGTCCGGGCCACGCAGGTCCCCGACGGCTTTAACGCCATCGGCTCCTGCCGCAAAAAAGAGTATACCTATAAAATCTTCAACAACCGCTTGGGGAATGCTTTTTTTGTCAACCGCGCCTGGTTCTACCCCAAGCACCTGGACGAGACGGTCATGCAGCGGGCGGCAGACCAATTCGTAGGCACCCACGATTTCCGGGCGGTACGCTCTGTGGGCACCGAGACCAAAACCACCGTCCGGACCGTCCACTATTTCGAGGTCCGCCGGGATGGTGACATGATCCAGTGCCGGGTGTGTGCGGACGGATTTCTCTACAACATGGTCCGTGCCATGGTGGGCACCGTTGTCTACGCCGCGGAAGGAAAGCTCTCCCCGGAGGACATCCCCGCCATTTTGCAGTCCGGGAACCGGACGCTGGCCGGACCCACAGTCCCCCCCGGAGGACTCTATATGACCAAGCTTTGGTATGATGAGGATGTCTGATTATGCAGCAAGCACCAAAAAAACCGGGATTTTTCCGCCGCTTTCTGGCCCTGATCGTGACCGCCGCGCTGCTGCTGGGGGCGCTGGTCCTCGTGGTTTACCGGGATGAGCTGAACCTGGACGCTCTGCACCGGTGGATGACCTACCGCAATCTGCAAACCAGCCCCGACGGCGAGTCCCCCGCGTTCACCCACGGCGGCGGCGACCAGATGAATTTCGCCTATCTGCGCAACGGCCTGCTGATGGCCTCCGCCTCCGGCGCGCACTACTACTCCTTTGACGGAGAACAGTACAACGAGCAGGTGGTCAGCCTGTCCAGCCCCGTCCTCACCTGGTCCAACAACGCCGGAGTGGTCTACGACGCAGGCGGACGGGACCTGTATCTCTACTCCGGAGTGGAGCAATCTTTTTCCCTCCGGCTGGACCCAGGCGCGGACTTGCTCTCCGCCCGTGTCAACCGCCAGGGCTGGCTGACTGTAACGGCCCAGCAGGGAGGGTATAAAGGCTCTGTGACGGTCTACGACGGGAACCACGCGCCGAAAATGGAGATCATGTCCAACACCTTCGTGATGGACGCCGCCCTCTCCCCGGACAGCCGGACTGTTGCGGTGGTCAATATCGGCCAGGACGGCGGCGTGTTCCAAAGCACGCTTCTGCTCTACTCCCTCAACAGCAAAACGCCCTCCACCCAGGTCTCCCTGGGGAACATTACCGTGCTGGACCTGGAGGTTGAACACAACCGGGTCTGGGCCGTGGGGGAGGACCGTATCGTCTGCGTAGACCTGTCCAAGGACGAGCCTGTTTTAGCGCAGTACTACTACGGCACCGGGTTTCTTAAGGGCTGTTCTTTGAACGGGGACGGCTTCGCGCTTCTGATGCTGGGCCAGTACCAGGCCGGTTCGGCAGACCAGATGCTGGTCATTGCCCCCGACGGGACCGCCCAGGCCACACTGGACCTGTCCGCCCAGGTGCTGGATTTCGACGCCGCGGGGAATTACTGCTCTCTGCTCACCGCCGACGCACTGACCATCTACCACACCGATTTGGAGGAATACGCCCGCCTGGAAAACCAGCGGGGCGCACGGTACACTGCCTTGTCCTCCACCGGGGCCAGTCTTTTGGCGGACAGCCAGCAGGCTTGGTTGTACATTCCGTAATTGCGTTGTGAGCCTTTGGCTCTTCCCCCAAAGCGCCGCACCGCTCTGCAAACAAAAAACCTGAATTGACAGATTTAATAGTAATTTCCCCGAAAGGAGTATATACTTTATGATGTCTGTACTTTTGGACCTGCTGATCCTGCTCATTCTGGCCTTCTGCGTCTGGCGGGGAATGCGCCGGGGGCTGATTCTGACCATCTGCGGCTTCCTGGCTATTTTTGTGGGCTTTATTGGCGCTTCTGTCACCGTGGACATACTCAATGAGCCGGTGGCCCGCATCATCCAGCCCGTCATCAAGCAGGGCGTTACCGACGCGTTTCTCCAAGAAAACGGCGGGAACATCCAAATCCAGAACCCTGTCAGCACGCCCCGCCCTGCGCTCCCCCCGCCGGAGGAGGAGGAAGAGGAGGAACAGGAGCTGCAAGTGCCATTGGACGTGATTCTGGACTATTTTGAGGAAAACCGCTATCTGCGCCCCTTTGCACACAACGTCCGGGACGCGCTGGAGGACGGTTTGATCAATCTGGCCGCCTCTGCTCTGGAGGCCGTGTCCTCTTACGCCGCGATCCACATCGCCAGGGTGCTGATTTTCATTGTGGCGTTCATTGTGCTGATGGTGGTCTGGTTTTTCTTCAGCCACGCGCTGGATTTGGCGTTCCGTTTGCCGGTGCTGTCCAGCCTGAACAGCTGGGGCGGCGGCGCGGCGGGCTTTCTCAAGGGAGTGCTTCTGCTGTTCATCGCCGCCTGGCTCCTGCGGGAGAGCGTCATTCCCCCGAAGGTGATCGAGGAATCCATTCTCCTGAAAATCTTCTGCTCCAACAGCCCCCTGAGCCTCCTGGCCAATACTTTGACCAAAAGTGTGGAATCCAGCATATCAAAATTGTAAACGTTCATATCCAGTTCATATTTTTCTGCTACACTGACCCATCCTGTATTTTGAAATCTCCCGAAAGGAGTGAAAGCCCATGCAGCCTACCATGTGCAGCCGCTGCAAAAAGCACGTGGCTGTGGTATTTATCACCCGGCTGGAAAACGGGGTGTCCAAAAACGACGGTCTGTGCCTCAAGTGCGCAAAGGACTTGGGCATCAAGCCCATTGACGATATGATGAAGAAAATGGGGATCACCGATGAGGATTTGGAATCCCTGACCCACGAAATGATGACCGCCTTCGGCGGCGCGGAGGGCCTGGAAAGCCTCCTGCCCGCCAAGGAGGACAACGACAGCGGAGAGGACGACGGCCGCACCGCCACCTTCCCCTTCCTCAACCAGCTTTTCAGCTCCAGTTCCGGCGAGGGCCGGGGGGAGAAAACCACCCAGACGCAGAAAAATGAGCGCGCCCCGAAACGAAAGTTTTTGGAGAACTACTGCATCTCCCTCACCCGCCGGGCCCAGGAGGGCAAGCTGGACAATCTGGTGGGCCGGGAACGGGAGCTTCAGCGGGTCATTCAAATCCTGAACCGCCGCCAGAAGAATAACCCCTGTCTCATTGGCGAGCCCGGCGTAGGCAAGACCGCCATCGCCGAGGGGCTGGCCGCCCGCATCAGCAAGGGCGACGTGCCCTACAAGCTGCTGGACAAGGAGGTCTATTTGCTGGACCTGACCTCCCTGGTGGCCGGGACCCAGTTCCGGGGCCAGTTCGAGAGCCGCATGAAGGGTCTGATTGAGGAAATCCGCAAGCTGGGCAACATCATTCTGGTCATTGACGAGGTCCACACCATCGTGGGGGCCGGCGACGCGGAGGGCAGCATGAACGCCGCCAACATCCTCAAGCCCGCCCTGAGCCGCGGGGAGCTTCAGGTCATTGGCGCGACCACCCTGAACGAGTACCGCAAGCACATCGAAAAGGACACCGCCCTGGAGCGCCGGTTCCAGCCCGTCATCGTGGAGGAACCTTCCATTGACGAGAGCGTGGAGATCATCCGGGGCGTGGCCCCCTATTATGAGGCCTTCCATCAGGTGCGTATTTCACCGGAAATGTGCCGGCTGGCCGTGACCATGAGCGAGCGGTACATTACCGACCGCTATTTGCCCGACAAGGCCATCGACCTGATCGACGAGGCCTGCTCCAACCTGAATCTGGAAAACCGCACGCTGGCCCGCCGGGCAGAGGCGGAAAAAGAGCTGGCGGACCTTTCTAAGGAAAAAGAGGTCATGATGGCCACTGCCAGCGAGGACGCGTATAAGCGGCTGGCCGACATCCGCAGTATGGAGCTGCGCCTGGAGGAGGAGCTTCTTCAGCTGGACCAGGAGGCGTATCCCTCCCTCACCGGCGAACAGCTTGCCAACGTCATTGAGCTTTGGACCAAGATACCCGCCAGCCAGATTCAGGAGCAGGAGTACCAGCGGCTGGCAAAGCTGGAGGACCGCCTCAAGGCCCACATCATCGGCCAGGACGAGGCGGTGAAATCCGTGTGCGCCGCCATCCGCCGGGGCCGGGTGGGCATTTCCCCCAAGCGTAAGCCTGTGTCGTTTATCTTCGTCGGCTCCACCGGCGTAGGCAAGACTGAGCTGGTCAAGCAGCTTGCAGCCGACCTGTTCAACACGCCGGAGTCCCTGATTCGGCTGGATATGTCCGAATTTATGGAGAAGCACGCCGTTTCCCGCATTATCGGCTCCCCGCCGGGCTACGTGGGCTACGACGAGGCGGGTCAGCTGACGGAAAAAATCCGCCGCAAGCCCTACACCGTTGTTCTCTTTGACGAGATTGAAAAGGCTCACCCGGACGTGCTGAATATTTTGTTGCAGATTCTGGACGACGGGCGCATTACCGACGCGCACGGTCGGGTGGTCAACTTTGAGAATACCGTTATCGTGATGACCTCCAACGCCGGAAGCAACACCAAAAGCGGCGCGGTAGGCTTTGGACGCTCCGCCAACGAGCAGAACAAGGACAAAGCCATGAAAGCCTTGCAGGACTTCCTGCGGCCGGAGTTCATCAACCGGGTGGACGAGGTGGTCTGCTTCAACCAGCTCACCGAGGAGGATTTCAAGCGTATCGCCGTGCTGATGCTGACGGAGCTGAAGGGTTCTCTGGCGGAAAAGGACATCACGTTCTCCTGGGACGACAGCCTGTTGGACTATCTGACCCAAAAATCCTACTCCGCCGCCTACGGCGCCCGGAACCTCCGGCGGCTCATCCAGAAGGAGCTGGAGGACGCCATTGCGCTGCGGCTGATCGAGAACTATCAGAATCCCGTCTCCGCTGTGACGGCCCAGGCCAAGGACGACGGAATCGTGCTCTTGAGTCTGTGAGGTGCTTATGAAAAGGGCGTCCGCTGTACGGACGCCCTTTTTATTCTGTATGCAGATGCTTACTGCCGCAGCTGGAACCGCTGGACGGAAGCTTCCAGCTTCTCTGCCTGCTGGCGCAGCTCCTCCGCGGAGGAGGCCGACTCCTCGGCGGTGGCGGCGTTGGTCTGCACGACGTTGGAAATCAATTCCATGCCCTCGGTCAGCTGCTTGAGGGACAGGGCCTGCGCCTGGGCGGAGTGGGCGATCTGGTCCACCAGCTCCGAGGACTGCTGGGCACTGTTCACCACCTCCAGGAGGGCCTGGGTCGTCTCCTCGGACAGGGTGGTGCCGTATCTGACCTGCTCCACCGAGGCGTCGATCAGCTCCGTAATGCTCTTGGCGGATTCCGCGCTCTTGCTGGCCAGCCGCTGGACCTCGTCCGCCACCACGGCAAAGCCCTTACCCGCCGCACCGGCCCGCGCGGCCTCCACGGAGGCGTTCAGCGCCAGAATGTTCGTCTGGAAAGAGATGTCCTCGATGGCCTTGGTGATGCCGCTGATCTGCTTGGAGGACTCGGAGATATCCGAAATGGCCTTGGTCAGGGCGTTCATTTTGCTGCTGCACACCTGAAGCTGCTCACTGGCAGACATCGTGTACTGCCGGGCCTCCGCCGCGTCCAGAGAGGTCTGGCCCACCTGGCCCGAAATATCCTGGATGCCCGCAGAGAGCTCTTCCACTGTGGATGCCTGCTGTACCGCGCCCTCGGACAGGGTCTGAGCGCCGGCGGCCATCCGCTGGGACTCGTTGGACACCTGGAACGCAGTCTGGCGAATGTGGTACAGCGCATCGTTCAGGGAGTCCAGAATCTGCTGCATGGCATTCCGGATGGGAAGGAACTCTCCCCGGTAGGTGGCCGTAATGTTCAGGTCCATGTTGCCCTGGGCCATCTGGGCCAGCTTTTCATCAATATCCTTGATGTACGTTTTCAGCTCCCGCTTGGTCTCGTGGATGGAGTTCACCAGCATACCCAGCTCCGAGGTGTCCGGCTCCCACCGGAACTCCGCAGAGAGGTTGCCCTGGGAGATCTCTCCCATCTGGTCCTTCACGGCGATCACAGGCCGGAGGATACGGCGGCGAATCACACGCATACTGAACACCTGAAGGACGCCAACCACCACCAGGGCCAGAATCATCAGCACCCGGACGATCAAAACCCGGCGCTCCAGCGACTGGACCTCCCGAAGCGCACGGGCGTCCAGGTCCTCCAAAAACTGCTCCTTCAGGCTGGTGATCTTCGCCAGAGCGTTGTTGTAGTCGTCGCCGTACACGTAGTTGACCGCAAGGTTTCTCTGCCCTGCCTGGACCTGCTGCATGGCCTGCTCCTCCAGGGGGACCAGCTCATTGGACAGAGCGGACATCTGGTCAATCATGCTCTGCTCTTCGTCGGTGATGCCGATTTCCTGCATGGCGGCCACGCCCTGGTCCCGGTTTTTCAGAGTGTTGACCTCGTTCCAGTAATTGTCATAATGCTCCTGCATGCCGGTCGCCGCAAAAGCCCGGACCTCGTTGGTCAGGTACGCGGAGCCGTTCATGAAACGGTTGGCGTTGTAGGTCAGCTCATACCGCTCCTGATTGGACTCGTCCAGACGGCTGCTGGCGCTGGTGTTGATAATCAGCAGTATCAACAATAGGACCAATGCGCAGATTGACGCTACATTTAAAATCGTAGTAAGCGTCGATTGATTCATCGCTTTCTTCATGGTGTGTTTCGCCTCCCAATAAAATCCACAAGAAATGCCTCTACTATTGTAGCGGATTTGGCGGAAAAATACAAGAGGTTCTTAGAAAAAAACCGGGCGTTGTAAAAAACCCGGTTTTCTCCATTTTTCAGTAAAATTATACCAGCTCCACGCGCACCCGCTCCCCCTGGGCCGAAACCCGGATGGTCCCCCCGGCGCGCAGACGGCCCCCCAGAAGCAGGTCTGCCGCCGGGTCCTCCACCCAGGCCGCCACCGCCCGGCGTAATGGACGCGCTCCGTAGTCCCGGCTCCGGCCCTCCTGGGCCAGCAGGGCGACCGCGCCGTCCTCCACCTCCATCGTGACCCCCAGGTCAGACAGCCGTTTCCGGGTCTCCCCCAAAAGCTGCCGGGTGATTGCCGCAAGCGTCTCCTTCTCCAGGGGGTGGAATACCAGCATTTGGTCCAATCGGTTCAGAAATTCCGGCGAAAAGCTCCGCTTGGCCTCGGCCAGCACCGCCCGCTCCAAATCCTTCCGGTCCCCCTGGCCCGCCGGGGCGAACCCCAGACCTGTCCCCTCCCGGAAGTTCTGGGACCCCAGGTTGGAGGTCATCACCAGCACGGTGTTGCGGAAATCCGTTTTCCGGCCCTGGGAGTCGGTCAGCACCCCTTCCTCCATCACCTGGAGCAGAATGGACCAGATATCCCGGTGGGCCTTCTCCAGCTCGTCCAGCAGAACCACGGACCAGGGCTGGCGGCGGACCCGTT
>CAJTOE010000034.1 GCA_910577805.1 uncultured Oscillospiraceae bacterium | reverse complement strand
GACGGAGCTGTCCGACAAGGTAGACCTGCTGGGAGCCGGGGCGGACGACTATCTCACCAAGCCCTACCAGCTGGAGGAGCTTTGGGCCAGAATCCAGGTCCAGCTGCGCCACGCCAACGCCGCCCCTACCGGAGAACGCCTGCGCTTCCGGGACTGGGAGCTGAATTTGGACGAAAGGACCCTGACGGCGGCAGGCCAGGCTGTCAGCCTCACCGCGCACGAATTTAAAATCGTAGAACTGCTGGCAGGCCGTCCCAAGCGGGTATTCACCAAGCAGCAAATCTACGAGGCGGTCTGGCAGGAGACCTACGCCGTAGAGGACAAAACCATCACCGTCCATATCAGCAACATCCGGGCCAAGCTGAGGCCCAGCGGGACCGACAGCTATATACAGACCGTATGGGGGATCGGCTTCAAGCTGGCCGAGGGCTGAACTTTAGACTTTCTTTACCTTTCCTTTGCGATGTTTGGGCATTTGTCTGTTAGACTAAGCCTGCAAACAAAAAAGGAGGTTTTATCATATGGCAGTAATACAAACAACCGGCCTGTCCAAACGATACCATAATAAATGGGCGGTGGACCATCTGGACCTGCGGGTGGAGCAGGGCGATATTTACGGCTTTATCGGCCAGAACGGCGCGGGCAAATCCACCACATTAAAGCTCCTGTGCGGCCTGGTCCGCCCCACCCAGGGCGAAGCCCTTCTCTTTGACCGTCCCATCTCCGACCCCGTGACCCGCCGCCGGGTGGGCGCGCTGATCGAGCAGCCCGGCCTGTACCCGGACCTGAGCGGGCGGGAAAATCTGCGTCTGTACGCCGTACTGCTGGGGCTGGACAATCCTCCGCAGCAGGTGGACGAGATTCTGAACATCGTCGGGCTGTCCCCCAAGGAGAAAAAGCCGGTCAAGCACTACTCCATGGGCATGAAACAGCGCTTAGGCGTTGGGATGGCTCTGTTGGGCGGCCCGGACCTCCTCCTGTTGGACGAACCCATCAACGGCCTGGACCCGGAGGGTATCCGGGAAATGCGTGAACTGCTCGTGCGGCTGAACCGGGAACGGGGACTGACTCTTCTGGTCAGCTCCCACATCCTGGGGGAACTGAGCAAAATCGCTACCCGATACGGCATCATCCAGGAGGGCCGCATGGTAGAGCAGCTCACCGCCGCCGAGCTGGAGCAGAAATGCGCCGATTACCTGCACCTGCGCACAGACCAGCCGGAAAAGGCGGCGGCTCTGCTGGAGCAGGCCTTCGGCCTGACCCGGTGGGAGGTGCGCCCGGAGGGAGAGATCCGCATTTACCAGGCGGTGGACTCCAAGGCGGTGGGCCAGGTGCTGGCCCAGGCGGGCGTTGCAATTGCAGAGCTGGGGATGCACCGGCAGGACTTAGAGGGATATTTTCTGGAGCGTATGGAGGGTAAAAAACATGTTTAATCTGCTGCATATGGACTGCCGGCGGCTGGTCAAGAGCCGGAGCTTTTATATTACACTGAGCGTTGTTGCCGTTCTGATCGTCCTGGTGAACCTGCTGAGCGTCACCATATCCGACCCGGATTTCCTGGACACGATGGAGGCCGTGGGTGCGGAAATCAACGAATACGACCGCCAAACGAGCGAATTTATCCGGCAAATGGGCCAGCTCGACCTGGCCCAAGAGATTTTGGGCGGCGGCTTCCTGCTGCTGGCCACGGGCATCGGCGTAACGGTCTTTTTCAGCCAGGATTTCACCAGCGGCTATGTGAAAAACATCGGGACCGTCCAGCCCAGCCGCAAGCGCTATGTATTGGAAAAAGTGGTGTTCACCGGCCTGTACAGCGGCGTTCTCACCGTTCTTTCCATGCTCCTGACCCTGGGGACCCCGATTCTTGTGAACTTCTATCCCCGGCCGGATTCTTTTTTGGCAATCGCGCAATATACCGTTTTTCTGTGGCTGCCCAGCTGGGCGTTCGGATTGATGGCCCTCTTTATGGTGCTTTTGAGCCGGAACAATGTTTTGGGCATTTTAATGTCGCTGGCCTCCGGCATGGGCCTGACCGCCGCACTCAGTCAAGTCCTGCCCTACCTTCTGCACCTCCCCTCCCCCAGCCCCTATTTCCTGTCCAGCGTGGTCCGCGACCAGTGCATTCCGTATCTCTACCCCTCTCAGATGCAGATGATTTTGCTCTGTTCCGCGGGCTGGGGACTGGCCTATTTTCTCGGAAGCCTGCTGGTCATGGAAAAGCGTGATATCTAATTTGTCAACACGTGTAAATACGAAGGAGGAGTTTTTATGCTGCCGGCCCTGATTCTGTCCCTGCTTGCTCTGGCCCTGGCTCTGCTGCGCCTGCTGGCCTATCGGAACCAAATGCTGGAGATGGCCCGCGTCCTGGAGGAGACTCCGGCGGAGAGCAATCTTTGTCTGACGGTGCAGATGAGCGGCGCGGCCCCCCGGCGGCTGTGCCGGGCGGTGAACGCCCGTCTGGAGCAGGGCCGGCAGCTCCGCCTGGAGGCTCTGCGGGGCGAACGGGAGCTGAAATACACCATGGCCTGCATCTCCCACGACATCCGCACACCTCTGGCCGGTGCAATGGGCTACTTGCAGCTTCTGGAGGGCGAACAGGCAAAGCGGGACGAATATCTGGGCGTCGTGAAGCGCCGCCTGGAGGAGCTGAACGGCCTGCTGGAGGAATTGTTTCTCTACACCCGCCTGCTCAACCGCTCCCTCCCCCTGGAGTGCGAGGTGACAGCGGCCCTCCCTCCCCTCTGGGACGCGCTGGCGGAATTTTATCCCCAGCTGGAGGCGGCGGGCATTGCACCGGAGCTGCACTATGACCGGGAGGACCTGCATGTCTGGGCGAACCGTTCATCGCTGGAGCGGGTGTACCGGAATCTGATTGCCAACGCAATCCGGCACGGCGGCGGCACACTGGCTGTCTCCGCCCAGGAGGGGGTACTCTGCTTCTCCAACTCCCTTGGCTCTGGCCCCGCCCCGGACCCGGACCACCTGTTTGACCGGTTCTATCAAAGCAGCCCCGCCCGTGGTACGGGCGGGGCTGGTCTTGGTCTTGCCATCGTGCGGGAATTGATGGAGCAGATGGGCGGTCAGGTGTCCGCCCGTCTCTCCGGAGCAGTTTTGGAAATCAAGCTGGAGTTCAAACACTGAGGTCGTCAAAAATCACCGGCAGCTCCGCCTGGAAGGCCGCAAGCAGCATGTCCGCCGCCTCCCGCATCTGGGGATGGGCCGCCGGGGCGGTCCGCAGACGGAAAAAGTGCCGCCACTCCCGGAGGTTCATGGTCACCACGATCTCCGTTTTCAGGCTGTTGGGCAGGATGCTCCGGGCCTCCTGGGGACTGGCTCCCGCCTCCAAAAGACGTTGGTAGGTCTCTTCGAGCTGGGCCATCTGTTCCTTCCAGACGGCGTATTTCGGGTCGTCCTCCGCCCAGAAGCAGGGCTTGATAAAGGTCAGCTCCCGTCCGAATTTTTCTCCCATATAGTTGCAGTAGCGGGTACTCTCCTGGCTGTAGCTGGCGATGCGGTGCCGGACCAGCTCGTGGGTGACCCCCCGATCGCAAATCAGGCTGACGGTGATCTTTTCATGCTCCAGCACGGATTCGTGGCCCCGCTTGATGATGTTGGCCAAAAAGGTCTCGGCGGAGCCTTGGGTGATCTTGTCCTCGCTCTTGTAGCAGACCCGCCCTGCACGCTCCAGACGCTTGAGCATCTGCGCTCCGTCCAGAGGCTCGAAAAACTGAAATGACGGTTCAATAATCTTCATATGTGCTGCCTTTCTGCCCAGGCCTCAGCCCTGAGCTTGATATTCAAAAAATACGATGGTACCGCTGACCGTGACCAAATCGCTGGCCGTCTGCCCCATGGAGACGGCGATGTTGTCCAGCATACAGCGGTAGTCACTGTCGTGCAGCTGCTGCAAGACCGCCTTCGCGTCCTCGTAGCTGCCGCAGGTGAAGTTCAGGGAAATGCTCCGGCGCACGATGCTCTGTTCTGTGTCCACCGTCCCAAAGGACAGGCTGTACTCCTGGGTTTGGGACAGGATCGTGTTCAGCTCAAACATCACGGCCTGCACATTGTCGTAGGGGGCCAGGCCCAGCGGGGGTTCCTCCTGGGCAAACAGCGCCTCCAGCTCCCGTTCCATCCGGCGCTTCTCCTCCAGCCGCACCTGCGCCGCCTCCATCTGGAGCCGGCACAGTTCTGTTTCCTCTTTTGCGCTGTCCCGCCGGGCGGTGACGGGCATATAAAACAGCATCACATAGCTGCTGGCCAAGGCGATCAGCCCCAGCAAGCCCAGAAGCATCCACTCTCTGGCTGTCAGACTCCGTTTCATTGGCCGTCCACCTCCTTTTGCAGCTGAATCAACACACTGGCCTGGACCAGCGTGCCTGTCTCCTGGGTGGTCGCGGCGGTGTTTACCACAGTCCCCGCTACGATGGGGGATTCCTCCATCCGACGGACGATCTCCGCCGTCTGGGCCAGGGTCACGCCGGAGAACTCTACCTGGACTGTGCTGCCCTGGATGGAGACGGCGTTCATGCGGGCGTCCCCTACCGCGCTGTCTACCATCGCCAGCACCTCCATACGGGGGATGTTTTCTCGCTCCTCCTCCGTGGCGGAATAGCGGCTGTACTTCTCCTGGACCACTTGAAAATCCGTCAGCTCCGCCGTCACTCCCGCTAACTGCGCCTGGGCCGCGTCCAGCGTCTGCTGGGCCTGCTTGGCCTCCATCCACAGGTCATACACCAGAAACTTGGACAGCCCCAGAATGCACACCAGGCCGAACAGTATGTACAGGGCTATGGTGGCGGGTTTTGTGGTCCGGTCCGGCTTGTAAAACAGGTTCATGGTCCGCTTGGTGGGGTAAGACGCTCTTTTTCTGCTCATTTTACGCCCCCCATTGCCGCACCTGCGGCGAATACGCCTGCCGCCGCCCGTTCCTGCGCTCCCGGAAGCAGGGTCTCCGGCTCCAAAAGCTCCACCCCCGCCACATCCGCAATGGCCTTACGCAAAGCCGGGATGGCCGCGCCGCCGCCAACCAGATACACACCCTCCAGCGTGCTGGAGCGGTAGGTGAACTGATAGAAATTGATGACCTTCAGGATTTCTACCGCGATATGCTCGCACACATCCGCTACGCCGGGGCTGGACAGGATATCCCGGTAATTGCCCATTTTGTAGGTCCCCGCCAGGAAGGCGTCCACCCCCAGCTCGTCCGCTACCAGCAAATCCAGGTTCCGTCCGCCCACCCCGATCTGCCGGGTGGCCTGGACCCGGTCCCGCCAGACTACCGTGATGCGGGTGAACTGGTGCCCCAGGTCCACAAAACAGCACTCCTCCGCCTTCTGGGCCTGGGCAAGCTGAATCAGCGCCATCTCCTGGGGCAGGATGGTTTTCAGCCGCACTCCCGCCTGAGAAAACATCCGGACATACTGGGCCAGCGCGTCCTTGGAGGCCACCGCCGCCATCATGGGAAGGCCGTTCTCCTCCTCCCCTTCCAAACTCTGGCATACCGCGTAGTCGCAGAAATACTGGTCCGCTACCCCCTGAATAAAATCGGTAAACTCATAGGGCAGGTTCATGAAAAGCTGGTCTGTGGTCATGTGCGGCATGGTCACCAGCCGGCAGATCGCCTGACTGGGCGGCAGCACCAGCGCCGCAGGGACCCGCGGCAGAGACAGTTCTTTGCGGGTCTGCTTCAAAAATTGGATGAACGCGTGGGGCAGCGTGATGCAGCCGTTTTCGTCCACCAGATTTTCCGGCAGACGAATTTCCTCCAGCCGGACCACCCGGTCGTCCCGGAGCAGCGCGATTTTCATGCTGCTGCTGCCCAGATCAAAGCCGAGGCGTGTTTTCCCCATAATCTCCCCTCCTCTTTCTCAAAACAGGCGAAAATACCACTCAAGGAGCGGTCCGCCCAGACACACAGTCACCATCGTGCCTACCGCCAGAAACGGGCCAAAGGCCACTGCGTCCTTCCGGCCGCCGCCGGTCGCCGCCGCCCACACCAGGCCGATCAAGCACCCGGTCAGCAGCGTCAGCAAAAGCTGTGCCCAGCTCAGGTACAGCGCCAGGACAAACAACAGCTTCAAATCGCCGCCGCCCATCACGTCGCGCCCCACCACCCACTCGGCCAGCAGCACCAGCACCAGCAGCGCCGCCGGAACACTCCACGCGGCCAGCGTATCCAGCATGAACCGCCGAAGCTCCCGGTCCAGCACCAGGACCCAGATGATACGGTTCACGCTCAGGGCCACCAGAGTCCAGTCGGGGATGATGCGTTTATGCCAGTCGGCAAACGATATGCACAGCAGCAGTACGGCAAAGACGAGCCATTGGGCCAGCTCCAGCTGGAAGCCGAAGCACAGGCCCAGCGCCACAAAACACACCGCGCCCGCCGCCTCGGCCACGACGCAGTCCACCGGAATCCGTTCGCCGCAGAAGCGGCAGCGGCCCCGGTGGAACAGGTAGCTGAGAAGAGGAATCAGGTCCCGGACGCCTAGCGTGTGTCCGCAGACAGCGCAGTGAGAACGCCCGGCGAAGGGGTCCTGGCCAAAGGCCCAGCGCGACGCTGCACAGTCCACAAAGCTGCCCAGCGACGCGCCCAGGACCGCCAGCCAAAACAGGCACAGTCCGGAAACCAACAGTACTATATTTTCATAGAGCAGCATGTTTGTCAACTCCTTTTTTCGGTTTTTTCTGTTTTTTTGGAAAGTTGGGCGGGATTTTTACTTCCCTCCCTCCCCCTCATCCGTCTGGCCTGCGGCCAGCCACCTGCCCCCGCCAGGGGGGAAGGCTTTGGTGGTAACTGGAAATTTCAGCGAAATGACCCGCCCAGGGGGTCATTTTCCACAGACTTCTGTTTCCCTCCAATGATTGGCCACTATTTTGCTTCCCCGCCCCGAAGCCCTCATCCGTCCGGCCTCTGGCCGGCCACCTGCCCCCATCAGGGGGAAGGCTTTTTGGCATACTCCTCTGTAATAGCTCTTTTTGGGGGAAGAGGGTACACGGAATCAACAGCCGCATTCTTTCGAGGAGTACGACCCGGCCTTCCCCCTGATGGGGAAAGGTGGCACGGCGCAGCCGCGACGGATGAGGTTGGGCGGGTTTAGGGAGTAGGAGATACAGACGGCCTCCAAGAGCCGCGACGGCTCACGGCCCTTGGAGGCCGCCCGCTGGTGCGGGCGGGGCCCCTTTAACCGCCCACTTTTTCCCAGGCAGTTGAAACACTCTCAACTCCATCAGTAACAGTAACAGTCACCTTAATTACACATCCATTACGATCTTCTGTAACATCTCCAATCTTGGTTCCTTGTCCATATCCGTTCGTCGGCTTATCCTGCACCAAAGTACCAACAGTGTCATCAACTCGGTAATAAGCAGAACCACCGGTTCCATTTACTATCCCAACATAATTTGCATCTGTATTACTTGTAACAGTCAAGTAAGAAATCAGTGCTAACGATTTTGCATCTCGTTCATTCGCCGCATCAACGCCTTCTCTAGCTTTTTCCAAAGCATTGGACATCATTGGCATCGACACCATAATCAAAATCGCAATAATAGCGACCACGATTAACATTTCGACGAGTGTAAAGCCGCTGTTCTCTTTCAGTTTCGCTCTCAGTTTTTCCATTGTAAGAATCTTCCTTTCCATCCGTTGGAATAAGTCTGGCAGTTCAGGAACTACCACCCAATCGTTACTTTGGGGGTGAGCACCCATCGTCTACCCACGGGTAGACGACAATGTTTAAACATTGTGCCTTCCGTGGGGGAGATTCTTCAATTTTACAGTTCTCCAGTCTGATGGTTACTCATCCCCAGCCGCAGAATGCCAACCCAAGTGTGGGCTGAGGGAGTGTGTTTTGCTTGTGCTGATTTAGTGGGAATTAACCACCGCTGCCGCTGCCGCTGCCGCCACCACTGGATGTTTTATACAGATGTGCATCCTTACCACCACTCCATGTCAAGGTTACAATGCCCTCTGCCGATATATTAATCTTAATATAGTCACCCGCATGGTCCTTACATTGGCCATAGCCACCTGTTGTAGGCACAGTATTACCCGATACTAATGAGCCTTGCGTACCATCAACTTTATAGTAATAGTCACCTTCTGCATTATTTTTTGACATGTACTCAATTAATGCAGTAGCCATGGCAGAACGTTCATTAGCTTCGTCTGTTGCCACTTTTGCTTTATCCAAAGCATTGGCAATCATTGGAATTGACACCGCAACCAAGATAGCAATAATTGCCACCACAATCAGCATTTCAATTAGCGTAAAACCGCTGTTTTTCCGGAATTTTTCCCTCAACCCTTTCATTCTTAGGAAATCTTCCTCCTTCCTTCTCTAAATCAAAATATATATTCAGAGTCCGGGTTGGCAAAGACTCAGAATACCAAAAACTGGTTCGGAAAGATTTTTATTTTCTGTGAGACGGCGTACAAAATCCGTCCCGGAGCAATCATTGGGAGGCGCTGCAAAGTTTCTCATCCCAGGGAAGTCCAGTAGTCCCCCCCGCGTTTTGGGACCATGCTAATTGAACGGTTCCATCCTCAAGCACCTTGACCCAAAGATATTTTTTGTCGTGGCCATGCTTCACGCATTTTCCATAAGCGGAACTGTGTGCAGAGGGATTAAAACTACCCTCTTCCCGTGAAATCAAGTCCCCGGTTCCGCCGTTTACGGCGTAGAGATAAACCGCGTCATCTTTATCGACTTCCTAGGACAGTGTAATTTCCCCAGACAAATATTTTGCCGCCGCTATCGCCCTTGCCGAACGCTCGTTTGCAGCGTCCGTGGCACAGCGTACCTTGTCCAGTACGCTGGCTGCCAGAGGGATCGATATCATCACCAAAACAGCAATAATTGCCACTACGATCAGCATTTCCACCAGGGTAAATCCCTTTTCATTCCGTATTCTTCTTATCCCAAGGGAATCACCCCCCTTCCTGTTCCCGCAGATGTACGAATCTGCCTTTTTAAATCGCCGCATACATACTGAACATAGGCAGATAGACCGCCATCAGGATAAACACCACGAACACCGCCAGCACCACAATGATTGCCGGCTCCAGCAGACTCAGCGCCCGCTTTGTGCGCACGTCCACCTCGTTGTCGTAGTACTCCGCCAAAACCTTCAGCGTGGATTCCATCGCGCCGGTGGCCTCGCCCACCGCCGTCATCTGCACCAGCATTTTGGGCAGCTCCTTGGCGTACCCCATGCACTCGCCCAGACTGCGGCCGCCCTCCACGCCGGCCAGGGTTTCTAAAATCTCTCCCGCCATACATTGGTTGGTCATCGTCCGGCCGGAGACCTCGATGGCCTGCAAAATCGGCATTCCGGCGGTCAGCAGGGTGGACATGGTGTGGGCAAACTGGCTGGCTCCGGACATCCGGACGATACCCCCGATAATGGGGAGCTTCAGTTGACTGCGGGACAAAATCAGCCCGCCCTGTTCCGTCATGCCAAACAGTTGTATGCAGAATATCAGCAAAGCGAGCAGTCCCAGCAGCAAAAGGCCGTAGGTCTGGAAAAACGTGGACACCCCGATCAGCGCCACCGTCACCCAGGGCAGTTCGATGTTCATGCTTGCGAACATGCTGGTAAAGGTGGGCACCGCGTAGCCCATGATAATGACCACCACCACCGCCGCTACTGCGAACACGAATGCCGGGTAGGTCAGGGCGCTGACCACGCTCTCTCTGGTCTTATTCATCCGGTGGAAGTAGTCCGCCATCCGCTCGAAGGAGGACAGCAGGTCACCGGATTCCTCCCCTGCCCGCACGGTCTCCCGGAAGGTGACGGGCAGCTTTTTTTCGCCCCGCTGGCCGAAGCTGTAGCTCAGGCTCCAGCCATTGGACACGTCCTCGGACACCTGCCGCAGCAGGCGACCCAGGGTTTTGTCCTCACACTGGTCGGCCACCAGGTCCACCGTCTGCACCAGGGGCAGACCGGCTTTCAGGATAATGGCGAACTGCTGGCAGGTCAACGCCAGGCTCTTGGCGCTGATTTTCTGGAACCGGGCCAGCGGGTCCCGGACCGCACTTTTGGGGACCTCCTTCAACGACAGCACGATTTCACAGCTCTGGCGGATCTGGGTCACCGCGTCGGTCTGGCTCACCGCCTCCACCACGCCGTTGACCTTCTCCCCGCTGGCGTAGGCCGCTTCATACTTATACGTCGGCATGGCTCGCCTCCCTTACCGCAGCCTGGGCATCCCGCCCGGACCGTTTTTCGCCTGCGCCTGGTCCCGCAGCGCCCCCTCGTAGGTCTCCCGGCTGATGGTCCCGGCACCGAATAGGCCTTGCAGGGTCTTATCCATCAGCACATTGCCAATACTGCCGGTGGTCTGGATGGCGTTGGCAATCTGGGGCGTCTTGCCCTCCCGGATCAGGTTCCGGATGGCCCCGTCCGTTTTCATCACCTCACAGGCCAGCACCCGGCCTCCCCCCACCTTGGGCAGAAGCTGCTGGCTCAACACCGCCTTCAGGGACATGGACAGCTGCAAGCGGATCTGCTGCTGCCGCTGGGCGGGGAACACGTCCACGATACGGTCGATGGAGTCGGCGGCGGAGTTGGTGTGGACGGTCCCGAAGACCAGATGGCCAGTCTCCGCGGCGGTGAGGGCGGTCTCGATGGTCTCCAGGTCCCGCATCTCACCCACCAAAATCACGTCTGGGTCCTCTCGCAGCGCCGCCCGCAGGCCCGCGGCAAAGGATTGGGTGTCCTTGCCGATTTCCCGCTGGTTGATGACGCATTTGTCCGGGGTATAGACGTACTCAATGGGGTCCTCCAGGGTCAGGATGTGCTTGTACTCGGTCTGATTGATCTGGTTGAGCACCGCCGCCAGGGTCGTGGACTTGCCGGAGCCGGTCTCGCCGGTAATGAGGACCAACCCCTGGCTGTAGCCGGGGAACTCCGACGCGACTTTTGGCAGACCCAATTCGGTCATTTGGGGAATATGCTCGTTCAGCAGCCGGATCGCGGCAGACCAGCTCCCCTGCTGGCGGAACAGATTCACACGGCACCGCACACCGGCCAGACTCAGGGCCAGGTCGGCCTCTCCCACAGCCCGTGCCTGACCGTACTCCCCTCCGGCCAGCTCCTGGGCGAAGACGGTACACTCCTCCTCCGTCAGCGGGAGCTTTCCCATCTCCCGGATGGCCCCATCCACCCGGCAGCGGGGCGTCAGTCCGCATACCAGGTGGATATCGGAAGCCCGGTCTTGCCGGGCCTGGGCCACAAATTCTTCTACCTTCATAGCTACCTCCTATCCGCCGCCCAGCACCCGTTGTACCTCCTCGGAGGAGGTCACCCCGTCCAGCACCAGCTTGCGGCAGTTTTCCATAATCGGCAAAAAGCTCGCCTTCTCCATAGCCGCCTCCAGCTCCTTGAGGGACCGGGCGTGAATGGCCCGCCGGATGGCCGGCGTGATGGTCAAGATTTCAAACGTACCTGTCCGGCCCCGATAGCCGGTATTAAAGCACTCTCCACAGCCCTCGCCCCGGTAGAACTTGTACTCCCCTCCAGCCGGCAGGCCCAGGGATTCCACCTCCTCCGGGGAGGGGACGTAGCTCCGGCGGCAGCGGGGGCAGATACGCCGGACCAACCGCTGGGAGATGATGCCCTTCACCGCACCGGCAATCAAATACGGCTCCACGCCGATGTCCAGCAGCCGGTCCACCGAGGACACGGCGCTGTTGGTGTGGATGGTGGACAGCACCAGATGGCCGGTCATGGCGGCCCGCATGGCAATTTCCGCCGTCTCACCGTCTCGAATCTCACCTACTGCAATGATATCCGGGTCCTGGCGCAGCACCGAGCGCAGGACGTTTGCAAAGGTCAGCCCTGTTTTTTCGTTGATCTGCACCTGACACACTCCGCTGATGTGGTACTCCACCGGGTCCTCCAGGGACACCAGATTGACTTCCTCGTTCTTGAGCCGGTCGATCATGGCGTACAGAGTGGAGGTCTTACCCGACCCGGTGGGACCTACCATGAGGATGACTCCCTCGGTGGTCCGGTCCACCAGATTGCAAAACCGTGTCCGGTTCTCCCCCTCCAGGCCGATGCCCGACAGGGTAGCCAGCTCCGGGGTCTTACGCAGCAGTCGGATGACGACTTTTTCTCCATAAATGGTCGGCAGGCTGGAGATACGCAGGTCCAGCGTCTCCTGCCGGACGTTGACCACCGCCCGGCCGTCCTGGGGGACGTTTTTCTGGGCAATGTCCATCCGGGCCATGATTTTCAGCCGGGAAATCACCGAGTTTTGCAGCTCGCGGGGTACCGGAATGATCGTCCGCAATGCACCGTCGATGCGCATCCGGATAGTCATGCTGTCCTCTCCCGGCTCCATGTGGATGTCGCTGGCGCCCTCGGTGCAGGCCCGGTCGATGATAGAGTTCACTAATCGGATAGCCGGCGCCGCGTCCGCCTCGTCCTCGTCCACGGTCATGCTCTGGGCCTGGGTCATGGGGCTGGACGACGTGCCGTACTGACTGCCCAGCAGGTCCCGCTGCATATCCTCGATGGCCTGCATGGCCCCCTGGTTGCTATAAAGGTTCTGGACCGCCCGCTCCACCGATGCGGCGGCGGCAATCACCGGGATCACCCGCCGCCGGGTCACCGCCCGGACCTCCTCCACCGCTACGAAGTTCAGCGGGTCCGCCATCGCAAGATGCACATCGTTCCGGGTGGCCCGGATGGGAACCACCATGTGCTTTTTGGCAATGCTCTTGGGTAATATCTGGGCCATCTCCGCCGGAATGTGGTAGGTATTCAAATCCACAAATTCCACGCCGAGCTGGCTCATTAAGGTGTCGATCAGCTGCTTTTCGGTAATAATTCCGTGTTCTTGCAGGACCGATCCCAGCCGCTCTCCGGTCCCGGACTGCAAGGACAGTGCTTCCTTCAGCTGTTCTTCTGATATCGTACCGCTCTTGACCAACAGATCGCCCAGTCTGGCATATCTCATGGTCCTTCCTCCTTCTCCTCCACGGGATTCAGACAGCGGACGGTCAGCTCTCCCGCCGCGCTGATATCCCCCTCTTTTTCCTTCACCCTGATTTCGATATTAAAAACCGGTGCGGCAAACTCCACTGTCAGCGTGTCGATGATGTACCGGCCCTTGCCGTAGGCCCCGTCGGGCAGGACCCGCTTCCCGTTGGCCCGAAGCTGGCCGTCCTGAAGGGTCAACTCCGTTTCCAAACCGTAAGAATCGCTGGTATAGCGCACCACGTCGCCCACTGGCTCCACGTCGCTGGCATAGCGCAGGTCGTCCGCCAGCGTGTTCAGCAGCGTGGACAGCAGAAGCTCCGTCTCCGACTGGGCGCACATGGTCCGGTAACTGTTCAGCGCCATGTGCAGTCCCGCGTTCAAAATCAGCCCCAGCAGGACCAGAATCACAACGGCGGCCAGCATCTCCACCAGCGTAAGCCCCTCGCTCCGGGACAGCTTTTTTCTCATGGACTCCCCCCCGTTACCGCGTAGGAATACACGTTTTTTTCGCCGTAGAGCGTCGCTTTCAGCACATTCTGTGCGTTGTTCCCCTTGTTGACTACCGTGACGGAGACCTCGCCTGCCCCTTCGTTTTGCACCTCCGCCTTGGTCAGGGCGCTGTAATGCCCCTGGTCCGACTGCCTGGCGCTCTGGTCGATCTTGGTGCAGGCCATGATCGTGCCAAACAGCAGCGCGATTGACAGCGCGGTCACTACCACTGCTGCCATGACCTCAATCAAGGTCTCGCCCCGGTTGTCCCGTACTTTCTCCCTCACGCTCCCCCTGCCTCCTTCGCCTCTTTTTTGGCAATCCAATTCAGCTTCCAATGCACCTCCTCCGTCTGATACGTGATTTCTGAAATGTTTTTCTTTTCCGAATCGTCCCGGTCCTCCAGAAACAGCACACTGTCCAGGGATTGTTCCGGAAGCAGCTCCGCTTCCATGACGCTGATTTGCTCGTAAGGCGTGCCGTCCTTGTCCTTTTGCAGCTCGGCGGTCAGGTGGATCACGCCGTCCCGGCGCATCCGGATAGTGACAGAAACCTCTCCAAAATCATCTGCCGTGACGGTCAGCTTGTAATTGCCGCTAAAGAACGGATTCTCGAGGGGCGTATAGATGTAGGTATCGTCGGGATTTTCGGTTATCCTGGAACCGTCGAACCGTTCGGCAAAAATCGTGTCCAGGTCCTTACCCAAAGGCAGGACATCTGCGGCGACAGAATTCAGCCTGCACTGGAAGGAATTCTCCGCGTTTTGCTGCTTGTAGGTATGCTCGCTGTATTCGTCCACGACCACTTCTTCGGTGGTCCCGTCGGGATTGGTGACCGTCTCTTTGATTTCAAAGGTTTCCTTACTGTAGGTGTACTCACCCCGATAGGTGCTTTCCGTCAGTTCATCGCACACCAGCCGCAGAGCGGAGGCCAGCGTCAGATACCGCTGCTGCTCCTCCTGGCCGCTGCGCAGCTTGCCCGCGTTGGACACCGCCGCCATCAGAATCGAGGCCGACACCATCATGCACACCAGTAAAAACAACAGCGCAAGCAGGATGGACGCTCCACTTTGGCTGTGCCACTTTTTCCAAATCCCTTTTATGGAGCGTCCCTCCCCTCTCTTATGGTTCTTCCGGTCCTTCCGGTTCTTTGGGCGGCGCTTCCGGCTCTTCTTCCTCCGGCGGCAGCGTCACGGTCACGTCCAGGCTGTATTGCTGTCCGTCTATGGTCAGCATCACGTCCAGGGTGATTTCCCGCTCCTTCTCCAGCGGCGCTTCCGGCGTGAGGATAATGACATTCTCCTCCACCTTGACCTCCACGCCCTCCGGGTACGGCTGGTTGACCTGGACCGCCTGGAATTTCTCCGGCGGGAAGGTCAGGGTATAGCCCCCTTCGCCTTTCTTAAGCTCCGGCTGCTGCACCACGGTGACCCGGATGGCGCTTGTGCCCGTGTACTCCTTGTCGCCTACCGTATAGGTATAGCTGATGTTGACCATCTCCGGCACGTCTGTGGCCGTCTCGCCGCTGGTCAGGCGTATCTCCGTAAATGTCGGTTCGTCCACCGGCGCGTCCGGGGCCTTCACCCGCTCCGCTGTGACACTGGCGCTTCCGGATACGTCAGTCAGCTTCAGCGTTCCACTGCCGGACAGGTCATTCCCGTCCCGGTCCCGCGGCTCCGGCTTGACCAGTACGGTGTCCTTGGTGGTCATGGCCAGCACCGGTGGGAACAGGTGCAGCTCGGCGGTCACATGGACCGTGATAAGCCGCTTGTACGGTTCGGCCCGGTTCGGAGCCTGATAGCTGACGGTCAGGGTCGTTGTGCCCTCCAGCTTACCGGTCACGGTCAGCTTGCCACTTGTCTCGTCCAGCTTCACCTCGGCGATGTCTGGGTCCAGAATCTCATAACTCCACGTTCCGTTCTTTGCCACATTGCTGGTCAGCGTAAATGTCTCCTCATGCTTCGGCTGTGCAAACAGGTCCAGCTCGATGGGGGCACCGCCATGTTCTTTACGGATAATGCCGTTTGTGGGCCACTGTCCGTAGTGTACATGCCGCTGCTCTGTGCCGTCCATGCGAGTCAGGATCGTGGGGAACGGATAGTCCAGGCCCCGCAGCTCCGCGGCACTTTCGGGCGGGTAGCTGTACTTGCCGGGCACGGCGTAGTCGCCGATTTTGGAGGTCACGGGATAGTAGCGCGTACTGGTTTGGTTCAGCCAGTCATAAATCTTCTTGGTTTCGTTTTGCTTCTGAATGTCCTCTGTCCCCTCAAGCTGCTCATAGCTCAGACCCATCAGCGGACTGTCGTTCCCTGGTCCTTTTTCCTGGAGCAGGTCGGTTTTAATGCCGTCCGTGGTCAGGTTGACCTCGGTATTCTGGGCCAGAACCGAATCCCGCAGATAGTAGCAGTTGGTAATGGTACAGGTGCCGTGGTTTCGCGCTCCCGACCCATTCGGCAGATGTGAATACTCATACTGCTTATCCACAGTCACAGAGCTATTGATTTCACCGGTGCCGCCCAGCGCATACAGAGCTCGAAGTTGTTTGTCCCTATACCCCGTCTTATCTCCGTTTATGCTCTTCAAATCGGGCAGTTCCACATAGCTGTAACAGTCGGTCAGGCTGTTGTCGATTGCTCCGTAGGAGGCCTTGTTATCATTCCCTGTCGCCTTCTCTGTATCGTACTCATAGCCAATCGTGACTCGTCGGCCTTCTGTATTGTACTGCCCCGCCACCCAGAGGGGTTTCATATAGCAGCCGCCGACGATACCGCCGACATAAATGCCGTTACCTTTTGTGTCTACTCCACTTTCAATTTTAATGCTACCGCCTGCGTAGCAGGCTGTAATACCCTTCTGACAGACCCCCACCAGTCCGCCAATACGCATATTGTCGTTGGAGGTAGAACCGCTTAGGACCTGTACATCGACAACAGACGAGCAGCCGCTCAGGTTCATATTGGAGATACCCAGCAGACCGCCTACACCGGTGCCGCCCCATCTGCCGCTGTTGGTAGCTGTATAAGTATAAGCCTTGATGGTGTAGCCCGAAACTGCGCAGTTTTCTACTGCATTTCCAGTATGAGAAGCCGCGACTCCCGCCAGCGCCCCAATGGCATACCACGACGATTGCGTATTCGTATAATACCCGCTGGTCACAGTGCTTTCGCCTGTTGAGGAGTACATTACGATGTTTTTCAGGGTGCCGTTATAGACCACGCCGAACAGCCCCGCGCAGGAGGCCATCTGTCCCTGAATGTTGACATTCTCAATAACATAGTTGGCTCCGTCGTAGTGCCCGCCGAACCAGCCCGACAAGTTGCCAAGGCTTTTATCGCTGCTGTCATAGTACTCGGCAATGGGGGTGTATTTCCGATATGTTCCATCCTCCTCCAGCTCGCCCTGGATATCGTGGCTCTGGACCCAATAATACTTTCCAGTGCTGGCGGAGTTAGACAGATAGGGGAAATTCAGTTGCGTATCGGAACCGGACATCACCGTTCTGGTATTCTTGCTTCCGCTGTTCCAGTTGATGAATTGCAGCTGCCGGATGGAACGCACGCCATAGGCGTTGCTTTCGTGTCCGGGGCTGTTTTCTCTGGTGACAGGGACCCCCGCGCCGGTCCACCCATTGGGGAGTTCTACGGACAGTGCCCCGGCAAAGAAGGGATTCCAGGTAAACTCGACCGCCAGTTCTTTGCCGTCCTTCCCATCCTGCTTCAGTGTCACAGTTCCGTTTGGCTTGTTGGAATCGGCTTGGGGGTAGAGTCCCCCGCCGTCTTTCCCCAGCGTGTAGCTGAGATAGGAGTGGAACCGGAATTCCGGCATCAGCTCCTGGAGCTTTCTATCTGCCTGCTTTTCCGCATCAGATTTATTATCCTCCAGGTTCGGCGTTTTGTTACTGAATGCAAAATCCTGCCCGTTCAGGACGTAGTGGATGTCTGTCGAGCTCACATCAATGACCGAGTGTTCATTATGGGTGTAGTAGCCGTACCCGTACTCCGTCACCACGCCGCCGTCGTCGTGGGCGTTGGACAGGGTACTCATTTGGGTCATTTTTTGGGTCTTCGGATTCACGGCCAGCATTTTGATATAGTAGTTTTCCGCGCCGTTCACCGTCAGCTTTTCCCAGTAGTACACGCCCATCTGTCCCAGGTCCAGCGGCACAGGCCAGTACTTTCCGTGATAAACCGGCCGGCCAGCTTCATCCCGCACGGCCGTAGGATAGGGGTACGCGTCTTTGCCGGTAAGCCGCTCCATCCGGCTGATAAGGGAGTTCTCCGCAGACAGCTCTTTATAGGAGGCCTCTTTCAGGCCCACGGTCTCGTCCGGATAGCTGGCGGCGAAGGGGACATCCCGATAGGTGAAGTTACCCATATTCAAGTAATAGGTGCCGCTCTGGGTCCCGGCCCCGGAGGTCCTGCCGCAGAAGCCGGAAATCACCGCGCCCGTACCGCTGG
>CAJTOE010000033.1 GCA_910577805.1 uncultured Oscillospiraceae bacterium | reverse complement strand
GTCGGGGTTGGCAATCAGCAGCGCCGAATCTCCGAACGTTTTGACAAAATAGCCCAGGTTCAGCAGCTCGTCCTCGCCCTGCACGTACTTTGTGGGACAGATAAATGCCTTTCTCATAATTAACAAAGACCTCCTTCTTTATTTCACGACAGTTTCACAAAATTGCTGAAGAATCACAGCCAGCTGGCCGCGCACGACCGCCCGGCTGGCGGTAAACTCGCTGGGGAGCATATGGTTTGCGGCCGCCCACTGTGCCGCGGGTTTCGCGTAATCGCTGACCGCAGCGGATACGCTGGACTGTCCGCTGACGTCGCAGCCCTTGCTGTCTGCGTAGCGGTACAGGATGCTCAGCATCTGTTCCCAGGTCACGAAGTCATCGGGGCCGAACCGGCCGTCTCCGTAGCCGCTGACCAAGCCGCTGGCCTGCGCCCACTTCACCGCACTGGCATATTCCGCCTTGGACGCTACGTCCGAAAAGCTGCTGCCACCGGCGGCGGGACTGCCCTCCATGCCGTACAGGACCGACACCAATGCGCTGCGGGTCACAGGCGCGCCCGGTGCAAACAGAGAATCGCTGCCGGAGCTGGTCATCAGGCCCTTTTCCACGCAGTAGCGCACCGCGTCATAATAGGGACTGCCCTCTGCTACGTCCTGGAAGGACAGGCCTGGGGCAGGCTCCGGCTTAGGCTCCGGGGCGGAGGTGCTGTTCTTCCAGAAGAAGTTTTCCACGGCGTTGGCGTAGGTCAGCTGCCAGCACTCCCAGTCATGGGCGGCGGGGACTTCCAGGAATGTGTACTTGAGGCCCAGCTTTTCCAGGGCCGCGCCGAACTCCTTCACAGGAGAGAGTCCGAAGTCCCAGGACCCGGCGGCCAGCATGATATTGGGCTTGCTGGTCAGGCCGGACAGCGTCTTCTGCTCGGTCTCACCCTGAACGCCCTCCACATTGGCGTAGCTCCAGATGCCGTAGTAGGAGAACAGGTCGGGGTGGTACATCAGCATATTGCTGGTGGTGGAGCCGCCCATGGACAGACCGGCATAAGCACGGCCTTCCGCGGTCTTGCTGACGTTGTAATGCTCCTCCACATAGGGCATGATGTGGTCGATCTGGTCGGTCTCGATGTCGGAGTACTTCCAATTCGGACCGGAGTGGCCCTCGCCCTGGCTGTACTGCTGGTTGTTCATGGTCACGACCACGAAAGGCTCCGCCTTTCCGGCGGCAATCAGGTTATCCATGATATTGGCTACTGCGCCCTCGTGCATCCAGCGCAGTTCGTTGCCGTAGATATCGCCGGAGGTGCCGTGAGACAGGTACAGAACTTTGTAGGGCTCACTGCGGTTTTTGTCGTACCCGGCGGGCAGATAGACCGCAAGGCCGTGCTGGGTGTTGTCCGCGCCCGTATAGGACACCGTCTCCACCGTGCCGCGCTTGGTGCGCTCCCCCTGGGGCAGCTCCGCCGAGCGGTCCGCCCAGGTCCCGGTCCCCTGCTTGGCCGCGTCATAGGGCACATAGACCATGCTGGACAGGCTGTGGATCTTGGTCGCCGTGTTGGTCAGGGTGGGGTTGCTGGGGTCGTCCAGGCGGCTGAGGGAAGTCCCCGCCTCGTCGGTGACGCGGAAGTTGTACACAAACGCGCCGCTGGACAGAGGCACCCGGCAGCCCCACAGGCCGTCGCCCAGACTGGTCATTTCCACATAGCAGGTGGTGTCGCCGTTGCCGCCGGCCGGATACATCCCGGCCTTAAACTCCTCCGGGCGGTGGGCGTTGGCCTTGTCGATGCCCACTCCGGAAGCCTGCTCCTCATACTGGAACAGCATCAGGCAGTCACTGTACAGCTCGACCTTGGCCAGCTTCCCCAGAGCTGCACCGCCGGGGGCGGTGTAGCTGGGAAGCTCCTTGTAGACAAAGGTAGCGGTGTAGCCGGTGGGAGACGCGCTGTCCTTTTCCACCGTTACGCCCTTTTCATAGGCGGAGTAATCAAATGCTTCCTCCTCTGCAAACGCACTGGGCAGAAGGGAGACGGTCAGAAGGGCCGACAGCAGAATCGCCAGAAAACGGGATTTCTTTTTCACGTCAAAGCACCTCGCTATTCAGCTTTTCAATCGGTCAGCGGGCCGACACGTACTTATGCAGCGTATTGCGCACCGCGCCGGGGCCGGCAAACAGCTCCGCCGCCATGCCCTCAATCTGTCCGCCCAAACCCGCCTCGTACAGGTCCAGGCCGAACACGTCCTTGCGGCTGTAGAGCGCCTTCAGGCAGCTCATATCCTGGGCGCCCTCCTTGACCTCCAGGGGAGCCACGATGGCCTGAAGCTCCGCCAGCAGGGGGTCGGGAGAGGGCTCGAAGGCCGCGCCGGTGTCGTCCACGCCCTTGAGATACCGGGCGTAGCCCGCCAGCACCAGGGGGATCAAAATCAGCTCGCCCATATCCAGGCCGCGGGCCTGATAGGCTTTAATGGTCTCACCGAACCGGATGGGCAGTTTTTGGGAGGTGTCGGTGGCGATGCGCTGGGGCGCGTCGGGCATGAAGGGGTTGGGCAGACGCTTGGTCAGCACCGCGTTGATGAACTCGGAGGGGCGCAGCACGCCGGGGTCCACCACCACAGGCATGGCCTCCTGATAGCCCATCTTGGTAATCAGCCCGCAGATATCCCCGTCCTTCATCTCGTCAGAAATCAGGGTGTAGCCCAGCAGGCAGCCGTAAATGGACATAGCGGTGTGCAGGGGGTTGAGGCAGGTGCAGACCTTCATGCGCTCCACGTTGTCCACAGTCTCCCGGTCCACATACAGCACGCCGCCCTTCTCCAGGGGGGGACGGCCGTTGGTGTACTTGTCCTCGATGACCAGGTACTCCGTCTCCTCCGCGTTGACAAAGGGGGCGGTGTAGGTGCGCTTCTCGGTGACGATGGTATAGTTGTCCTCGAACCCGTCCTTGGCCAGCATATCCTGGACCTGGGCGTCGGGCCGGGGGGTGATCTTGTCGATCATGCTCCAGGGGAAGGTGATCTTGCTCTCGTCCTTCAGGTAGTCCAGGAAGCCCTGGTCCACCAGCCCGGCCTTGGCCCAGGCCTCGGCGTAGGCAAAGGCGGCGGCTTTCACCTTGTCGCCGTTGTGGGAGCAGTTGTCCATGCTCTGCACGGTCAGGGGCAGAGCGCCGGCCTGATAGCGCCGGTAGAGCAGCGCCGTGACCTTACCCATGATGAGGGCGGGGGTGAGGCCCCGCTCCAGGTCGGCGGGGGCCACGGAGTAGCCCTTTTCCGTGATGGTAAAGCTGACCATCTGAAGGGAGGGCTTTTGGAAAATCTCCTCCAGCCGGGCCCAGTCCTCGCCGAACTGGGGGTCGGCCTTCAGGCTCTCGGTGACGGAGGCCACCACTTTTTTCTCGATGGACCCGTCGGACTTCAGCACCACCAGCAGGCTCATATCCCCATAGGGGCGGTAGGCCTTGTCGATGATCTCAAAGTCAAAGCCCTCGGCCACGATGACGCCCCGGTCATACGCGCCGGTGTCCAGCACGTTCTGCAGCACCGCCGCCGGGAAAGCCCGGAAGATGTTGCCCGCGCCGAAGTGCAGCCAGGTAGGCTCGTCGTGGGTCTTCTGCCGGACGGCCTTCATATCAAACTTGGGCAGCTGATAGCCCTTGTCCGCCCACTCCTGGGGATTATAGGTTCCGTTCTGAATATCAGAAAGCTTCATGCTGTTCCTCACTTTCCCGTTTTTACTTTCCTGCTTTTTCCTTTTCCATCAGGTCCCATGCGCCAAGCATATACATCACGCCTAAGGCCCGGTCATACAGTCCATAGCCGGGGCGGCAGGTGCCGGGGCCTTCGCCCCACAGGTGACGGCCGTGGTCGGGGCGGATATAGCCCTCGAAACCGCAGTCGTGGTATGCCCGCAGGATGTCCAGGATGCCGGTGTCGCCGTCGCACTCCCGGTGGCTGGCCTCGGAGAAGTCGCCGTTGGGGAAGTGCTTCACGTTGCGGATGTGGGCGAACGCGATGCGGTCGCAGTGCTTGCGGACGATGGAGGCCACATTGTTCTCCGGGTTCGCGTTCAGGCTGCCGGAGCAGAGGGTCAGGCAGTTATAGGGGTCGTCCACCATGGACAGGAAGCGGTCGATGGCCGGGCCGTCCACCATCAGGCGGGGCAGACCGAAGATGTCCCAGGGGGGATCGTCCATGTGAATGGCCATTTTGATGTCGCACTCCCGGCACACGGGCATCAGCTTTTCCAGGAAATACTTCAAATTCTCCCACAGCTTCTCCTTGGTGACCGGCTTATAGGCCGCAAACAGCTCGTCCAGACGGGCCATGCGCTCCGGCTCCCAGCCGGGGAAGGTCAGGCCGTTCAGGTTTTTCAGGATATAGTCCGCCATCACCTTGGGGTCGTCCTGAATCATGTCCTTCTGGTAGTACAGGGCGGTGGAGCCGTCTCCGATGGGGTGGAACAGGTCGGTCCGGGTCCAGTCGAAGATGGGCATGAAGTTGTAGCAAATGACTTTCACGCCGAAATCCTTCAGGTTCCGGATGGTCTGAATATAGTTCTCGATATATTTATCCCGGGTGGGCAGGCCGATCTTGATGTCGTCGTGGACGTTCACCGACTCCACCACGTCCATGTTGAAGCCGTAAGGCTCCAGCTGCTTCTGGACCTGGGCGATTTCTTCCTTCTCCCAAATCTCACCGGGCTGCTTGTTGTGCAGGGCCCAGACGATGCTGGTCACGCCGGGGATCTGCTTGATGTCGGCCAGAGAGACCTGGTCGTTCCCCTCACCGTACCAGCGAAAACCCATCTGCATTGGCATAGTGATTCACCTCTCAAAAAATTTTCTGCAAATTGATTCGTTTTATGCCTGGGATTTGGGGGGCGGCACACAGGCTTCTTCCCCGCATTTTCCCCCTCATCCGTCTGGCCTCCGGCCAGCCACCTTCCCCCGCCAGGGGGGAAGGCTTATCGCTGCGTCTACCGAGACTACTTCGCAGTCAAGTAAGTGCCAGTGTTCGAGCCTTCCCCCTCACGGGGGAAGGTGGCACGGCGAAGCCGTGACGGATGAGGGTGAAAAATCCCCCAAAAATCCCAAAAGCTTATCGCATTACGCCGCTTACTCGATTACTCTTTTTCCGCCACCTCATCGGCCATGCCGATCAGGTCGAACTTCTCCGTCGAGACGACGATATCGAAATCGTCCTTCTGGGGCTTGGCGCACTTGACCCAGACCGTGCGGTCGGACAGGTTGTAGTACCAGCCTGCGTCCGCCTCCTCCCAGTTGTCCCGCACCAGGAACCGGGGGATGCGCTGGCCGTCCACGCTGACCCAGAACGCGCCCTTCTCCTTGCTGACCACCTTCAGGGTCAGGCGCTCCACCGTTCCGGCGAAGCTGCCCTCCTTGTGGAAGGAGATGGTCTTGCGGTCCCCGGCCTTGACCGAGATGGTCGTCTTGGCAAACACGCCCTTCTGGAAGTCCTGGGTGTGGCCGTCGTCGTCGTAGAACACAAAGCTGTTGTCCGTCTCGGCGCTGATGGTCAGGTCAAGCTGCTTCATGGTGTCGCTGAGGATGTGGGTCACGTCCTGGCTGGTACACAGAATGGCGCTGCCCCGGAGGAACATGGGGATGGAGTCCAGGGTCACCGGCACGGTGATGGTCTGGCCGCCCTCGTACTCCCGCATGAAATCGTTCATGTCGTACCACTTGCTTCCGGCGGGCAGATAAACCGTCCGCTCAGTCGCGCCCTTCTCCACTACGTTGGCCACCAGCAGGGCGGGGCCGAACATGAAGGTCAGGTTCTTGTCCCGGTAGCAGTTCACGTCCTCCGGGAACTCCAGGAACAGGGGCCGCATGGCGGGCATACCGGTCACGCTGGCCTCGTACATCAGGGAATACAGGTAGGGCAGCAGCTGGTAGCGCAGGGCGTAAGCCGCCTGAACCTGGGGCAGAAGCTCCTCGTACATCCAGGGCTGGGTGACGGTGTTGTCACTGTTGGCGGAGTTGATGGTGAACCGGGGCTGGAAGATGCCGCTCTGAATCCAGCGCAGCATCAGCTCGCCCTCCGGCGCGCCGCCGGCAAAGCCGCCGATGTCACAGCCCATGTTGGCGCAGCCGGACAGGCCCATGCCCATGATCGTCGCCAGGTTGAACTTCACGGTGTTCCAGTCGGTGAGGTTGTCGCCGCCCCACACCTGGGCATAGCGCTGCACACCGGCGAAGCCCGCCCGGTTGATGACATAGGGCCGCTCGTTGGGGTAGGTCTCCTCCAGGGCTTTCCAGCCGATGTAAGCCATCATGTTGGAGTGAATGATCTTCAGCTCCGCCATGGTGCCGCCCTGGCCCTCGAAGTCACACTTGGCGGCACGGTCCTCGATGCCGTCCATCTCGCAGTTGTCGTTCCAGACGGTCTTTGCGCCCTTGTTCAGGATATTTTCCTTCAAAAGCTGCTTCCAGGCCTCCCGGCCGGCGGGGCCGGTGAAGTCGATGAACCGTCCCTCGCCGCCCCACCAGCGGCCCCGGTAATCGTCCTTGCCGTCGGCGGTCTTGATGAACGCGTTCCGGTCCTCGTAGTACTTGGCGTAGGGGTGGTTTTGCAGCACGCCGGGCTTCAGGTTGGGAATGACGTTGATCCCCTTGGCGTTCATGGTCTCAAAAAACTTCTCCGGGTCGGGGAAGCGCTTATAGTTCCAGTTAAAGGTGTAGCGCAGGCCGTCCTCCTCGCCGGAGGAGTAGCCGGAGGCCAGCCAGAAGTTGTCAATATAAATCTTCTCCTGAAGATGCTTGTCAATGACCTTATAGATCTCCTGGTCGCAGTCCTGCTCCAGCTCGGCGTAGTACATGGTGGAGGCGCAGAAGCCCAGGGACTGCTTGGTGGGCAGGGCGGTGCGGCCGGTGAGCCAGGTGTACCGGTCGATCACGTCGGCCATTTTGGGGCCGTTGATGAGGAACAGGTCAATGTCGCCGCCGTCAGCCTGCCAGTAGCAGTAGCGCTCCCAGTAGCCGCTGATCTCCTGGCCCATGTCGAACACGCAGTCGTAGGAGTTGTGGTAGAACAGGCCCAGGGCGTGAAGATTGCTCTCACTGGTGCGGATATAGAAGGGGATGTGCTTGTACATGGGGTCGCCGTTCTCCGGGTCGTGGCCGATGGCGTCCTTGGGACTCATACGCAGGCGGCGGCCCTTCTTGTCCAGGTGGCCGGTCTTTTCGCCGAAGCCGAAGAAGTGGTCCTTCTCCCGGTCCATGCAGGAGTAGTGGCTCAGACGGCCCAGCTGGTCCACCTCAAAGGCCCGCTCCGCCAGGTCCCGGTAGATGCACTTGCCCTGGGCGGTGTAGAGGGAGAAGGAGAACGGCTCCTTTTTCAGCACCAGCTTCAGGGTGGCGGTACGGAACACCAGCGTCTCCCCCGCGTCCTCGCAGGGAACGTCCAGCGCGGTGATCCGGGTGCGCTCGCCGGCAAAGAGGGGGTCCAGACGGTCCTCCCAGGCGGTGGTCACCAGGGTATAGGACGCTTCCGGGAATTTTTTCTCAAAAGACACCCGCAGGCGGATCACATCGTCGCTGAGGAACACCAGCATCGCGTCCGCGCAGTCGCCGTGGAGCAGATAGCCGTTCGGGGTCTTTTCGATGGACTGGAATTGTTTCAAAATCATGGTCGTTCTCTCCCTTACATGCCGATCAGGTCAAAGTCCTCGAAGGAAACGGTCAGCGTGATCTGCATTCCGTTCCCGCTCTTGCTCTCCTGCGGCTGACCGATGCCGGCAATGCCGTGGTTGATGTCCCGGCCGGGGTTGGGGTACTTGACCAGCACGGCCTTCTTGGTCTGGCTGTAGTACCAGCCCTTGGCGGCGGCGTCGAACTTGCGGCGGTTGAGGAAATGCTCCAGCTTTTCGTCGCCCAGGGCCACCCAGAAGGGGCTGCGGTCCTTGCGGACCATCTCCACCTCCATGTCCTTCACGAAGTCGGTGTACTCGCCCTCGGAGGAGAAGTCCACCTTCACCACATCGGTGCCGGACATATGGATGGTGGTCTTGCGGCACAGGCCCTTCTTGTAGTCGTTGGTCACGCCGTCGTCGTCATACAGCACATAGGTGCGCTCCTCGCCGGGGACCATGGTGATGTGCAGGCCGGTGGCGTGGTCCCGCTCCATGCTCATGAGCTGGTTGAGGGCCATGGGGACAATGGCTCCCTCCCGGAGGAACATGGGGATGGTCTCCAGGGTCACGGGGACCTCGATGGTCTGGCCGCCCTCGTAGCAGGCAAAGTTGTTGTTCCAGTCGTACCACTTGCAGCCCGCCGGCAGATAGACCTTCCGGGTAGTTGCGCCAGGCTCGATGACGTTGGCCACCAGGATATCCCGGCCGTACAGGAACTCAAAGCTCTCGTCGTAGACGTTGGGGTCGTTTTGGAACTCGTAGACCAGGGCGCGCATGATGGGTGCGCCGGTCTGGCTGGCCTCGTACTCGGCGGAGTACAGGTAGGGGGCCAGGCGGTAGCGCAGCAGGATGGCGCTGCGGATCAGGTCCGCGGAGTCCCGGTACATCCAGGGCTCGGTGACGGTGTTGTCATTGCTGGCGGAGTGGATGGAGAACCGGGGCTGGAACACGCCGTTCTGGACCCAGCGGACAAAGAGTTCCTCATCCGGGGCGGGGCCGGCAAAGCCGCCGATGTCCGCGCCCTCGTTGGGCTGGCCGGACAGGCCCATGCCGGTGATAATGGGGATGTTGTATTGCAGGGAGGTCCAGCTGGTGTAGTTGTCGCCGCACCAGTTCTGGGCGTACTTCTGGATGCCGGCGCTGCCGCTGCGGCACACCACATAGGGCCGGGCGTTGGGGTCGTGCTCCACCACCGCGTCGCCGCCGATTTTACACATAATGGTGGACATGATGGGCTTGAGCTGGCCGATGGTGCCGCCCTTGCCGTCGAAGTCGCAGCGGCTGTCCTTGTCCAGCAGGCTGTCATACTCGCAGTTGTCGTTCCAGACGGAGTTGGTGCCCACGCCGATGACGTTTTCGATCAGATATTCCTTCCAGATCTTCCGGGCGGACTCCTTGGTGTAGTCCCAGAACGCGCCGTCGCCGCCCCACCATTTGCCAACGCTGTAGTGGTCGGACTCGGCCTCCTTCACAAACACGTCCTTGCCCTCGAACTCGCTGAACCAGGGGTGGCACAGCAGAATGCCGGGCTTCACGTTGGGCACGTTCTGCGCGCCCTTCTCGTTCATGGCGGAGAAGTAGCCCTTGGGGTCTTTGAAGCGGGTGGTGTTCCAGGTGAACACGCAGCGCTTGTTGTTGTAGCTGGTGTAGCCGGAGGACAGGTGGAAGCCGTCGATGGGGAAGCCCTCCTCCTTCACGGTGTCGATGAACTCCAGCACCGCGTCGTCGCTGTCCTTCTCCAGCTCCGGGTAGTACATGGAGGAGCCCTGATAGCCCAGCGCCCGCTTGGGCAGCAGGGCGGGACGGCCGGTCAGCAGGGTGTAGTTATCTACCACGCGGGCCAGGGTGTCGCCGCCGATGAGGAACAGGTCAATGTCGCCGCCGTCGGCCTGCCAGTAGGTGTACCGGGGCCAATAGTTGCTCTTCTCCCGGCCCATGTTAAAGACGGACTCGTAGAAGTTGTGGTAAAACAGGCCAACGGCCTTCTTGGTCTGGCGGCTGAGGCGGATATAGAAGGGGATGTGCTTGTACAGGGTGTCCATCTTGGTGGCGTCGTAGCCCAGGGCGTCGGTGGCGCGCTGGCGAATAAATTCTTTATTCTTGTTCAGCAGGCCGGTCTTTTCGCCGAAGCCGTAGAAGCAGTCGTCCTCCTCCATGCGGCTGTAGTGGACCACGCGCTGGTTGGAGTCCAGCACGAAGGGGTTGCCGGGCAGGTCGCTGTAAAGAAGCTCGCCTTCTCCGTTGTAGAGCTTGAAGGACAGGGGGTCCTTGTCCACCACCAGGCGCAGCTTGGCGGTGGTGAAGGTGACGGAATCTTTCTCGTCGGCCACGGCGGGCTGGACAGGCTGCACGCGGGTGCGCTCACCCTCAAAGAGGGGGTCCAGTCGGTCCTCCCAGGCGGTGGTGGCCAGCACATAGGACTCCTCCGCCAGCTCCTTGTCGAAGGAGGCCCGGACCCGGACGATCTCGTCCGTGACAAAGCACACTTTAATGTCCGCACAGTTGGCGTGGAGCAGGAACGCGCCGTCCTGGCGCTCCATGGAGGTTAAAACAGAACAAATTTTCATGGCGTCTCACTCCAAATACATCAATTTTTCACAAAGAGAAAAAGGTTGAAAAAGTACCCGGCCAGCGAGGGGGTTCCATGGGGCAGCCCGCGTTGGCCGGGAAACTGTCTCACGCGGTCAGTTCCACCAGAAGGAGGGAACCAGCTTGCAGAGATAGGGGACAATCAGGGGGATGGCGGGGATATAGGTCACCAGGAAGAGGGCGGCGACCATGGCGACAAACATGGGCAGGATATAGCGGGTCACGCCCTCGATTTTCACCTTGCCGACGCCGCAGCCCACAAACAGCACGGAGCCGACCGGAGGCGTGACGGAGCCGATGACCAGGTTCATAATCAGCATCAGGCCGAAGTGTACGTCGCTCATGCCGATGCTCCGGGCGATGGGCAGGAATACGGGGGTGAAGATCAGCACGGCGGGGGTCAGGTCCAGGAACATACCCATAATCAGCAGGAATACGTTCATGATGAGCAGCAGAATATAGCGGTTGTCGGACACGCTCATCAGGCCGGAGCTGATCGCGGCAGGAATGCCGGTGTAGGACATCACGTAGGACATGATGGAGGAGGAGGCGATCAGGAACAGGATGGTCGCGGAGCCCTTCATGGTGTCCGCCAGCAGCTCGTAGAGGGTTTTCAGGTTCATCTCACGGTAGACCACCGCCAGCAGGCCGCAGTACAGAACCATCACCACGCCGGCCTCCGTCGCGGTAAACTTACCCGTCAGAATGCCGCCCATCACAATGACCACGGCCAGCAGTGCGGGGATCGCGTCCACCCAGACCTTCCAGGCGGGGTCCTTCTCTTCGATCTCGGACTTCTTATAGCCCATCTTGACCGCCAGGGCCACAGCGACAATCGCCACAGCCACGCCCAGGGAAATACCGGTCAGATAGCCGCCCATGAACAGGGCCGCAACCGACACGCCGCCGGCGGTGATGGAGTAGAGGATCAGGCCTCCGCTGGGGGGAATCAGCTGGCCGGTGGGGGCGGAGCAGATGTTGACCGCGGCGGAGTAGTTGGGGTCGTAGCCCTCATCCAGCTCCAGGGGGCTCATGATGGAACCCATGGCGGAAGCCGCGGCCACGGAGGAGCCGGACACCGCGCCGAAGAACATGTTGGCCAGCACGTTGGTCGCGCCCAGGTAGCCGGGCACCCAGCCCACCAGCAGCCGGGCCAGGCGGATCAGACGGCGGGCGATACCGCCCTTATTCATCAGGTTTCCGCCCAGGCTGAAGAAGGGCAGCGCCAGCAGGGAGAAGGAATCCAGGCCGGAGAAGCAGCGCTGGGCGGCCGTCAGGGCGAAGATATCCGCAGGCATTCCGCTGACAACGGCCGTGACGATAGAGGCGATGCCGATACCGGCGGAGATGGGCACTCCGGCGAAGAGCATCACGAAGAAGGAGCCGAACAGGACTAAGACAGCTTGCAGTACCATTTATTTCCCCTCCCCTTTCTTGTCGGTAAACAGTTGGACGTACTTCAAAATCCGGGCCACCACGATAAAAATACCGGACAGGGGGACGATGGAGTACAGGAATTTAAAGGGGATGCGGGTCACGGCGGAGCTGTTGGTGGCGTTGACGGTGAGCTTCCAGCCGCCATACACGAACACGTAGCCCACGAAGAACAGGATCATGGCCTCGATGAAGATGGTCAGCACCACGGCGGCGGGACCGTGGACCCGGTCCTTCACCAGGTCCAGGGACAGATGCTCGTCCCGGTAGAAGCAGTAGGCGGAGCCGATCAGGGAGGCCCAGATCAGTACGTAGCGTAAAAACTCATCCGTCACGGTGGAGGGGTTGTTCAAAATCATCTTGGTAAAGATCTGCCAGGTGCCTCCCAGCACCAGAGCCAGCATAAAGACGGCCATAATGAATCTCATGCCGGTATCCAGGATTTTCTCAAACTTTTTCAAGCTTTCATCTCCTTAACTTACAAACACAAGGACAGCCCAGGGAGCCCAGATCCGGCTCCCTGGGCTGTCAAACAATCAGGTGCAAATCAGTGTTTCTTACTTGCCAGCTTCCTGGATGCGCTCCACGTAGGCGTACACAGCGGGGTCGCTGGTCTGAAGGTTGGTGTAGATGGGCTGGCAGGCCTCCTGGAAGGCGGCGGTATCCACGTCGCGGATCAGCTCCACGGGGTTGGAGCCGCTGGTGGCAGCCTCCAGGACCTCGTTCTCAAAGTCGGCCCATGCGGTCTTGTAGTCCTCGGTCATCTTGGCGGCAGTGTCCTGCATGATCTGCTTCTGATTGTCGGACATCTTGTTCCAGATGTTGCTGGAGATCACGATGATGTCGGGGATGCGGGTGTGCTCGTCGAAGCAGTAGTACTTGGTCACGTCGGCGTGGTCGCGCAGAGCGGTGACGTTGTTCTCCGCGCCGTCCACGTTGCCCTGCTGCATACCGGTGTAGATCTCGCTGTAGCTCATAACCTGGGAGGAGCCGCCCAGAGCGGTCATCATGTCGATGGCCATCTGGGAGTCCATGGTGCGGATCTTCAGGCCCTTCAGGTCAGCGGGGGTGCGGATGGGGGTGTTGGCGGTATAGAAGGAGCGGGCGCCGGAGTCCAGCCAGGTCAGGCCCTGGAAGCCGTCGCCGGCGGTCAGGCCGTACAGGTCCTGGGCGATCTCGCCGTCCATCACCTTGTAGTAATGCTCCTTGTCGTTGAAGACATAGGGCACGGACAGCACGTTCCACTCATTTTTGAAGTTGCCCAAGGTACCGGCGGAAACCTTGGTCATTTCCAGCGCGCCGGCCTGGATCTGGGCAATACAGTCAGCCTCGCTGCCCAGGGTGCCGTTGGGGATGATCTGGATGGTGATGGAGCCGTTGGACTGGGTCTTGACCTCCTCAGCCCAGGCAGTCATGGCGATATGGACAGCGTGGTCCTCGGCCAGGTTGTGGGCCAGCTTCAGAGTGAGGGGTTCCTCAGTCGCGCCGCCGCCGGAGCCGCTGGGGGTGCCGGAGCCGCTGGGCGCGGGCGTTCCGCTGTTGCCGCAGCCAGCCAGCAGAGACAGGGAGAGTGCGGCGCACACGGCGCCAGCCAGGAGCTTTTTGATTTTCATTTTGGTTCCTCCTTATGATTTTTTCGGTGTTTGTTTACCGGTCTGGTGATATTCTAATATATCAAAATATCATTTTCAACTGGGATTCCCTCCAAAATTTCAGAAATTTTTTGTGCATATCCACGAATTAAAAGGGATTTATTAGGTGGACCGTCCATATTATACCTGTCCGGGCGTGTAAAATCCTGTCAAAAAAGAGCGCATCCCCCGGACGCGCTCTTTTGGAAGTTTTTTTCAAGTTTGGAAATAATACGGATAGCGCTTCTGGATGGGCAGAAGGTCATCCTGATAGCGCTTGAGGTGCATGTCCAGCAGCTCCCCCACCTGCCCCACGTCGCCGCGCAGCATGGCCTGGGTCAGCTGCTCGTGGTCCTCCTTCACATAGGCGGCGATGTTCATGCGCAGGCTTAAAATACGGATGCGCTCGATGTGCTGGAAGGACTTGAGCATCCAGTCAAAATACTCTCCCCGCCCGCAGACGGTGAAGGCGATGCGGTGGAACGCGTTGTCCAGGTCGAAAAGCTGGTGGTCCCGGTCGGGGCTTTGGGAGTTGATGTAGATCTGGTAGAGCTGCAAATTTTCCTCATACATCTGCCGGTGCTCTTCCTGGAGCGTGCCGCAGGCCAGCCGGGCGATCTCTTTTTCCACCGCGCAGCGGTTAAACTGCTCGATGCCCACCATTTTCAGGTCGATGGGGGCCACAAAGGTGCTGCTCTGCGGGCGCACGGACACCAGATGCTCCAGACTGAGCATGATAATCGCCTCGTGGATGGGGGTGCGGCTCATGCCCATTTCTTCCACCAGCTCTTTTTCGTTCAAAACGTCATTGGGCTTCAGATCTAAATTGATGATCCGGCTTCGGATGAGTTGATACGCCGTTTCCCGTGCGCTGACATTGGACTTCGTGCCTGCCATAGCTGAAATACTCTCCTTAGTTTGATTGGTGAAACGCGGTTCTCAGCGCGCCCGGCGGTCCCGCAGGGCCTGGCGCAGGTCGGCCAGATTCATCGTAAGCAGGGAGCGGTTGCGCTGCCAGGACAGGCCGGTCAGCCGGGCCACGAAGGCCTTCAGCTCCTCCGGACTGCCTCCCTCCACGCCGTCCTTCTCCACCATGCACACCGACTGCCGGCCTAAAAACAGATACAGATACTGTTCATCCTCGATCAGGCGCTGGAATTTGGGATACGCCAGCTTCATGGACCCCTCGCCGGACAGCTCCACCCGGTCCTCGAAGAAGGAGCAGATGTGCAAAGGGAGGGCCGCCTTACGGTTGTCCAGGACCTGGTCGGCCCGGACGGCGGCGGGAAAATCCTTGCTGATAATCAGCCAGCACCCCGCCAGCAGCAGCAGAATCTGGACCGGGCGGGGCAGCTCCAGGATCAGGGCGGCGGCAATCAGTGCGCCTCCGAAGAGAAAGCGGGAGAGGATGCGCAGGGTATCGTATGTATAATATTCCGTTTTATACAGCCGCTGGATGGTATCGGGGGTATGCTGCACGCTTCCGATAAAACTTGCTTGTTCCGCCATAACAGCCTCCTGCCTATATTGGGCCTCGATACGTCGTTTCTGACTTATTATTCTAATACATTATGTCGAGTGAAGTCAAGTCTGCATTTTGTAAGAATATGCGATTTGTGGGGTGGGGAGCGCCTCCCCCCTTAACGGAGGAGTGAACTGTGGGACCCGACCCCCTGGGCGGGTCATGTTCCACAGACTTCCGCTTCCCTGCAAAGCCTTCCCCCTCACGGGGGAAGGTGGCACGCGAAGCGTGACGGATGAGGGTGAAAAAACAGGACTTGCGTTCCGCTCCAGGAACCAGTATACTAAACGCATATACATTCACCTGGAAGCAGACGGGAGGTCCCCATGAACGCGTCCTCTTTTTTCTATTTTGCCCGGTTCGGTATCCGGACTATTCTCCTGGGCAAAAAAGACCCCATCTTAGGCACAGTCATTCTGACAGACAAATGCAACCTGCACTGTAAGCACTGCTCGGTCAACAACATCACCGCCGTCGTCCACCCCTACCCCCAGATTTTAGGGGAAATGCGCCAGCTCTACCAACTAGGCGTGCGTATCCTGTTTTTCTGCGGCGGCGAGACGTTCCTGTGGCAGGACAGCGGCAAAACGCTGCGGGACCTGGTCATCGAGGCCAAGGAGATGGGCTTTCTCATTGTCAACGTCGTCACCAACGGGACCTTCCCGCTGGAGCTGCCGGAGGCAGATTTGATTTTACTCAGCCTGGACGGCGACCGGGAGCACCACAACGCCATTCGCGGGGACACCTATGATACGATTTTAGCCAACATCCAGGCCGCCCCTTCCAACAACATCTGTCTTTACATGGCAATCAACCAAATCAACAAAAACGCCATCCCGTCGGTCTGCGCCACGGCGCGGGATACGAAAAATATCCGTGCGGTGTCCTTCAACTTCCACACCCCCTACCCGGACACCAAGGACCTGGCCCTGTCCAAAGAGGAGAAAGCGGCCTGCTGCCAAACGATTGCCCGGATGATGGACGAGGGCGCGCCGGTGTTCAATCTGAAAAACGCTTTTCCCTACCTGATCGAAAACCGCTTCCCCACCCCCTGCCGCCAGTGCGTGGTGATGGAAAACGGGAAACTGAGCGTCTGCGGCCGGTGTATCGAGGTCCCTGGGCTGTGTGAACAGTGCGGCTACTTCTTTGTGGCGGAATACACGCTGCTGTTCCGGGGAAACGTAAAAATAATCGCCGAAATGCTGCGGACATATTTGAGGTACATATGATAACAGAACTGACCAGAATGTGGCTGACCCGTTCCACCAAGCCCTTTGCGTTCCGGAGCGAATATGACGAGGCCCTGCCCTTTGCGGACTGCAAGGGGCTGGGCCTCTATGTGCATATTCCGTTTTGCAGACAGCTTTGCGGCTTCTGCCCCTACTGCAAGGAGGTCTATTCGCCCAAAAAATGCAGCCGCTACATCGACGCGCTGCTGGCGGAGATCCACCAGGTCGGCGGGCAGTATCCGGGCCGAAAAGAAGCCACCAGCCTGTACTTCGGCGGCGGCACCCCGGCCCTGGCGGCGGACCGTCTGGGGGAGATCATCGCCGCGCTTCAAGAACATTTCCACATCACCCAGGGCGTCGGCGTAGAGCTGCACCCGGACAATGTGACCATCCCGGTCCTGCGGACTCTGCAAGAGGCCGGCGTGACCAAAATCAGCATTGGCATACAGTCCTTCCAGCCGCGCTTTCAGAGCATCCTGGGCCGCAGTCCGGTCCGCCCGGCGGAGCTGGCGGAAGCTCTGGCGGCGGTCCCCTTTGAAACGGTGTCCATGGACTTCATTTTCGCCCTGCCGGGGCAGACGTTCGAGGACTTGAGGACGGACATCGATACCGCCTTTCAAATCGGGGCCAATCATGTGGCGATCTACCCGTTCATTGACTTTACGTTTACAACCAGCAAGGTCCCGCCCATGCCCCGGCGGGAGAAGCGCGCCCTGCTGGACGCGATCACCCGCCACTGTCTGGAGAAGGGGTACGCCCGCAGTTCGATCTGGACCTTTTCCAGCGAAACCCAGGCCCGGTACTCCTCCATGACCCGTGACAATTTCCTGGGGTTCGGATGCTCCGCCACCACGCTGCTGCGGGACCAGTTCAAAATCAACACGTTTTCCGTAGAAGAATACTGCAAGCGCATCGGGGCAAAGACGCTCCCCACCGCACTGACGCTCCGGTTCACCCGCCGCCAGCGGATGGTCTATTACCTGTTCTGGACCGCCTACAGTACCCAGGTGGACGCGCGGGATTTTGAGGCGTTTTTCGGGGTGCCCCTCCAGCGCATGTACGGCTTGGAGCTGGCCCTTGCCAAGCTGCTGGGCTTTGTGACCGAGCGGGACGGGGTGTACGCAATGACCCTCCGGGGAGCGTTTTATTACCATTATTACGAGAATTTTTACACCCTGGCCTACATTGACAAAATGTGGGGTCTGATGCGCCGGGAGGCGTTTCCTGCGGGAATGCGTTTATGAGGCGGGGGGGATTCCCCCTCATCCGTCACCGCCTGCGGCGGTGCCACCTTCCCCCGCCAGGGGGGAAGGCTTATCGGTGCGGCTACCGATACTACTGTGCAGTCATGCAAGTGCCATTGTTGGAGCCTTCCCCCTCACGGGGGAAGGTGGCACGGCGAAGCCGTGACGGATGAGGGTGAAAACCCCTCCCCCACCAGCGCCCGTATATCCTCCGGCAAAGGCGCGTGAAACTCCAGCCGTTCCCGTGAAATCGGATGCAGGAGGCTCAAACAAGCGGAGTGCAGCGCCGGCCGGCCCAGCTCCGGACGCTCCTGGCCGTAGAGAAAATCCCCTGCCAGCGGGTGGCCCATGTGCGCCAGGTGGACCCGAATCTGGTGGGTCCGGCCTGTCTCCAGCTCCAACCTGAGCAGTGAAAACGCGTCCCAGGTCCGCAGGGTCTCATACCGGGTGGCGGCGGGCTTGCCGTCCGGGCGGACCATCTGCTCAATGAGCGACCCCGGCTTGGGGCCCAGCGGCAGCTCAATGCGCCCCTCCGGCGGGTCCATGGTTCCCTCACAGACCGCCAGATAGGTTCGCTGGAACGCTCCGGTGTGGAGCTGATGTTTCAACTGTTCCTGGGCGTGGGGGTGCTTGGCCACCACCAGCAGGCCGGAGGTCCCCCGGTCCAGACGGTGGACGGGGTGGAAATCCGCCGGTTCTTTCTCCAAATCGTAATGATGCAGCAGAAAATTACCAACTGTATCGTCATAATGCCCCGGCCCCTGGTGTACTGGTACACCGGGGGCCTTGTTGATGACCACGAGGTCCATATCCTCATAAAAAATATCCAGCGGCCCAGGGACCGGCGGGATACCGGCTGTCC